>DDKG01000075.1:0-146830 GCA_002339265.1 Massilia sp. UBA2604 | reverse complement strand
GCGGTTGGCGGCGGCGCCCAGATCGGAACGCAGGGTGCTGACCTTGTCGAGGGCGGTGGTCAGGTTGCCGATCGCCGTCGTAGCTGCGGTATTCGTGGCGATTTCGGTGCCGGCGCCAGCAGGCGTGTCATACTTCGCGGTGGCGGTGTTGACGGCGGTGGTCACTGCAGCCATTGCGCCGCTCAGGTCAACCGACATCGTTTCGCTGGAGGATGCGCCGATCTGGAAAGTCAGTGCGGCGGTACCCAGGGTGCCGTTGGTGCCAGCCAGCAAGTTGGCGCCTGCAAAAGTAGTGTTCTTCAGCACATTGCCCAGCTCCTTGCCCAATGCGTCGTATTCCGCCTGCATGGCGGTCTTGTCGTCCGCAGTCGACGAGGCGTCGGCGGCTTGGGTGGCCAGGTCTTTCATGCGGATCAGCATGTTCGACACTTCGTCCAGCGCGCCTTCGGCGGTCTGCAGCATCGAGGTCGAGTTCTGGGTGTTGCGCATGGCGACGGTCATGCCCGAGGTCTGGGCCTTCAGGCGCGAGGCGATCTGCAGGCCGGCGGCGTCGTCCATCGCCGAATTGATGCGATAGCCGGTCGACAGGCGGGTCATCGAGGTCGACAGCGTGCTCTGGGTGCGCGAGATCGAATTCTGCGCGGACAGGGCGGCGTTATTGGTGTGAAGGCTCAGCATGGTAACTCCTGATGGGTTGCGGTTTCGAGTGCGTCACTCGCTCTCCTAATCACAAGGCGACTTTGATTCAGTATTTATTAAGTGCCGCATGGAAATTTTTAATCCAACAGGATGGGGCGGACCGCCCTCCATCCTGTCGGTAACGCCGGCCGCCCCGCATGGATCAGTTGGCCGGAACGAGGTCGGACAGGCGGACGCGCAGCGGCGACGCCGCTTCGCCCGCGCACCAGCGCTGCCACATCATGCGCCAGGCGCATTCCACCGCCGCGGCGGTGACGCTGGGGTAGCCGAGCAGAGAGTTGGCGAAGCGCTCGCGCATGCCTGCACGCATGGCAGCCAGGGCGTTGAGATTCTGGGACAGGAAGGTGCCAAGTGCGATGTACGCTGCCTCATTGTCGGCGATAAAGTCGGCCAGGCCGACGTGGGCCATCAGCGGCACTACTGCATGGCTCGGATTGGTCGGGCCGATGGTGGACAGGGTGGGCACGCCCATCCACAATGCATGGCCGATGGTGGTCGAGCCGCTGTAAGGGAAGGGCGCCAGGCAGACGTCGACATCCTTGTGTTGCTCAAGGTAACCGTACACACTGGTGCGCTCACGCAGCAACAGGCGTTCGCGCGGGATACCGTTGTCGGCGAACCAATCGAGCACGACGTCGTCGGAGCCCGCCTGCAGGCCACCAACCAGCATCCTGGAATCCGGCACCGCATGCAGCAATCTGCACCACTGGGCCACGACATTCTCGTTCAACTTGTTAATGCGATGGAAGCTGCCGAACGTGATGTAACCATTGCTCAGGGCGGGCAACGGGCTGACCGGCGGCGCATGGGTGGCGGACAGGAATGGGGTGCCCAAGGGGAGGCGCACGATATGTTCCGTGAACTGGCTCTCATAGCGCCCTTCGGGCACCATGAACTGGTCACACAGGATGTAGTCCACGGCTTCCAGCCCGGTGGTGCCGGCATAGCCGATCCAGGTCGCCTGCACTGGGGCTGGCTTGCGAGCAAACAGGCTGAGCCGATTCAGCGCCGAATGCCCAGCCAGGTCGATCAGGATGTCGATTCCGTCTTCCCGGATCAGGCGTTCGGCCGCCTCGTCGTCCAGGCCGACGATCGAATGCCAGCCAGTGGAGCAGGCGCGTAACTGCTCCGTCATGGAGTCTTCGATGGAGTTGTTGTAGTAGCAATACAGCGCAACGCTGTGACTGTCCCTGAGAGCATCGAAGACCGGGCCGATGAAGTTGGCCACCGCGTGGTGGTACAGGTCGCCCGATACCATGCCGATGCGCAGGCGCCGATGCGGGTCGCGGTCGTTGAGATGGGGCTGGCGCAGCGCGCGCAGCGGAGTTTCCCAGCGTTCCCCGAAGGCGAAGTGTTCGCGCGTGAGTTCGCCGGCGTCCATGCAGCAATGGCTCAGGATGAAGAGCAGCACGCTATTGCCGGCGGCAGTGGGGCTCACCTCCATGATCCGGCGCGCCAGTTGCAGCGCAAGTTCCCAGTCGCCCATATTGAAGCAGGCGCCGAGCAGGGTGTACATGAGTTCCGCGTCGTCGGGCGCCAGCGTGAGTGCGCGCTGCAACAGTGCCACGCCGCCGTTCGGGTCGCCCTTCAGGCGCAGCGCATTGCCCAGTTCCACGAGCACGTCCACCCGGTCCGGCGCGAGTTCGTGCAGCCGGCCCAGGCAGCGCGCGGCGTCCTCGTAGCGTTTAAGGCTGCGCCAGCTGCGCCCCAGGTAGAGCAGCGCATTGGCGTGATCGGGCTCCGCCGCCAGCACTGCCTCGAAGCAGCCGGCGGCTTCTTCATGCCTCCCCAGGAAGGCATGCAGGAGGCCGAGGTCGTGGCGCGCCGCCAGCCGCGTCGGTTCGAGTGCGAGCACGCGCTCGAACACCGGTACCGCCTCTTCGGCCTGGTTGAGGGCATGCAGCACCTTGCCCAGCGTGAGCAGAAAGACCACGTTATTCGGCTGCAGCGCGACGGCGCGCCGCGCTGGGGATTCGGCCTCGCCGGCCTGCCCGAGCCGCAGCAGGCATTCGGCCAGGTCATGATGCAGGTCGGCGTCGCCGCCCTGGAAGCGCAGGGCCATCCGATAGGCCTTGACCGCTTCGTCAAAGCGCTCCTGCCGCGCCAGGGCTGCGGCGAGTACGGCGTGCAGGCCGCGAATCTTCGGATCGAGTTCGAGCGCGCGCTGCAGGGCCGCGACTCCTTCCGCCAGCTCCCCGGAGCGCAGCACGGCCAGTCCGAGCAGGGCGTGGGCATTGCCATCGCGCGGATTGCGGCGCACGGCCAGCCGGTGCTGCACGATCTGCGCCTGGGTGTTGGGAGGAGTCATGTTGTTCATACGTACACGCCGCTGTATCGGCTTTCCTTTCGGCAATATGAGTAATTGTAATTCGGCTCGGCGCCGGCGTGCCTGATTTGTTGCGGAAACAGCCGTTTTATTTGATGCCGTCGGACCTGTCGTGAGGCGCCATCGATGCGGTTGACCTCAAGTGGACTTGAGGGTTTATAAAGTCCCTGTCCAGCGATGGACGCCCTCGATCCAATAAGGAGCTGAATATGAACAAACCAAATGACATGCCAGACATCGCGAGGCCCGAATTCCAGGCGAGCGACGGCGCCATCGAAGCCGACGCCGTGATCGTCGGCGCCGGCCCGGTGGGCCTGCTCCAGGTCTTCGAACTGGGCCTGCTGGACATCCGGGCCCACGTGATCGATTCGCTCGGCGCGGTGGGCGGCCAGTGCATGGAGCTGTACCCCGACAAGCCGATCTACGACATCCCGGCAGCCCCGGTCCTGACCGGCCGCGAACTGACCGACAATCTTCTCAGGCAGATCGCGCCGTTCGCGCCGACCTTCCACCTGGGGCAAGAGGTGACGCAGCTGCAGCGGCGCGCCGACCGCCGCTTCGACCTCGAGACCTCGCTCGGCACGCGCTTCATCGCGAAAACGGTGATCATCGCGGCCGGCGTCGGCGCCTTCCAGCCGCGCCCCCTGAAGGTAGCCGGCATCGATCGCTTCGAGGGCAGCCAGCTGTTCTACCGGGTCAAGCACCCCGAACGCTTCCATGGCAGGCAGCTGGTGATTCTCGGCGGCGGGGATGCGGCGCTGGACTGGGCGCTGGAATTGACGGGCAAGGCCGAGTCGGTCGTGCTGGTGCACCGCCGTGACAGTTTCCGCGCCGCTCCCGCCTCGATCGCCAGGATGAAGGGGCTGTGCGAGGAACACAAAATGCAGTTCATCTCCGGCCAGGTCACGGGCTTCGACGTCCAGGGCGGCCGGCTGTCCGAAGTGAAGGTGGCCGTCGGCGATGGCGTGACCCGGCGCGTGCCGGTGGACATCCTGATGGTGTTCTTCGGCCTGCTGCCGATGCTCGGGCCGATCATGGACTGGGGCCTGGACATGGAAATGCGCCAGTTGCGGGTGCGCGATACCGCGACCTTCGAGACCAGCGAGCCGGGCATCTTCGCGGTGGGCGACATCAATACCTATCCCGGCAAGAAGAAACTGATCCTGTCGGGCTTCCACGAGGCGGCGCTGGCGGCCTTCGGCGCCGCGGCCTATGTCTTCCCGGGCAGGAAAACGCACATGCTGTATACGACGACGTCGCCCAAGATCCACCAGCTGCTTGGCGTCCAGACCCCCGTATTCGACTGAAAAAAAGTGGCTTGACGGTGCATCCAGTGCGGAAATGACGCCGTATATGCTGTTTGGGCATGCGGGAAGGTGATGCGGGAAGGGCGGGACGGCGTGGCGCCGGTCGCCTCGGTCGATCGACCGATACCGCGACGATGTGGCCATCCCTATACTGGCTTCACTAACTGGTTTCACTAACTGGTTTCACTAAGCCGACAACACCTCAAGGAGAACATCATGACCGTCAAACACCACCTGCGCACCCTGGCCATCGCGGCCGCTTTCACCGCCATCGGCGCCAACGTCCACGCCGCCGACACCAGGGCGGCCGCCAAGCCCTCCGTCGTGATCGTGCACGGCGCCTTCGCCGACGGCTCGGACTGGGCCAAGGTCATCCCGCTGCTGCAAGCCAAGGGCGTGAAGGTCACCGCGGTCCAGAACCCGCTGACCTCGCTGGCCGACGACGTCGCCGCCGCCAGGCGCGCGATCGAGACCCAGCCGGGCAAGGTGGTGCTGGTGGGGCACTCCTGGGGCGGCACGGTGATCACCGAGGCCGGCCAGCACGACAAGGTGGGCAGCCTGGTGTACGTGGCGGCATTTGCCCCGGATGCGGGCAAGTCCACCGCCGAGACCGGCGAAGGCTATCCGGCCGCCCCCGGCAGCAAGCGGTTCGTGGCCGACAAGGAGGGTTTCCTGAGCCTGCCGGAGGCCGCGATGCGCGAAGACTTCGCCCAGGACGTGCCGGCCGCGCAAGCCGCCGTGATGACCGCGATCCAGGGCCCGATCCAGGCCAAGGCGTTCAGCGACAAGGTCACCAATGCGGCCTGGCAGGGCAAGCCGTCCTGGTTCATCGTCAGCGCCCGCGACCGCATGATCGACCCTGGCCTGCAGCGCGCGATGGCCAAGAAGATCGGCGCCAAGGTCACCGACCTGCCGGCCAGCCACGTGCCGCAGCAGTCGCGTCCGGCCGACGTCGCCAAGGTGATCCTGGACGCGGTGGCCGCGACCGCCGCCAACTGAGGGCAGACGGCTAGTCGAACGAGACGTCGAGCAGGCCTTCATTGGCCACCCGCGACGCCTCGTCGACCAGGGCCCGCATCTTGGGCTGGTGCTGGCTGCGCATCGGAAAGTAAAGATAGAGACCGGAGGTCGGCGGGACATGGGCGGCGAGCGTCCGCACCAGGCGGCCCTGGCGCAGATCGTCGACGATCTCGATGTCCGGCAGGCGGGCGAGGCCCAGGCCCTGGCGCGCCAGCTCGGCGATCATCCCGGTGTCGTTGGCGCACAGGGCGGCGTCGGTATCGAGCAGATACTCGGCGCCGGCGCCGGCCTCGTCCCCGCCGTCGCGGAAGGTCCACGGCGGCAGGACGCCGGAGGTGATGAAGCGGTAGCGGATGGTGCTGTGCTGCAGCAGTTCGCGCGGGTGGGAGGGCACGCCATGCCGCGCGAAGTAGGCGGGCGCCGCGACGATCGACCAGGACAGCGGGCGGCTGAGGCGGATGGCGACCATGTCCTGGGCGATCGCCTGGCCGAGGCGGATGCCGGCGTCGAAGCCGGCGGCCACCAGGTCGACCAGGCCGTCGTCGAGCGACAGGTCGAAGCTGATGTCGGGGTGGCTGGCGCGCATGCGCGGCACCAGCACCCCCGCCACCAGGCGCCCGAAGGCGCGCGGCGCGGTGATGCGCAGGCGGCCGGCAGGGCGGCGCTGGAGTCGTTCCAGCTCCGAAAAGGCATCCTCGATCTGGCTCACCGCCGGTTTCAACGCGGCGAACAGGCTGGCGCCGGCGTCGGTGAGGGACACGCTGCGGGTGGTGCGGGTAAACAGCGGCACACCGTGCTTGGCTTCCAGCGCGCGTACGCCCTTGCTGACCGCCGTGGGGCTGACGTCGAGGCGCCTGGCCGCCAGCGTGAAGCTGCGGTGCTCGGCGACGGCAAGGAAAAGACGGATCAGTTCGAGGGAACTCACGGGAGTATCTGGACTATTGATTATGAACTTCAGGTTTATTGAGCATATCTTCTTTGGATCTTTTTCGCCATAGTGGTGAGCTCTACACTGGAAGTACCTACTTTCAAGGAGAAACCAAATGATCAATCTGCCTTCACCCATCTCGGCCTATGTCGAGGCCTCCAACGCGCAGGATGCCCAGCGCGTGGCCGCCGCCTTCCTGCCTGACGCCACCGTGCACGACGAGGGCCGCGTGCACCGCGGCCGCGCCGACATCGCTGCCTGGGCCGAGCATTCCGCGCGCGAGTACGGCGCCACCATGGCGCCGCTCGGCATCGACCGCATCGATGGCACCGATGACGGCTACGCCGTGCGCGCCGAAGTGAGCGGCAACTTCCCTGGCAGCCCGATCACGCTCGCCTTCCACTTCGCACTGCAGTCCGACGGGATCGCTTCGCTGGAGGTCAAGCCATGAGCAACGCCATCGGTAACTACGCATTCGAAGGCAAACGGGCCCTGGTCACCGGCGGCACCAAGGGCATGGGCGAAGCCATCGTGCGCGCCCTGGCCGCGCGCGGCGCGACCGTGATCGCCCCGGCGCGCAACCAGCCGCAGGACCCCGTGGCGTTGGTGCGCTACGTGGAAGCCGACCTGGCCAGCACCGACGGCGTGCGCCGCCTGGTCGACACAGTCCAGGACGAGTTCGGCCACCTGGACTTTTTGGTCAATAACGTCGGCGGCTCGTCGGCGCCGGGCGGGGGCGCGCTGGCCCTGACCGACGCCATGTGGGACGACGCGCTCCAGCTCAACCTGATGAGCGCGGTGCGGGTCGACCGCGCCTTCCTGCCGCCGATGGTGGAGCGGGGCGCTGGCGCCATCGTGCACATCACATCGATCCAGCGCCGCCTGCCCCTGTACGAATCGACGGTCGCCTACGCCGCGGCGAAGGCCGCCCTGGCCAGCTACAGCAAGTCGCTGGCCAATGAATTCGGGCCGCGCGGGATCCGCGTCAATGCCGTCGCCCCCGGCTTTATCGAGACCACCGCCGCCCACGCGCTGCTCGAACGCATGGCGAAGCACGACGGCGGCAGCATCGAGGCCGCCCGCGAACGGCTGATGGACTCGCTCGGCGGCATCCCGATCGGCCGCCCCGGCAAGCCCGAGGAAGTCGCCGAGCTGGTCGCCTTTTTATTGTCGCCGCTGGCGGCCTCGGTCCACGGCGCCGAATTCGTCATCGACGGCGGCACCATCCCGACCGTGTAACGACATGACGTCAACCTGATGAAAACGTTTGCAGGAGGCGCGAGGGCCTCCTGCGGACTTCCAGAAAGCTCAACCACATGAACAAGCCACTATCCCTATCGCGCGTCGCGCCGTCCTTGCGCGGCGCCGACCTGCCACTGCTGCTGTCCCTGAACGTCCTGCTCGAAGAGTGCAACGTCACGCGCGCCGCGGCGCGCCTGCACGTGAGCCAACCGGCGCTGTCGGCGCAGCTGTCGCGCCTGCGCCAGCTGTTCAACGATCCGCTGCTGGTGCCTGCCGAAAGCGGGCGCGGCCTGGCGCCGTCGCCGTTCGCGCTCAAGCTGCACCGCCGGCTGCAGCCCGCGCTGGCGGGCCTGAACGCGGCGGTGCGTTTCGACACCGACGAATTCGATCCCGGGAGCGCGACCCGCACCTTCAATATCGTCGCCAACAACACCGGCGCCGCCGTGATCCTGCCGGGCCTGGCGCAGCGCATGCAGGCGGTGGGCAACAGGGGCTTGCGCCTGACCCTGGACGCGCCCGACGGCAGCGACCTGGCGAGCCGGCTCGAGAAGGGCGACGTGGACCTGTGCTTCAGCACGGCCTGCCTGCTGCCGTCGGGCCTCCTGAGCCGCGAGCTGATGACGACGCCGTACGTGATGGTGCAGCGCAAGGGACATCCGCGAGGCAATGTCCAGGTGACGCTGGGCGAATACTGCAAGCTCGAGCACGTGAACGTGGCGCGCGACAGCAATCTGCACGGCTTCATGGACGAACAGTTGTACCGGCTCGGTCATTCGCGCCACACGATGATGGCGGTGCGCGACTTCAGCGCCGTGGCGGCGATCGTCGGCCAGAGCGACCTGGTGTGCACCGTGCCGGCCTTCATCGCACCCTACAACCATTCCTGCGTCGAGGTGGTCGACCTGGCCTTCCCTTTCCTGACCTATACGCTGTGCATGGCGTGGCATCCGAGCAGCGACGGCGATCCGGGCTTGCTGTGGCTGCGCACCCAGATGCAGGAAGTCATGGAAGGCAGCCCCCGAGCGTGGGACCAGCGGGGCGCCTGACGTCCACGCCCGTCCGCCCCTTGACTGGCGGCTTGGCGCTGCGCCGGCGCGGCATCGGATGCGGGTCGACCGGCGCGCGCCGACGCGTCGCCGACAGCATGATCGGCTGGACGTCCGCCGGTTCTTCCAGGCACACGCGCAGCCGTTCCATGCCGCGCCGCAACCAGCTCTTCGCCGTGCCCAGCGGCACCCCGAGATGGCGCGCGATCTCGGCATGCGTCAATTCCTGGCCGAAGGCCAGCGCGATGCTCTGGCGCTGGGCCGGCTCCAGCCGCGCCATCGCCTGTTCCAGGCGCATGCGCGCCACCGCATCGAAGACCTGGGCGCCGGGGTCGAGGTCGATGCCATCCCTTTGCTCCACTTCGGCCAGCAGCGCCGGGTCTTCTTCCGACATCAGCGAGGCGATGCCGTTGCGGTTGCTGCGCAGGATGCTGAAGGCGCGGTTCCTGACGATCGCGATCAGCCAGGTCATCGGACTGGCCTGGCCGGGGCGGAAGGATTTGGCGTGCAGCCAGATGCTCAGATAGGCGTCCTGCAGCACGTCCTCCGCCAGGCTTGGCAGGCGCAACAGCCGCAGGGCCGTGTGATACAGGTAGTCGTGGGTCAGGGCGTGCAATTCCCGGAAGGCCGTGTGGTCTCCGGTTGCCGCGGCGGTGATCAGGCCCGCCAGGTGACTGTGTCGATCGTGTGTCAGGTTCATGAGCAGGATCGTGCAGGAAACCAAAAGTCACGGCCAATCGTATCTCCTTATGCCAAGCTATCGCATTTGGTTATTCGATAGGGATAAGCTAATAAAAGCACAAGTGTCGTTACGGACCGTCAATACAAATTGCCGCGCGCGCGAGCGGCGACACTTTGTCTGAAACGGGCCGAAAGCGCATCCAGGTGTGCGATTCCAACGTAGCTAGACGCATCCCGACGTCAACCTATGGCCCAAGCACGCACATGCTCATTCACACACCGCAAAACCAGCGCCTGGTCGACCTGCTCGCACGAGTCGCGCTGCGCGACCAGCAGGCGTTCAAGGAACTCTACGACCTGACCAGTTCCCACCTGTACGGGGTGGCGCTGCGCTACCTGCGCACCGCCTCCGCCGCCGAGGAGATCCTGCAGGAAGCCTATATCAACGTCTGGCAGCAGGCCGGCACCTATGCGGCCACGCTGTCGGCCCCCATGACCTGGCTGATCAGCGTGGTGCGCAACAAGGCGCTCGACCACCTGCGCAAGTTCAAGCGCGAGACGGAGAGCACCGATTCCGTGAATGCGGCCGCGGAAGGGCAGGTGGAAGCGATCGCCGAGCACGCCGATCCGCACGAGCTGTTCAGCGCCGCGACCGAGGCGCTCGTCCTCAAGCGCTGCGTGGCGCTGCTGGACGCGCCGCAGCGCCAGTCGCTGGCGCTCGCGTTCTACGACGGCCTGTCGCATTCCGAACTGGCCGAGCACCTGCGGGTGCCGCTGGGGACCGCCAAGGCCTGGGTGCGGCGCGGCCTCGAGCGACTGAGGAAATGCATCGAAGCGCAGCAGCAGCCGGCAACCGGGAGGGCATCGTGAACTACGAACGGCCCGAACTGCTGGACAAGCTGGCCGGCGCCTACGTGCTGGGGACGATGGGCGCCGGCGCGCGGCGCCGCTTCGCGCGCCTGCATGCCGGTTCGAGCGTGGTGCAGCGCGCGGTGGCCGACTGGCACAACCGCCTGGCGCCGCTGTATGGCGCGATTCCCGCCGTGGCGCCGCCCCCGGCGGTGTGGACGCGGATTGCCGGACGCATCCAGCCTTCCGCCACGCCCGGCGAGCGCGCGCACGTCCTGGACCGGCTGCGCAAGTGGTTCAAGCCGGCGCTCGGCTTCGCGCTCGGCGCCGTGGTGGCCACCGCCTTCGTCTCGACCAACGAGCACCTGTTCGGCATGCACCATATGTCGGCGGCGCTGCCCGCCAGCTACGTCGGCATCCTGCACGACGAAGCCGGCCAGAGCCGGCTGACCGTGGGTTCGCACCGGCGCGGCGAGACGATGACCATCAGGCTGCTGGCGCCGCTCGCGATTCCGCCCGGGCGGGTGGCGCGCCTGTGGGCGCTGCCCGCGCATGGCGCACCGGTGCCGGTCACGAACGTGGTCATCGGGGCCAACGCGCCGATTGCGCTCGGCGCGCCCGCCGAGGACGTGTTTGCCGGGGTGGCGCGGCTGGCGGTGAGCTTCGAGAAAGACCCCGCAGCGCTGCAGCCCACCGGCCCGTATGTGTTGAGCGGCCCATGCGTCAGGTTCTGGTGAGCGCGCGCCTGGCCATGCGGGCCTGCGGCATGAGCGAGGCCGGCGAGGTGCGCGCGCATAACGAAGACCGCTTCGTGGTCGACGAGGCGCTCGGCCTGGTTGCGGTGGCCGACGGCATGGGAGGCCATATGTCGGGCGAGGTCGCCAGCAGCGGCGCGCTGGCCGCGCTGGCCGGCAGCCTGGCCGACCACCAGGACTTGCCTTCCTCCGATGGCGAGGCGGGCGACCCCGACGCCACCGACCTCGACCTGCGCTGGAACGGCGCCGTGCGCCTGCGACGCGCGGTCGACCGCGCCAATGCGCTGTTGTACCAGGAGAACCGCGCGCAAGGCCATGCCGACGGCGACGGCATGGGCAGCACCCTGACCGGCCTGCAGTTCCTGCCGGCGCTGGGCGCCGTGCTCTCGTTCCACGTCGGCGACAGCCGCTTGTACCGCTATCGCGACGGCCTGCTGGTCCAGCTGACACGCGACCAGACCGCCTACCAGCTGGCGCTGGAATCGGGCGCGCCCGGCGAGCTGCCGCCGCGTAACCTGCTGCTGCAGGCGATCGGCCCGGCGCCTGCCGTGGCGCCCGACTTCGACTGCCACGAGGTGCGTGCGGGCGACCTGCTGCTGCTGTGCAGCGATGGCCTGCATGGCTGGGTGCCGCATGCCGAGATCGCGGACTTGCTGCACCGTGAGGATGAGCTGCACGCGGCCTGCGCGGGCCTGCTCGCGCTGAGCCGGCGCCACGCCAGCCGCGACAACGTCACGGTGCTGCTGGCGCGCTTCGACGCCGCGGGCGCGCACATCGATGCAAAAAATATCGCGGCGGGCGCGTCCAGCCGGCCGGACCCTGCGTAAGTCTTCCTGAACGACGAGCGAGGGGATGTGATGACGTTGCCGCCTCGTCCCCATCAATGGAAGCGCCATGAACGACCTGCTATCGACCTCCATCGCCGACCTGGCCGCGCCGCTCGACGACCTGCTGCCTTGCGGCGAGAACCTGGAATACGACCCGCAATTCCTGGCGCTCGAGGCCGCGCTGAACGGCAAGCCCGAAGTCCAGTACGGCAGCACGATCACGCCGGCCACGGGTCCCGACTGGAAGACGGCGCGCGCGCTGGCGCTGGAGCTCATGGCGCGCACGCGCGACCTGCGCGTGGCCGTCGGCCTCACCCGCGCCTTGCTGGGAATGGAGGGCGCCCCGGGTCTCGCTGCGGGCCTGTCGCTGCTGGCGGCGCTCCTGGCAACGCAGTGGGACAGCCTGCATCCGCAGCTCGATGCCGACGACGACAACGATCCGACCCTGCGCCTGAACACCCTGGCGGCGCTGGTGGAGGCGGGCGGCATGCTGCGCCAGCTGCGCGACATGCCGCTGGTCGAGGTGCGCGCCATCGGCGTGTTCAGCCTGCGCGATATCGAGGCCGCCGAGCACGATGGCGCGGGTGACGCCTCCGGAGTGGCCCCGGCGACGATCCTGGCTGCCTTCAACGCGGCGCAGCAGGACCAACTCGCCGCCACCTGCGCGGCGCTCGACGCGGCCCACGACAGTGTGCAGGCGATCGACGCGACGCTGGGGGATCGCCTGGCGGCGGGTACCGGCATCGACCTCGCGCCTTTGTCGGCGCTGTTGGTGCGCGCAGCGGGACAGGTGCGTCCGCACCTGGTGGTTACGGCCGTCATGGCCGACATACAGGGCCAGGCGCAGACGGTGGCTGGGGGCAGCGCGCCGCCGCCGCCACTGCGCGAAGGCGAGATCGCGGACCGTGCCGACGTGGTGCGCCTGCTGGACCGTCTGTGTGCATGGTATGCGCGCGCCGAGCCATCGAGCCCGGTGCCCTTGCTGCTGCAGCGGGCCAGGGGACTGGTCGACATGAGTTTTACCGAGTTGCTGGAGGAGCTCGCCCCGGATGGACTGAACCAGCTGACGCAGATCAGCGGCATCCGGCGCGATTCATAGAACAAGGGGGCCGCCCTGCACGATGCGGCCATCCCGATCACCAGGCGCCGCGGCGCCGCTGGAAATGTCCCACATTTGAATGGAGTCTTATCGTGGCTAAAGAAAGCAGTCAGAAGTTCATCGCGCGCAACCGTGCGCCGCGGGTGCAGATCGAGTACGACGTCGAAGTCTACGGCGCCGAGAAGAAGGTGCAGCTGCCCTTCGTGATGGGTGTGTTTTCCGACCTGTCGGGCACGCCGGCCGAAGCGCTGCCGCCGGTGGCCGAGCGCAAATTCCTGGAGATCGACGTCGACAACTTCGACGACCGCCTCAAGTCGATGAAGCCGCGCGTGGTGACGACGGTGCCGAATACGCTCACCGGCGAAGGCAATCTGGCGATCGAGATGACCTTCGAGAGCCTGGACGACTTCACGCCCGGCGCCATCGCGCGCAAGGTCGATTCGCTGCGCACCATGCTGGAAGCGCGCAGCCAGCTGGTCAACCTGATGACCTATATGGACGGCAAGACCGGCGCCGAGGAACTGATGGCGAAGCTGATGGCCGATCCGGCCCTGATGCAGGCGCTGGCCGCCGCGCCGAAGCCGGACGACGCTGCTGCAGCCGATGCCGACCAACCGCAGCAAGGATAAACGATGGCCAACCCAACCCAGGAACTGCACCAGCCCACGCTCGAGGGCACGCTTGCCGCGAGCGACTTCGCGAGCCTGCTGCAGCAGGAGTTCAAGCCGCGCACCGACAAGGCGCGCGATGCGGTCGAGAATGCCGTGCGCACGCTGGCCCAGCAGGCCTTGCAGGACGCCACGACCGTCGGCGGCGACGTGCTGGCCACGATCGAAGGCCTGATCGCCGGCATCGACCGCAAGCTCACCGAACAGATCAACCACATCCTGCATGACAGTAAGTTCCAGGCGGTGGAAAGCGCCTGGCGCGGCCTGCACCACCTGGTCAGCAATACCGAGACCGACGAGATGCTCAAGATCCGGGTGATGAACATCTCGAAGAACGAGCTGCACAAGACGCTGCGCAAGTACAAGGGCGTGGCCTGGGACCAGAGCCCGGTGTTCAAGAAGCTGTACGAAGAAGAATACGGCCAGTTCGGCGGCGAGCCGTATGGCGCCTTCGTGGCCGACTACTACTTCGGCAACAGCGCGCCCGACGTCGAGCTGCTCACCCAGATGGCGCAGGTGTCGGCCGCCGCCCATGCGCCCTTGATCAGCGCCGCCGACCCGAGCGTGATGCTGATGGACTCGTGGCAGGAGCTGGCCAATCCGCGCGATCTCACCAAGCTGTTCCAGACGCCGGAGCACGCCGCCTGGCGCTCTTTCCGCGAATCCGAGGACTCGCGCTACGTGGGCCTGGCGATGCCGCGCTTCCTGGCGCGCGCGCCCTACGGCGCCAAGACCAACCCGGTCGAGGAATTCGATTTCGAAGAGACCACCCATGCCCCGGGCGCGCGCGACTTCACCTGGGCCAACGCGGCCTATGCGATGGCGGTGAACATCAACCGCTCGTTCAAGCGCTATGGCTGGTGCTCGCAGATCCGCGGCATCGAATCGGGCGGCGCGGTCGAGAACCTGCCGGTGTATACCTTCCCGACCGACGACGGCGGCGTCGACATGACGTGCCCGACCGAGATCGCGATCAGCGACCGGCGCGAGGCAGAATTGGCCAAGAACGGTTTCATGCCGCTGGTGCACAAGAAGAACAGCGACCTGGCCGCCTTCATCGGCGCGCAGTCGATGCACAAGCCGGCCGAGTACGACGACCCGGACGCCACCGCCAACGCCAATCTCGCCGCGCGCCTGCCTTACCTGTTCGCGACCTGCCGCTTCGCCCACTACCTCAAGTGCATCGTGCGCGACAAGATCGGTTCGTTCAAGGAACGCGACGACATGGAGCGCTGGCTGACGCGCTGGATCATGCAGTACGTGGACGGCGATCCCGCCACTTCCAGCGAAGCCACCAAGGCCAGGAAGCCGCTGGCCGCCGCCGAAGTGGCGCTGCAGGAAGTCGAGGGCAACCCGGGCTACTACAACGCCCAGTTCTTCCTGCGCCCGCATTACCAGCTCGAAGGCCTGACGGTGTCGCTGCGCCTGGTCTCCAGGCTGCCTTCGGCCAAAACCTGAGGCCTGCACCGTCCGCGCGGGCTCGAGTGCCCGCGCCAATCATGAATTCAACCCCGCCGGCGCCCCGTGCGCCGGCCTCACAGGAGAAGCGACATGGCAGTGGATATGTTCATCAATTTGGGCGGCACGATCAAGGGCGAGTCGATCGACAAGGAGCAGGGACCGAAGGGCGACGTCGACGTGCTCGCATGGAGCTGGGGCATGAGCCAGTCCGGCACCACCCACATGGGCGGCGGCGGCGGCTCCGGCAAGGCCAGCTTCCAGGACCTGTCGTTCACCAAGTACGTCGACAGTTCGACCAATGCGCTGATGACCGCGCTGGCCAAGGGCACCCACATCGACAAGGCCGAGCTGATGGTGCGCAAGGCCGGCGAAGGCCAGAAAAAATACATCCTGATCACGATGGAGCAGGTGCTGGTGACCTCGATTTCCACGGGCGGCAGCGGTGGCGAGGACCGCCTCACCGAGAACGTCACGCTGAATTTCGCCAAGGTGAACTTCGCCTACACCCCGCAGAACGCCAAGGGCACCGTCGCCGGCGACAAGACCTTCGCCTACGACATCGCCGGCAACGCCGCGGCATAAGCGAAAATGGCTGAACTGGCACCGCGCGAGCGTCTGCAGCCTTCGCTGCTGGACCGCCTCACCGACCACGAACCCGACAAGACGGTCGAGGCGCGCGAGCGCCGCGTCCTGTCCGATCGCGGCTTGCGTGACGGCGTGCTGCGCGACCTCGCCTGGCTGCTCAATACCACCAATCTGCAGGCGGCAGGCGGCCTGCCTCGACTGCCGCACCTGGCGGAATCGGTGCTCAATTACGGCCTGCCGGCCATCTCGGGCGTGTCGCTGGCGAATATGGAAAGGGCCGACCTCGAACGCGCGATCCGCCAGGCCATATGGGATTTCGAGCCGCGCCTGATCCGCTCCTCGGTATCGGTGAAGGCCATGGCCGCGCAAGGCGCGATCAGCAAGATCGTGTTCGAGATCGAGGCCGACCTGTGGGCCCAGCCTTACCCCGAGCGCCTCTACCTCAAGACTGAGCTCGACCTCGACCTGGGCCAGCTCAGCCTGTTCGACAGCGGCGCCGCGCGACCATGAGCAATCCACGCCTGCTGCGCTACTACAGCCAGGAACTGCAGCACCTGCGCGAGATGGGCGGCGAGTTCGCGGCCGAGTATCCCAAGATTGCCGGCCGCCTGGGCCTGGAGGGCTTCGAGTGCGCCGACCCTTACGTCGAGCGCCTGCTGGAGGGCTTCGCCTTCATGGCGGCGCGCGTGCAGCTGAAGATCGACGCCGAGTTCCCCCGCTTTACCCAGCACCTGGCGGAGCTGGTCTATCCGCACTACCTGGCGCCGACGCCGTCGATGGCGATCGTGCAGCTGCAGCCGGACCTCGCCGATCCGGCGCTGGACGCCGGCTACCGCGTGGCGCGCGGCGCGGCGCTGCGCAGCGTGCTGGGCAAGGATGACGCCAGCGCCTGCGAATACCGCAGCGCGCACGAGCTCACGCTGTGGCCGATCGAGCTGGTGGCGGCGCGCTTCTTCACGCATGCGGGCAGCATCGAAGGCGTCGATGCGCGCCTGCCTCAAAACGTGCGGGCCGGCCTGCGCCTGCGCCTGCGCACCACCAACGACGCCCCATTCAGCGCACTCGCCCTGGATCGGCTGGCGCTGCACCTGCGCGGCGGCGACGAGCTGCCGGGCCGGATCTACGAGAAGTTGCTGGGCGCGGTCGAAGGCGTGCTGGTGCTGCCGGGCAGCCGTCCGGGCCGCCACTGGACGCTGCCGAAGACCGCGCTGCAGCCGCGCGGCTTCGGCGAGGACGACGCGCTGCTGCCCAGCGGCCAGCGCAGCTTCCAGGGCTATCGCCTGCTGCAGGAGTACTTCGCCTTCGCCCAGCGCTTCCTGTTCGTCGAGCTGTCCGGCCTGGGCCCGGCGATACGGGCGTGCGGCGAGCAGGAGATCGAGATCGTGGTGCTGCTGGCCCAGGGCGACGCGCGCCTGGAACAGGTGCTCGATGCCAGCAATATCGCGCTCAACTGCACCCCGGCCGTCAACCTGTTCCAGCGCCGCGCCGACCGCATCGACCTGGCCCTTGACCGCGCCGAGTACCACGTGCTGGCCGACCGCACCCGTCCGATGGATTTCGAGGTGCACCGGGTCGAGAGCGTGACGGGCTACGGTAGCGGCGCCGACGCCGAACAGGCGTTCCAGCCAATGTACAGCGCACGCGACCTGGGCGCCGCGAGCGTCCCGGAACAGGCCTATTACCAGATCCGGCGCGAGCCGCGCCTGCTGTCGCAGCGCCAGCGCCAGCGTGGGCCGCACTCGTCCTATGTCGGCAGCGAAACCTATGTCTCGCTGGTCGACGCGCGCGAAGCGCCATACCGGCACGACCTGCGCCAGCTTGGCCTGGTCCTGTGGTGCACCAACCGCGACCTGCCGCTGTCGATGCCGCTGGGCGTGGGCAAGACCGATTTCATCCTGGAGCAGGGCGGCCCGGTGCGGGCGGTGCGCGTGCTGGGCGGACCGAGCCAGCCATTTCCCTCGTTCGCCGAGGGCGGCAATGCCTGGCGCCTGATCAACCAGCTGTCGCTCAACTACCTGTCGCTGGTCGACACCGACCGGGAGCAGGGCGCGCGCGCGCTGCGCGAGCTGCTGGCGCTGTACTGCCACCCGCTCGACAGCGCCAGCCAGCGCCAGGTCGAGGGCGTGCGCTCGGTGGCGGCGCGCAGAATCACGCGGCGCTTGCCGGCGCCCGGCCCGATCGCCTTCGGGCGCGGTCTGGAAATCACCGTCACCATGGACGACGCCGCGTTCGAGGGCGCCGGCGCCTTCGTGCTGGGCGCGGTGCTGAGCCATTTCTTTGCCCAATATGTGTCCATCAATGCATTTACCGAAACCGTGGTCCGCACCGTCGGCCGCGGCGAGATCATGCGCTGGCCGGCGAGGGGAGGCGCATGCGCGATCCTGTAGACGTGGCGCGCCGTATCGAAGAGGCCGGCGCCGGCATGGATTTCTACCAGGCCCTGCGCCTGCTGGAGAACGCCCATCCGGAGCGGCCGCGCATCGGCGCCGCGCTGCGTCCGCGCGACGACGCGGTGCGCTTCGGGCAAGACCCGTCGCTGGGTTTCGAGCCGGGGGCGCTGGCCGGGGTGAAGTCGGCATCGAATGGACGGCCCGCGCGCCTGACGGTGAATTTCACGGGGCTGCTCGGTCCCAATGGGCCGCTGCCGCTGCACCTGACCGAATATGCGCGCGAACGGATGCGAAACCACGGCGACGCCACCCTGGTCGCCTTCCTCGACGTCTTCCACCACCGGATAGTGTCGCTGTTCTACCGCGCCCGCGCCAGCGCCGATCCGGCCATCAGCCTCGACCGGCCAGGCAGCGACCGTTTCGGCGACTACGTCGGCAGCCTGTTCGGCATCGGCACGCCGGCGCTGCGCGGGCGCGACGAGATCGGCGACTTCGCCAAGCTGCATTTCGCCGGCCTGATGGCGAACGGGCGCCGCCCGGCGGCGGGGCTGGTGGCGATCCTGCGCGCCTATTTCAGGGCGCCGGTCGCACTCGAGCAGTTCGTCGGCCACTGGATGGCGATCCCGCCCGAGGGCCAGACCCGGATGGGCACGCAGGACCGCGGCAACCGCCTCGGCATCTCGACCGTGATCGGCACCCGTGTCTGGGACCGCCAGCACAAGTTCCGCCTCGTGATCGGCCCGCTCGACTATGCCGACTACCAGCGCCTGCTGCCGGGCGGCGCCAGCCTGCGCCGCCTGGTCGCCTGGGTCAACGGCTACGCCGGCATGGCGCTGGACTGGGACCTGCGGCTGGTGCTGGCGCGCGAACAGGTGCCGCGCCTGGCGCTGGGCGGCAGGCAGCTGGGCTGGACCACCTGGCTCGCCAGCGGCCCGGCCGCGCGCGACGCCGATGACCTCTTGATCAACCCGGCAGCCCACGCGGGCTGACCATACGAAAGAACCGACCATGGCCGAGATATCTCGTGTCGCTTTGTTTGGAAAACTCAACGCGCTGTGCTACCGCGCGATCGAAGGCAGCACGGTGTTCTGCAAGCTGCGCGCCAATCCCTATGTCGAGATGGTGCACTGGCTGCACCAGATCCTGCAGTTGCAGGATTCCGACCTGCACCGCCTGGCGCGCCACTACGAACTCGATGCGGCCGTGCTGGCGCGCGACCTGATGGCTGCGCTGGACCGCCTGCCGCGCGGCGCGACGTCCGTCACCGACCTGTCGTCGCAGCTGGAAGAGACGGTCGAGCGCGCGTGGGTGTACGCCACGCTGATGTTCGGCGAATCCCAGGTGCGCAGCGGCCACCTGCTATTCGGCATGCTCAAGACGGCAAACCTGCGCAATGCGCTGTATGCGGTCAGCCGCCAGTTCGAGCGGATCAAGGCCGAGGATCTGTCGGAGCGCTTCCCGGCACTGTTGAAGGAGTCGCCGGAGGCGAGGCTCGGCGCCAGCGACGGCTTCCAGGCGTCGGCCGCACCGGGCGAGGAATCGGGCGCGATTGCGCCGGCCCAGATGGGCAGGCAGGAAGCGCTGCAGCGCTTCACCACCGACCTGACCGAACAGGCCAGGAGCGGCAAGATGGACCCGATCGTCGGACGTGACGACGAGATTCGCCAGATGGTCGACATCCTGATGCGGCGGCGCCAGAACAACCCCATCATGATCGGCGAGGCCGGCGTCGGCAAGACCGCCGTGGTCGAGGGCTTCGCCCAGCGCATCGCGCGCGGCGACGTACCGCCAAGCCTGAAGGAAGTGCGGCTGCTGGCGCTCGACGTCGGCCTCTTGCAAGCCGGCGCCAGCATGAAAGGAGAATTCGAGCAGCGCCTGCGCGCGGTGATCGACGACGTGCAGGCCAGCGAGAAGCCGGTGATCCTGTTCATCGACGAGACCCACACCCTGGTCGGCGCCGGTGGCGCGGCCGGCATCGGCGACGCCGCCAATCTGCTCAAGCCGGCGCTGGCGCGCGGCACCCTGCGCACCATCGGCGCCACCACCTTCGCCGAGTACAAGAAGCACATCGAGAAGGACCCGGCGCTCACACGCCGCTTCCAGAGCATCCAGGTCGACGAACCGGACGAGGAGCGGGCGATCCGCATGATGCGCGGCGTAGCGTCGACCATGGAACAGCACCACGGGGTGCAGATCCTGGACGAGGCGCTGGAGGCTGCGGTGAAGCTGTCGCACCGCTACATCCCGGCGCGTCAGTTGCCCGATAAATCCGTGAGCCTGCTCGACACCGCCTGCGCACGCGTGGCGGTGAGCCTGCACGCCACACCGGCGGAGGTCGACGACAGCCGCAAGCGCATCGAGGCGCTGGAGATCGAGATGGGCATCATCCGGCGCGAAAGCGCGATCGGTATTGACGTCGGCGTTCGGGCCCACGAGGCCGAGGCGGCGCTGGGCCTGGAGCAAGAGCGATTGGCCGCGCTCGAAGGGCGCTGGGCCGAAGAGCGCGAACGGGTCGACGAGTTGCTGGCGCTGCGCGCCCGTCTGCGCGATGGCGGCCTGCCGGTGGACGGTGCCGCGACGCAGGATGACGACCGGCGCGGTTTGTTGAAAGAGCGGCTGAAGGTGGTGCAGGCGCAGCTGGCCGCGCTCCAGGGCGAAGCGCCCCTGATCTTGCCGACCGTGGATTACCAGGCGGTAGCGGCGGTGGTCGGCGACTGGACCGGCATCCCCGTCGGCCGCATGGCGCGCAACGAGATGGAGACCATCCTGAACATCGCCGCCATCCTGGGCCGGCGCGTGATCGGCCAGGACCATGCGATGGAAATGATCGCCCGGCGCGTCCAGACGTCGCGTGCGGGGCTGGACAACCCGAACAAGCCGGTCGGCGTGTTCCTGCTGGCAGGCACGTCAGGCGTAGGCAAGACCGAGACCGCGCTGGCGCTGGCCGAGGCGCTGTATGGCGGCGAGCAGAACCTCATCACGATCAATATGAGCGAATTCCAGGAGGCGCATACGGTGTCGACCCTGAAAGGGGCGCCGCCGGGTTATGTCGGCTATGGCGAGGGCGGGGTGTTGACCGAGGCGGTGCGCCGCCGGCCGTATTCGGTGGTGCTGCTGGACGAAGTGGAGAAGGCGCATCCGGACGTGCACGAGATGTTCTTCCAGGTCTTCGACAAGGGTTATATGGAAGACGGGGAAGGGCGTCACATCGACTTCAGGAATACCTTGATCATCCTGACCACCAACGCGGGAACCGAGGTGATCTCGCATCTGTGCAAGGTGCCGGAGCGGTTGCCGGATTCGGAGCGCATGGCCGGCGCCTTACGCGCGCAGCTGCTGCAGATATTTCCCCCGGCATTGCTGGGGCGGCTGTTGACGATTCCATATTACCCGCTGTCGAACGAGATGTTGCGAAAAATCGTCAGCTTGCAGTTGGAACGCATCAAGCAGCGAGTGGAGGAGCGTTACAGGATTCGGTTCGCGTATGGCGAGGACGTCGTCGACCTGGTGGTGTCACGCTGTACCGAGAGCGAATCAGGGGGGCGGATGATCGACGCGATCCTGACTAACACAATGTTGCCGGATATTTCTCAGGAGTTTCTCAATCGGATGATGGAAGGGAATGTCGCACCTCGGGTGGTGGTCGAAGTGAAAAATTCAGCATTCTCATACTCGTTCGATTAGATGTCGACCAGTAACCACACGGCAATTCTCATTCATCCTGTCAAGGAAGGATTGTATGCTTAACGATAGTTATATCAATTTGTCCGACTCAGCCTTGCTCGAAAAGGCGTTCGCCGGATGGTCTTTTCGGGGATTCTCTTTTCCACGCAAGGATGAGGTCAATAACGGATGTACCGGATCCCACTGCATTTCGAAGGCGGAACAACTTTTCCTTCGTAGGAAATCACCCAATGGGGGCTGGCAGGTCGCTCCGTACGACGTCCACGGCCTGATCTCCGCGCATCTCAATTTCAAGGCGAGTTGCGGTGCGCTCAAAAAGTCGAGCAAGGATTTTCAGGTTGCCTTTCAGGAGTTTCATCTAACTATTCGGCGTAGCAAGATTCAGACGAGGATCGATCGATCAGGACCATCGATTCTGACAAGCGGCGAATCGATTCATATCGGACCGAATACTCCCTGGGGGCGCCCAGAAAATATCGTGGCCCTGGTGACAGCGTTGGCGAACGAAATGCCTACAGGTGAAGACATCTCCGGCGGCGATCTGCTCGCCTTTCTGATGGAACTGAAGGGTTACACGAACGCGAAGCTCAAGATGATGGCCGCGGAGTTCCTGGAAGACGCGCGGGAGCATCTGCAGCAACAGCTGGGAATCGTCGTCAGAGTGAATGGGGACGCGTCGTTTACCGGACGCGGCTGATCAGGCGCCTGTTGGCGATTTGTTTGGGCTAGCAAGCCGGCGGCACCGGTAGCTCGGATTATGAGGATGATATGGCGAATTTTACGATCGAGCTGGACAAGTATTCCGGCATGATGAAGGCGTTGATTGGTCGAATCACCGCGCTTGACGGCCAGAAGCGCGTGGTCAACGCGGATTCTTCGGCAACGCATGATGTGACACTCAGTTTTGATGGAGGCCTGGCGGACGGGAAGGTAACGCTCGTCTTGAAAGAATCCAACTTGTACATTCTTGGATTCAAGAATTCCGCTGGCACAGAGTATCGGTTCAAGGATTTTCCAATGAGCGGCGCGCAAACGCTGGCGATTGGAAGCCACTATACCAAGGCAAATTGCATCTCAATCTTGCGGGATGAAAGTGCTTCGATCGCGACGAGTCAGCGTAGCCGCCAGAGTATTGAGCAGGCTATACGGGTACTTGCCTCTTATCAAGGTGGAAGTGTCCTAGATACTGAAAAGGCGGCGTTCGGCATGATGACCTTTGTCTTGAGCGAGTCCATCCGGTTCAAGACCTTGTACCAAAAAATGTGCAGAGTAATGAATGACGGGGAAACATTCTCCTTTGGCAGCTTCAAGCCTTATGTATGTTATTGGGAGGATCTGTCGGCGGGCGGCGCTGTCGCTGGCGCGGTAGGTAACAGTATCAGCACCTATCACCGCTAAACCAGAGCAGCGTGGTGCAGCCCCGGCAATGCAAGGCAGGCGACATGGCTAGTCGGCGCCGTGCATCCGGGGCCGGGCATCTGGCGTATCTATCGAGGCGTACATGATCGGGCAACCACCTGGTCGTGCCCGTACCGCGAGTCGAACTAGTCCCGTCCCCAACACCAACGCCATGTCAATCCTGCCAGCCCAAGTCCAGCGTGAGGTCTCCGTCGAGACCGCCCTCGGCGCCGACGTTCTTCTGTTCAAGCGCATGCACTGCAGCGAAGCGCTGGGCCGCCTGTCCGAGTTCCGCCTCGAGCTGGCCTCCGAACGCGGCGACATCCGCATCGCCGATGTCCTGGGCACCGACCTCACGGTCAGCATCGACCTGCCCGAAGGCGGCCAGCGCCACTTCCATGGCATCGTCACCCGGTTCTCCTACCAGGGCTGGCGCGACGACAAGCCGTCCTATCAGGCGGTGGTGCATCCGGCCCTGTGGCTGCTCACGCGCGCCACCAATTGCCGCATCTTCCAGGACAAGAGCGCGCTCGACATCGTCAAGGCGGTGGTGGCCGACTACGGTGGCCTGGTGTCGCTGAAGGACGGCCTGCTGTCGAACACGCCGGCGCCGCGCACCTACTGCGTGCAGTACCGCGAAAGCGACTTCGATTTCGTCTGCCGCCTGCTGGAAGAAGAGGGCATCTACTTCTACTTCACGCACCAGGACGGCGCGCATACGATGGTGCTGGCCGATGGTTATGGCGCGCACCAGACCGTGGGCGGCTACGCCACCATCCTGTTCCGCGACGAGGAGCAGGGCCGCGATCCGCTCAAGGAAGCCGTGACCCGCTTCGCCCCCGGCGGCGAGATCCAGCCCAGTGTCGTCACGCTCAACGACTTCGATTTCGAAAAAGCCTCGGCCAGCACCAGCGGCGCGCTGATGGTCAAGGCGAATATTCCGGCGCCGTTCGACCAGCGGCGCTACGAGCACTACGACTATCCGGGCCGTTACCTGGCGCCGGGCGTCGGCAACGGCTTTGCGCGTGCGCGCATCGAGGCCCTGCATGGCCAGGGTGAGCGCATCGAGGCGGCGGGCAATGCGCGCGGCCTGACGGTCGGTGCGCTGTTCACCCTGGCCGAGCATCCGCGCAGCGACCAGAATCGGGCCTTCCTGATCACGGGAGCGCAGCTTGAGGTCACCGGCAACGACTACCGCACCGACGGGTCAAACGAGGGCATGGACTTTCGCTGCGTGTTCGAGGCGATCGGCAAGGAGCACAGCTACCGCGCCCCGGCGTTCGCGAGGAAGCCGGTGGTGCAGGGGCCGCAGACGGCCATGGTGGTGGGCAAGAGCGGCGAAGAGATCTGGACCGACCAGTATGGCCGCATCAAGGTGCAATTCCACTGGGACCGCGACGGCAAGGCCGACGAGACCAGCTCGTGCTGGGTGCGGGTGCAGCAGGGCTGGGCCGGCAAGGGCTGGGGGATGCAGTTCGTGCCGCGCGTCGGCATGGAAGTGGTGGTCAGCTTCCTCGAGGGCGATCCGGACCGGCCGCTGGTGACGGGCTGCGTCTACAACGGCGACGCCATGCCGCCATATGCGCTGCCGGCGGGGCAGACCCGGTCGACCATCAAGTCCAATAGCTCGAAAGGCGGCGGCGCCTACAACGAACTGCGCTTCGAGGACAGGAAAGGCGCCGAACAGTTCTATATGCACGCGGCGCGCGACCTGGAGCAGCGCGTGCGCCGCGACACGCTGGCCTGGATCGGCGGCGAGCATCACACCATGGTCGCCAAGGACAGCTTCACCCAGGTCGACGGCGACCGCCACCTCAAGGTCAAAGGCGACCGCCGCGAGGAGTCCGGCGGCTCGGCGACGCAGGAAGCGGCCCTGAACATGGTGGTCGAAGGCGGCATGAAGTCGGCGCTGTATGCTGGCCAGACCGTGCACATCAAGGCCGGCATGAACGTCGTCATCGAGGCCGGCGCCAATATCACGCTGAAGGCCGGCGCCGCGTTTCTCAGCGTCGGGCCGGCGGTGATCGTCGGCTCGACGATGCCGCTGCCGATGCCGTCGGCGTCCACCGCGGTCAACGCCGCGGTGCTGGCCGCCACGATCCGGCCCGGCGCGCCGCCGCTCGCGCCGCGTGAAGCCGACGACGGGAAAAGCTGATCCGCGTGTGCGGCGGACGCTGCGTCCAACCCACCATTCCCCGCGTAAGTCTCTTGTGCGGTCCCCCGTCGGCCGCCTGTCGGCCATGTGGAACGCCGATGCTGAAAAAACCAGGGAAACGACATGAAACTGCGATTGCATGTGCTGAGCTACCGCGACCAGCCGCCGCCTGAACCGCTCCAGGCCGAGTTCGATGCCGAAGGCGGCATGGTCGGGCGGGCCCCGGGCAACCGGCTGGTGCTGGAAGATCCGGACAAGTACGTCTCGCGCAGCCATGCCAGCGTGACGCTGCGCGAAGGCCGCTACTACCTGACCGATGCGGGCAGCAACCCGAGCATCGTCAACGACCGTCCGCTGGGCGCCGGCTCCGAGGTCGCGCTGGGCGATGGCGACCGTATCGTGGTTGGCGACTATGTGTTGCAGGCGGTGCTGGAAGGGCCGTCCGCGGCGCAGGTCGCGGACGACGCCACGATGATGGCGCCCGCGCCCGCACCCGCTCCCGCACCGGCTCCGATACCCGATCTCGCGCCGGCGTGGCCGGCGGCGGCGGTCGACCCCGGCCCGCCGGACAGCCTGGCCGGCGCCCGCATCCTGGATGGCGCCGCTGCCGCGGGCGGCGACGATCCACTGGGCCTGGGCCTGTCCGGCGGCGCAGGGAAGGCCGCGCATGGCGCCTGGCCCGCCGCCCAGCACGACCATGCGCCGCCGGAACGGCAGGCGTTCGCGCCACCGCCGGTGTTGTCCGCCATCCCGGCCGACTACGATCCGCTGGCGGACTTGCAGAGGACCGCGCCGCCTCCCGCGCCGTCTACCGCGCCGCTTCCCGTACAGCCACCCGCGCCGACGCCCCCGACCGCCGGGAACGCCGTGCTGCAAGCCCTGCTCGACGGAATGGGCCTGCCGCAGCTGCGCACCAGCCATGCGCCGGAAGACCTGGCGCGGCTGGCTGGCGAGCTGTTGCACGGCCTCACGGCCGGCGCGATGGACGTGCTGGTGGCGCGCGCGCTGACCAAGCGCGAGAGCCATATCGACATGACGATGATCGCGCCGCGCGCCAACAATCCGTTGAAATTCTTCCCTGACGCCGCCAGCGCGCTGACGCAGATGCTCGGCGCTTCGCTGCCCGGCTACCTGCCGCCGCAGGCGGCGGTGCAGGGCGCCTTCGACGACCTCAAGGCCCACGAACTGGCCGTGATCGCCGGCATGCGCGCCGCGCTGGACGCCGTCGTGCAGCGCTTCGACCCCGCGCGCATCGAGGGGCGCTTCCATGAGCCTGGACGCTTCGACAAGCTGCTGCCGTCCAGCCGCAAGGCGCGCATGTGGGATCGCCTGGTCGACTCCTACGGCGAACTGGCGCGCGACGCCGACGAAGACCTGCAGCGCCTGTTCGGCGAAAAGTTTTCAAGCGCCTACGCGCAGCAGGTCGAGCGCCTGCGCGCCGGGCATCCTTCACCCAACCCCGATTCCTGAGAAATCCATGGCGTGGCAAAGCAAAGTAGTGTGGTCCGAGGGGATGCTGCTCCAGCCCCAGCATCTCCAGCAGCATGACCGTTACCTGGCGACCCAGCTCGAGGCGCGCGTCGGCGCGCTGCGGCCCTATGCCTGGGGCGTGTCGCGGCTCGAGATCGACGAGCAGGCGCTGGCGCTGGGCAAGCTGGCGCTGACGGCCTTCAGCGGCGTGCTGCCCGACGGCACCCCGGTCGGGGCGCCAGGCGAGGACGAATTGCCGCTGCCGATCGACATCCCGCCGGACGCGCGCGACGTCACGATCGTGCTGGCGCTGCCCGTGCGGCGCCATGGCGTGCCCGAGGTCGACGACAGTCACGGGCTGGACAATTTCGCCCGTCACCGCAGCGCCGAAGTTGAAGTCTGGGACAGCAATGGCCTGGACAGCAGCGCCCAGATAACGGTCGGCAAGCTGCGCCTGCGCCTGGCGCTGGCGAGCGAGGTGGCCGACGCCTGGGTCACGCTGGGCGTGGCGCGGGTCATCGAACGGCGCGCCGACAACCAAGTCGTGCTCGATGCGGCCTATTGTCCGCCGGCGCTCGACGTGCGCGCGGCGCCGGTGTTGAAGGGCTTCCTCGACGAACTCCTTGGCCTCTTGCACCAGCGCGGCGAAGCCCTGGCCGCGCGCCTGGCCCAGCCGGCCGGCGCCGGCGCCGCCGACATCGCCGACTTCCTGCTGCTTCAGCTGCTCAACCGCAGCCAGCCGCTGGTGGCGCACCTGGCCGGCATGAGCGGCCTGCATCCGGAAGCGCTGTACCGCGAGCTGGTGCGCCTGGCCGGCGAGCTGGCCACCTTCACCCGCGCCGACAAGCGTCCAGGCCCGTATCCGGTCTACCGCCACGATGCGCTGGACGCCAGCTTCGCGCCCCTCATGCTTGACCTGCGCCGCTCGCTGTCGGCGGTGATGGACCCGCACGCGGTGCAGATCCCGCTCGAAGAGCGCCAGTTCGGCATCCGGGTGGCGGTCGTGCCCGACCGCACGCTGCTGCACGCGGCCACCTTCATCCTCGCGGTGCAGGCGCAGCTGGCGCCGGAGCTGGTGCGCGGCAGCTTCCCGCCGCAGGTCAAGATCGGCTCTGTGGAGACCATCCGCGACCTGGTCAACCTGCAGCTGCCCGGCATCGCGCTGCGTCCGCTGCCGGTCGCGCCGCGCCAGCTGCCCTACCTGGCCGGCTACACCTATTTCGAACTCGACCGCGGCAGCGACTACTGGCAGCAGTTGTCCAATTCCGCCGGCTTCGCCATGCATATCGCAGGCAGCTTCCCGGGATTGCAGATGCAGTTCTGGGCGATCCGCAACCAGGCTTCCTGACATGAATCCACACGAATACCAAGACGCCGGGCAGGACCCGGACCGCACCCTGCTGGTCCCGCGGCCGGGCCGCCGGCCGCCGCAGCCCCAGTCCACGCCTGCAGCCGTCCCTGCGCCTGCCGTGGTGGCGGCAAGCCGGCCGCTCCCGCCGGCGCCGCCCGGCGTCGGCCTGAATCCGCTGGCGCGCGCCGCCGCGCCGCTGCTGGACCTCGTTGTGCCGCTGCGCACCCTGGCGCGCGTGCCCGACCTGGCGGCCCTGCACGCCCAGTTGAGCGAGGCGCTGCGCCGTTTCGAAAGCGAGGCCCGCGACGCCCGCATCGACGCCGAGACCATCGCCGCCGCGCGCTATGCGCTGTGCACCCTGGTCGACGAGACCATCTCGAGCACGCCCTGGGGCGGCGGGGTGTGGGGCCGGCGCAGCCTGCTGGTGGAGTTTCACAACGAGGCCTGGGGCGGCGAGAAATTCTTCCTGGTCCTGCAGCGGCTGAGCGCCGATCCGCAGCGCTACCTGGACGCGCTGGAACTGATGTACCTGTGCCTGGCGCTGGGCCTGGAGGGGCGCTACCGGGTGCTGGAGCGCGGCCACGAGCAGCTGGCGCTGCTGCGCGAGCGCCTGCTGGCGCTGATCAACCAGCAGCGCGGCCCGCGCGAGCACGACCTGTCGCCGCATTGGCGCGGGCACGAACGGGCGCAGCCGCGCATGCTGATCTGGCCGCCGTGGGTGATGGCGGTGTGCGCCGGCGTGGTCTTGCTGCTGCTGCAGCTCACCTATGGCGCGCTGCTCAACCGCGCGTCCGATCCGGTGTATGCCCGCATGGCGGCGCTGCGCGCGGCGCCGCCGGCGCGCGTGGTGGCCGCGCCAGCGCCGGCGCCCGGCCCGACGCCGCTGGCGGGCGCGCTGGCGCTGGAGATCGCCGCCGGCCAGGTCAGCGTGAGCGGCAGCGCCGAGCGCGCGGTGCTGACCCTGCGCGGCGACGGCGGCTTCGCCCCGGGCAGCGACGAAGTGTCGGGCCGCCTGCTGCCGGTGCTGGAGCGCATCGGCGACGTGTTGCGCACCCAGCCCGGCAGGGTGGTGGTGATCGGCCATACCGACAACACCCGGCCCTCGCTGTCGGCGCGGCTGCCGTCCAACTTCGACCTGTCGAAGGCGCGCGCACGCACGGTCGCGGCGCTGCTGGCGCAGCGCGCCGGCGCCGCCGCCCGCTTTTCGAGCGAAGGCCGCGCCGACACCGAACCGGTGGCGCCCAACGACAGCCCCGCCAACCGCGCGCGTAACCGGCGCGTCGACATCGTCGTCATGGCGCCGGCGGCATCCACTTCACCGCGCCGGCAGGCCGGTTCTGATTGAGAGTTCCATGAAACGTTTCATCCCCCACTGGCTGCGCAAGCCGTGGATTCCGACCTTGCTTGCACTGGCCCTGCTGGCCATTCTGATCTGGTTCTGGGCGCCGCTGCTGGACGCCGGCTCTGCTTTGCGCTGGATGCTGATCGCGCTGCTCATGACGCTGTCGGCAGCCTGGTTCGCCGCGCGCTTGTGGCTGGCGCGGCGCCGTCACCGCGCGCTGATGGATGGCATTGCGCCGCAGGCTGACATTCCGCTCGACCCGGCGGCGGCCGACCTGGCCGCGCTCGGCCAGCGCATGCGCGCCGCGCTGGCCGTGCTGCGCACCGCCAATCCCGGCTGGCGCATGCGCGGCCGCTACCTGTACGAGCTGCCCTGGTATGTCTTCGTCGGCGCGCCGGGCAGCGGCAAGACCACGGCGCTGACCCGCTCCGGGCTCGAGTTCCCGCTGGCCGAGGCCCTCGGACCCGAAGCCATCGGCGGCATCGGCGGCACCCGTCACTGCGACTGGTGGTTCACCGACGAGGCGGTGCTGCTGGACACCGCCGGCCGCTACACCACCCAGGACAGCCAGCTCGAGGTCGACCGCGCGGCCTGGAGCGGCTTTTTGGGCCTGCTGCGCAAGCATCGTCCGCGGCGCCCGATCAACGGCGCGATCGTGACCATCAGCGTATCCGACCTGCTGCTGCAGCCGCGCGCCGCGCGCGAAGCCCAGGCGCGCGCGGTGCGCGCCCGCATCCAGGAGCTGCAGGAGCGCCTGGGGCTGGCGTTCCCGGTGTACGTGATCGTCACCAAGAGCGATCTGCTGGCCGGCTTCACCGAATTCTTCGAGCCGCTCGGCCGCGAGGAGCGGGCCCAGGTCTGGGGCATGACGTTCTCCCTGGCCGACAGCGGCGCGCCGGCGAGGGCGCTGGCGGCCTTCCCGGCGGAATTCCGCGCGCTCGAGACCCAGCTGCAGGTGCGGCTGCTCGAGCGCATGCAGCAGGAACGCGACCTCGGGCGACGCGCCCTGATCCACGGCTTCCCACGCCAGTTTGCGGCCCTGGAAGAAGCGCTGGCGAGCTTCCTGCAGGCGGTGTTCTCGGCCAACCGCTTCGAGCAGCCGGCGCTGCTGCGCGGCGTCTACTTCACCAGCGGCACGCAGGAGGGCCGCCCGATCGACCGCGTCATGTCGTCGCTGGCGGCGTCGTTCGGCATGCAGGGACGCGCGCTGCCTCCGAGGCCGGAGAGCGGGCGCAGCTACTTCCTGACCCGCCTGATGCGCGACGTGATCTTCCGCGAAGCGGGGCTGGCCGGCCTGAACCCGCGCGCCGAACGCCGGCGCCGCCAGCTGCAATGGGGCGTCCTGGCCGGCGGCGCGCTGCTGGCGCTGCTCCTGGCCGCGGCCCTGAGCATCAGCTACCTGCGCAATGCGCGCCTGGTCGAGGAGTCGGATGCGGCGGTCGCCGCGCTGGCGCGCAAGGCCGCGGCCGCGCCGCTCGACGGCGACGAGTTGGGCGTGCTGCCGCTGCTGGCGGCGGCGCGCGCACTGCCCGCCGGGTATGACCAGCGCGAGCGCGACGTGGCGCTGCTCGAGCGCATGGGCCTGTACCAGGGCGAGAAACTGGGAGACGGCGCGCAGGCCGCCTACCGCCGCCTGCTGCGCAACACGCTCGAGACACGCATCGTGGCGCGCATGGAGAACATGCTGCGCCAGGGCGACGCGGGCGGCCAGGACCTGCTGTATGAGACCCTGCGGGTCTACCTGATGCTGGGCCAGCGCCAGCACTTCGACCCCGCCGCGGTGCAGGCCTGGGTCGAAGCCGACTGGGAGCGCAGCCTGGCGCAGGCCAGTCCCGACGAGCGCGCGCAACTGGCGGCGCACCTGGAGGCGCTCCTGGCGCAGGACGATGCGCCCGAGCCGGTGCAGCTCGACGCGGCGCTGGTGGCGCAGGCGCGCCAGGCGCTGGCCGGCATGTCGCTGTCCCAGCGCATCTACGGCGTGGCGAAGCGCCAGGTGGCGCAGGAGGCGCTGCCCGAGTTCAGCGTCAGCCGGGCGCTGGGGCGCGACGCATCCGGCGTGCTGGCGCGCGCCAGCGGCGAGCCGCTGGGACGCGGCGTGAACGGCTTGTACAGCGTGGCCGGCTACCGCCGCTTCGCCCAACTGAGCTGGCTGGCGGTGGCCGACATCGCGCGCGACGACTGGGTGCTGGCGCGCCGTGAAGCCGTTGGCGGCCCGCAGGGAGCGGCAGCGGCGCGCGAGGCCGTGCTGCAGCTGTATTTTGCCGACTACATCCGCGCCTGGGACGCCTTCCTGGGCGACCTGCGGCTGGCGCCGCTGGCCAGTCTCGATGACGCGGCGCGGATCAGCAACGCACTGGGCGGCGCCGATTCGGCCTTGCGCGCGCTGCTGGCCGGCGCCGCGCGCGAGACGGCGCTGGCCGCGGTCAAGGCCGACGGCTTGCCGCCCGGCGTCGGCAAGCTGGTGCAGGACAAATTCGGCAAGGCGCGGCGCCAGCTGCAGTCGGTGTTCGGCGCCCAGCAGCAGAGCGCGCCGCCGCCGCGGCTGCACCCGGTCGACACGCACTTCGCGCCGCTGCACCGGCTCGTCAAGGGCCCGGCGCCGACCCAGCTCGAGCAGATGCTGGCCCTGGTCAGGGACGCCGCGCTGTACTTCGACGCCGCCGAAGGCGCGCGCCGCAGCGGCGCGCCGGCGCCGGCGCAGGACGCCCTGGTGCGCCTCAAGCGCGCCGGGGAAGGGCAGGCTGCGCCGCTGCCGGCCATGTTCAAGGGCATCCACGACGCCGGCGCCAGCCTGGCCCAGGGCGGCGAGCGCGCGCGCCTGAACGCGCTGTGGAATGCCGGGCCGGCGCAGTTCTGCCGCGACGCCATCGCCGGGCGCTACCCGGTCGACCGCGCCAGCGCACGCGACGCCACCGCCGACGATTTCGGCAGGTTCTTTGCGCCCGCCGGCCTGATGGACGAGTTCTTCACGCGCCACCTGGCCACCTTCGTCGATATGGGCGGCGCGCGCTGGCGCTGGCGCGCGGCGGGCGATCTTGCCGGCGCTTCGCAAGCGGCGCTCGACGCCTTCCAGCGCGGGGCCCGCCTGCGCGACATGTTCTTCGCTGGCGGTGCGCGCCAGCCGACCCTGCGCTTCACCCTGCGCCCGCTCACGTTCGACCCCGCCATATCGAGCGCCAGGTTCGAGATCGACGGCCAGGAAGTGGCCGCCGCCGGCCAGGCGGCGGTGTCCCTGCTGCTCCCCAGCGGCAAGGGCAATGGCGGGGTGCGGCTGGCGGCGCCGGGGATCGCGGCTGAGCTGCGCAGCGACGGTCCCTGGGCCTGGCTGCGCACGCTCGACCGCGGCGTGCTCGAGCCGCTCCAGCCCGAGCGCTACCGCCTCGGCCTGAGCCTGGACGGGCGCAAGCTGGTTTGGGAGCTGATCGCAGGCAGCGTGATCAATCCGTTCCGGCGCGAGGTCACGGGTTTCGCTTGCCCGGCTGCGCTGTGAGACTCGCAATGAGTCCGGCCGCTCCTGGCCTGTTCGGCAAGCTGGCCAGCCACGGCGACTTCGTCCAGCGCCGTCTGCCACCGGACTTCGTCGCGGTCTGGGATGCCTGGCTGCAGCAGGGGATACACGCGGGCCGCGCGCGCCATGGCGCCCACTGGCCCGAGCGCTACCTGCAGGCGCCGCTGTGGCGCTTCGTGCTGGCGCCCGGCGTGTGCGGCCAGGCGGCGATGGCCGGCGTGCTGCTGCCGAGCCAGGACCGGGTCGGACGCCATTTTCCGCTGACCCTGGCGGCGCCGCATGACCACGCGGCGTCCCGCCTGCTCGACCTGGCGACGAGCGGCATGGACTGGTTCGACCGGCTGGCCGACCTGGCAGTGTGCGCGATGTGGGGCGACCTTCCGTTGGCCGAACTCGAGCTGGCGCTGGCGCGCCTGGGCGGACCGCCGCGCCAGGCGCTGGCAGCCGTGTCGGCGTTTCCCGAAGCCCGGGATTGCCGCGCCGTGTTCTGGAGCGAGGGTGAGCCTGGAGTGGCGCCGACCCTGGTGCTGCGCGCCGCCTTGCCGGACGCGTCGACCCTGGGCGCCATGCTTGCTCAGGCCTGATCCGCCAGCCTGCGCGCCGCCTCTGCGAAACGCGTGCGCGCGGCAGGCGCATCGATCTGCCGCGCCACCAGATCGACCAGCGCTGCGCGGTCCGCGGCCTGGGGCAGCGCGCGCTTGACGACGATGGCGGCGATCGGTCCGATCTCCAGCGCCAGCAAGTGCGTCACCACGGCGCTGAAGTCGGGGTCAAGGGCGCGCGGCGTTTGTGCAGCAGTCTGCGCCAGGCTGTCCTGGCCGGATTCCGGCGCATTCTCCAGCGTCTGCGTCAATGCCTTCAGTTGCGCCGCGAAATCGGCGCGCGCGGTCGGCGAGGGAATCTGCTCCAGCAGCCGCTCGCTCAAGGTGGCGAGGTCCGGGGCATCGGCCGCTATCCGGCGCAGCAGCAGACGCGCGACGGGACCGATCTGCGCCGTGAGTAACGCTTCCAGTTGCGGCAGCACGGCCAGCTTCCAGGCGGTCAGGTCGGCCGTGAGGCCGGACGGCTCGGGCGTGGCCGCGGGCGGCGCCGGGCGCGTCGTCAGCATCACGGTGGCGTCGGCATCCGGTTCCGCGGCGGCGGCTGCCTCCAGAGCCTGCTGGAAGGCGGCGGCATCGGAAAAGCGCGCCTCGGGCGCCTTGGACAGCGCGCGCATGACTACCGTGTCCAGCGCGGCCGGCAGCAGTGGATTCAGGTGCGAAGGCGGTGTCGGGACATGGGTCAGCACCTGCTGCATCACGGCCGCGGTGGAACCGGAGAACGGGCGCTGGCCGGTCAGCAGCTGGTACAGCACCACGCCGGCCGAGAACAGGTCGCTGCGGCTGTCGATGGCTTCGCCGCGGAACTGCTCGGGCGACATATAGCTGGGCGTGCCCAGCATGGCGCCGGTCTGGGTCAGCGTGGACGACTCGATGCGGGCAATACCGAAGTCGCCGACCTTGATGCGGCCTTCGCGCGTGACCAGCAGGTTGGCGGGCTTGATGTCGCGGTGGACCACGCCGTGGGCATGCGAATAGGCGAGCGCCGCCAGCAGGTCGCGCATCCAGGCCAGTACCTGGGGCAGGGCGCAGGCCTCGACGCCGCTCAGTTCCGACAGCGGGCGGCCGTCGACGAATTCCATCGCAATATACGCCAGGTCGCTCGCTTCGCCGTATTCGTGCACCGCCACGATATTGGGATGCATCAGGCGGCCGGCGGCCTGGGCCTCGGTGCGAAAGCGTCGCAGCAATTCCTGCGCCTGCTCCGGGTCGCCCAGGCGGTGCTGGACGGTCTTGAGCGCGAGCGTGCGCTCGATCAACGGATCGAAGGCGCGGTAGACCACGCCCATCGCGCCGCGGCCGAGGATCGCGTCGAGGCGGTACTTGCCGATCTGGCGCGGCAGCTCCGCGAGTTCACTCATCTATTTCACTCATCGAGCATCTTCATCGCGCTGTTCAAGCTGGTGCGCATGCGGTCGAAGGAGCGCGCCAGGCCGGCCAGCTCGTCGCCGCCGCGGGTGTCGATGGCGGCGGCGTCGGCGCGCCCCAGGCTGACGTCGTCGGCGACGCGCGACAGCTGCCCGATGCGGCGCGTGACGAACAGGTGCACCATCACGTTGAGCGCGATGAACAGGAAGCCGAAGATCCCGAGCAGCGACAGCATATAGGTCTGCAGCAGCGTGCGCGCCCGCTGCAGGGGCACGTCCATCGGCACCGACACCACGTGGGCGCCGACGGTCTCGCCCAGCTTCCAGCCGAAACCGCGCTCGCTGCCGTAGATGTCGCGCATGGTGCCGGGGGCGTCCTCGGGCTTGCCGTGGCAGGCCAGGCAGGCCGCGTCGCGGATGCGGATCGGCCGCGCGACGTACAGCGCCGGCCCGGCGGCGGCGACGTGCTCGCCCACCAGTTCGGCGGTCTGGGGCTCGGCCCGCAGGCGCTCGACCAGCGGCTTTTCGAATGCGTCGGCGCGGTTGCGCGGATTGGTCGGGTTCAGCGTGGCCTGCTTGTAGCGGTAGTTGGGATAGGCCTTGAGCAGCTGGTTCAGGTGCTCGATGGCGGCGAAGGTCGGCACCGCTTCGGGCAGGAACTCGAACTTCAGGCGGTTTTCCAGCAGCGGCGTGACGTGGGCGCTGGTGTATCTGGTGGCTGCGTCCGAGGCCTGCATCAGCAGGCGCGCGTGCTGCAGGGTCTCTTCGCGGGCATTCTCGGCCAGCATCGCATTGGTGACGACGCCGGCGGCGCAGAAGCCGAACACGGACACGGCCAGGAAGACCAGGTTGAACTTGGCGGCGAGCGAGCGGATCTTCATGGTCAGAACAGGTGGTTGAGCGGGGTGTTGGCGCGCGTCTTGACGGCGCGCTGGCGGCGCAGCAGGTCGCGCCACTCGGACTGGTCGGCGAGCAGGTCCTCGACCTCGTTGCGGAACACAGCGTCCTCCAGGCGCGCGGCGAACTGCGTGGCCAGGCGGCGGCGCAAGGCCGGGCCGGCGTCGCGCCAGGCGGCGACGTCGGCGGCCGCGATCTCGCGCTGCGGCCTGGGTTCGGCGGCCCGCGCACGCGCCGCAACGTTGATCAGGGGATCGAGGAAGGCGCGCGGCAGCTGCTGCACGAACAGGCGCGGCGCGCGCGGGGCGATCGCCAGCGGGCGGGTGGCCATCCGCGCCGCATATTGCTCGCGGCTGACCGCGACGGCGCGCGCTCCACCTGGACCATTGTCAGTGACGACAACGGCGCCGCTCTCGACGAACAGCTCCGTCCCCTCGGGCGCCAGGCGCAGGATGCCGCTGGCGCCGGCGGCAGGCAGCGAGAGCTGGCCGGCGTCGAGCGCCAGCCGCCCGCCCGCCGGCGCGCCGGTGGCGAACTTGCCCCAGCCGCGCAGCAGGCTGGCCGCGGGCGCCGCGCCGGCGTCGTTCACGAGCACGCTGCTGGCCGGGCCGAGCGCGAAACGGGCGCCGTTGGACCATTCGATCTGCACCGTGCCGGCGTTCGATTCGACGATGTCGCCGGCCTGCAGGCGGACGCCGGCCGGCGCCTGGTAGACGGTGGTCTTGCGGATCAGGCGCGGCGCCTGTTCGGCATGCGAGACGAGGGCGTTCTGAGCCAGGGCCGGCGCGGCGGGCCATAGCTGCGCCAGCGCGCCCACCAGGGACACGAACAGGGTGACGTCCCACCGCGGCCTGCGCGACGGGCCGCGGAATGGGTGAAATAAGTGCATGGGCGTGGGTCGGGTAGTGGGATCCTATGCCGACTTACGCGTGAAAATCGCTTCTGGATGCAGTGTTTCAGCGCTGGCGTGCATGTGGGCGTGCGCGCCGCGCGATCTCGCTGGAGGCCTGCTCGGCCAGCCGGGTCAGGATCTGCGCCTGGACCGGGTCGAGCGTGCGCGCCCGGGTATCGATCACGCACAGGGAACCGAGCGCAAAGCCCTGCTCGTCGACGATCGGGGCCCCGGCGTAATAGCGAAAATGCGGCGCGCCGGCGACTGCCGGGTTGTCGGCGAAGCGCGGATCGCGGTCGAGATCGGACAATTCGCAGACGCCGGACCCCATCAGCGTGTAGTTGCAGAAGGCCCAGCTGCGCGGCGTCTCGGGCAGGTCCAGGCCGACCCTGGCCTTGAACCACTGGCGGTCTTCGCTGAGCACCGTGATCAGGGCCACCGGCGCGCCCAGGCTCAGGGCGGCGATCTGCGCGATATTGTCCAGCGCCGTTTCCGGCGCGCTGTCGAGGATGGCGGCGCGGTGGACCGCCAGCAGCCGCCGGCCTTCGTCGGCGCCGACCGGGAACGGGGCGTCGAGCAGATCCGGCGGCAATGGTTGCAAGGCCAGCGGCGCCATGGCCGTGTGGCGCACCAGTTCGCGCGTGAGCTGCCCCGGCGCGTCGTCGAGCAGGACGTGCTGGTAGCGCAGCGCCGGGCCGACGATGGAGGCGACGGTGCCGGCCGACAGGCGGGTGGCGATCACGATCTGCAGCCGGTTCAGCGTCGGCAGCGCGTGCAGGGTGGCCAGAAACTCGGGCGCCAGGTCGCCCGGCCGGTCCACCTGGACCGCGAACACATCGGGCACGTTCGCCCCCAGCGCGACGGCGGCGGCGACCGGATTGTCGGTGCAGGTCACTTCGGCCACGTCCAGCGCCGCCAGGGCGCGCTCCCAGCCGGCATGGTCTTGGGCCGGGGCCAGCACCAGCACCCGGCGGCTCCCGGGGCGCGCCTCGTCATTGGCGGCCAGGGCCGCGAGCACGTCGGATTCGAACATGCGGCGGTGGCCCCCGGGCGTCTTCCAGGAGGGAATCACGCCGCTCTCGATCCAGAGCTGCGCGGTGCGCGACGAGACGCCGAGGATTTTCGCCGCCTGCGGCGTCGTCAGGATCGGACTCGAATTGGAGGGGCTGTTCATCGCCGACACTATATCGGATGCGGGGACGGCGCGTGGCGCGCGCACCCGTTCGACCGGTGCGGTCGGCGGGCTGGCCATCAGGAACCGTCCGCCTGCGCCGCGTCCAGCAGCTTCTCGAGCAGCGGCAGGCGCGCCCGGACCCCGGGGAATTGCATGGGTTCATAGCGCCCGAGCAGCGCGCCGTCGGCAGCGCGCACGGTGAGCCGGATCTTGTGGCCGAGGCGCCCGGAAACCACGTGCCAGGCCATCAGTTCGGCCAGGTCTTCCGCCGGCGAGGCGCTGGCGTACAGGCTGACGAAGGGCGAGTCCGCGAGCGCATCGTAGGTGGCGCGCGCACGGCTGGCCGGGATCGGGCCGGCGCCACGGAATCGCGATGCGGCGACGGGCGACGCGGCCAGGTGCGGCGCCAGGGTCACCCCATTGTCCTTGCCAGCTTGCCAGACGCTGCTGCCGAACGCATTGCCGGGCTTGTCGGTGAGCTGCCTGGACATGTCGAGGACGTGGGTCGCTTCGTGCAGCAGCAGGTAGGTGAGGGCGTCGGCGCCATCCGTCTCGAAGCTCACCGACTGGCCCGTGCCGTCGGCTTCGAACAGGCGGCGCTCCTTGGTGGTCAGGAATTCGTCCAGCGACTCGCGCAGCGCGCTGGCGCGGACGGTGATATCGAACTGCGTGGTGTCGCCGACCTTCGAGGTCAGCGCCGTGCCCTGTCCGGGCACGCCGTCGACGAAGCCCAGGTGGCGCAGATGGGTGTCCAGCGCGCGCCGGTGCAGCGCCGGCAGCCTTGCCAGCGTTTGTTCCACCTGCGCCAGCTCGGCCGGCGTCAGCACATGGGGCCGGACCGAGCGCATGCCGGCCGCCTCGAAGTGGCCGATGATGTCCGGGCCGGGTGTCGCAATCCGGCTCGCCAGCGCGGCGTTCGGCGGCGCCCCGTGCGCCGCCGGGATCGTGACGCCGGCGATCGCCAGGGCGACGCCGATGGTGCTTGCCAATACCCGTGTTCGCATGTCCTGTTTCTCCTCGCGATGTTCTCTTTGATGGGTTACCGAGCCTACTTACGCCCTGGCCAGCGTGCCGGATGCGGGCTGCGTCCATCTGCGGCCGATGCGCGTAATTCGTTGCACCGCTGGCACTGACGCCGACGGCAACGATAAAAGGAAACCTGAACCATGATGAAACCCAACAGCCAAGCGACCCTGTTCGCCTCGATGATCGTTGCGATCGCCTTGTTGTCCACCGCGCCCCGCATCGCGGCCGCGCCGATTTCACCGCACGACGTACTGGCATTTTCCCCCACGCCGGAGGACGACCGCGCAGCCATCGCTGCCAACAGCGAGACCGCTGGCATGCATGCGGCGCTGCGGGCCGAAGAACAGCGCAAGCAGGCCCGGACAGGCACCGAACCCGGCGCCGGACAGGCGCCGGCACGCGCGCAAGCGGAGGGCGCTCCCGGCGCCATCTGCCGCGTCCCGTCCAGCAATGCGGGTGACGACGTATGCCGCGTGCCGTCCGACGCCGCGGCCGGCGCACCCTATCTTCACCCTGGCTACGGTACCAAATCGGGACCCAGGACCTACATGCTGCCGCTCGACGAGGCACAGCACGCCGGCTATTGAAAGGCCTGGCTGGTATCAGGAAATCCGATGGCCAGCCATCATCACTTTGAATCGATAGAATCGTCAGAATCGATATAATCGGAAAGATGCATCGAACCCGAACGATGCCAACCACTGCGCCGTGAACGCCGACCCGGGCCAGGCGCCTTCTTCTACAAAGTGAATCTCACCATGAACAATACGAACATCAATGAGCGCGCCGATGAGCGCGCATTCGCCGAAGCGGTCCAGCGCAACCAGCTCGCACAGCGCGAGGCCTTGAGGACGAACTACGACTTCATCGTGTGCGGCGCCGGCTCCGCGGGATCGGTGGTGGCAGCCCGCCTGGCCGAGAATCCCGACGTGAAGGTGCTGCTGCTCGAAGCCGGCGGCAGCGACGAAGTGGCGAGCGTCATCGAGCCGCCCCAATGGCCGCTGAACCTGGGCTCGGAGCGCGACTGGGCCTTCATGGCCGAACCGAATCCGTACCTGAACGGCCGCTCGATCCCCATGAACATGGGCAAGGTGCTGGGCGGCGGGTCCAGCATCAACGTGATGGTGTGGGCGCGCGGCCACCGCGCCGACTGGAACTACTTCGCCGCCGAAGCGGGCGACGATGCGTGGAACTACGAATCGGTGCTGGCCGTCTACCGCCGCATCGAAAACTGGCACGGCCCGGCCGATCCAGGCCGCCGCGGGCAGGGCGGCCCGATGCACGTGGCCCCGGCGCGCAACCCGAAGCCGACTGCGACCCTGATGCTGGAAGCGGCCCGCTCAATCGGCGTGCCGACCTTCGACAGCCCGAACGGCGCGATGATGGAAGCCGACGGCGGCGCCGCGATCACCGACCTGATCGTCCGCGACGGCAAGCGCCAGTCGGTCTTCCGTTCCTACACCTATCCGCGCATGGCCCAGCCGAACCTGACGGTGCTGACCAATGCCCATGTAGCCAAGCTGCTGTTCGAAGGCGACAAGGTGGTCGGCGTCGACGTCGTCCTGGATGGACAGGCGCGCCAGTTCCGCGCCGAGCGCGAGGTGGTGCTGTCGCTGGGCGCCGTCAACACGCCCAAGGTGCTGATGCAGTCGGGCCTCGGCCCGGCGAGCGAACTGGCGCGCCATGGCATCCCGGTGCGCCAGCATCTGCCGGGCGTCGGCCAGAACCACCAGGACCACGTTTCCTTCGGCTGCATCTGGGAATATACGGAGCCGCAGGAAGTCGGCAACGGCGGTTCGGAGGGAACGCTATACTGGAAGAGCGATGCGTCGCTGGACGCGCCGGACATGCTGCACTGCCAGGTCGAATTCCCGGTGCCGAGTGCGGAGAACGCGGCGCGCGGCGTGCCCGAACACGGCTGGACCATGTTCGCCGGCCTGGCGCATCCGAAGAGCCGCGGCCAGCTGCTGCTGTCCGGTCCCAACGTCAACGATGCGATGATCATCCGCGCCAACACCCTGTCGGACCCGGACGACCTGGAGGCGGCCAAGGCCAGCGTGCGCATGTGCCGCGAGCTGGGCAACTCGGCTGCGTTCAGGCGCATCGTCAAGCGCGAAGCCATGCCCGGCACCCTGGGCGACGACGAACTCGAACGCTATCTGCGCAACGGTGCGGTGACCTACTGGCACCAGTCGTGCACCGCCAAGATGGGCCGCGACGAGATGTCGGTGGTGAACAGCAAGCTCGAAGTGTATGGCGTGCAGAACCTGCGCATTGCCGACGCCTCGATCATGCCGCGCATCACCACCGGCAATACGATGGCGCCGTGCGTCGTGATTGGCGAGCGCGCGTCCGACATGATCAAGGCCAAGTACCGCATCTGATGCGTCATCCCCTCGCACCCGGGGCATTGGCCCCGGCGTGCAGGTGCGAAAGAAATTGAACACTGGCTCAACCATGCGCCAGGACATCGGTCTAGTCGATATGATTTGGATAACACCATTACTATCAAGGACAATCCGATGTCGACTGTCATTACAGCGAACCCGGCATATCGCAGCGCGCCGGGCACGCTTCATACCATCCTGCTGGCGGGCAGCGTCTCGCTCTTCCTAGGCGCATTGCTGAGCGATCTCGCCTACTACAACACCTATCAAATCCAGTGGAGCAATTTCGCGTCCTGGCTGATCGCCGGCGCCGAGCTGTTCAGCGGCCTGGCGCTGGTGTTTGCGCTGGCTAACCTGATCCGGGCGCCGCACAAGAAGGGGCAGGTATTGACCTACTTCCTGCTGCTGCTGGCCACCTGGGCGCTGGGATTGTTCAACGCCTTCCAGCATGCGAAGGACGCATGGGCCGTCATGCCTGCCGGCCTGGTCCTGTCGATCATCGTCTTCACCCTGAGCGGCCTGGCCGCCTGGATCGGCCTCAATCCACGCGTGGGAGGTGCGCCATGAAGCGATCGAGCACACTGGTAATGTTGGGCGTGGCCATGCTGCTGGCCGCATGCACCGAAGGCGAGGGCGCCAAGACGCTGTCGCGCGGGGCCGATCCGCAACTGCCGGATCCGCAACGCGGCATCTTGCCGAGCATGAAGATCGCCGAGCCATCGCCATGGGGCGACCAGAAGCCGACGGTGCCCGAAGGCTTCAGCGTCACCGCCATCGCGACCGACCTGCAAATCCCGCGCCAGACCCTGGTCTTGCCGAACGGCGACATCCTGGTGGCGGAAGGCCGCGGCGGCAATGCGGCCAAGCTCAAGCCGAAAGACGTGATCGCCGGCTACATCAAGGCTAAGGGCAATACCAAGGTCAAGAGCGGCAACCGCCTGACCCTGCTGCGCGACGCCGATGGCGACGGCCAGTACGAGCTCAAGACGGTGTTCGCGGCCGACCTGAATGCGCCGTATGGCCTGGCCTATGCGAACAACAAGATCTATGTCGCCAACCAGGACGAACTGGTGAGCTTCGATTACCAGGAGGGCCAGACCAAGGCGGCCGGGTCGCCGACCACGATCACCAAGCTGCCGTCCGAGATCAACCACCACTGGACCAAGGCGATGACCGTCAGCCCCGACGGGCGCTACCTGTACGTCGGCATCGGCTCGAACAGCAATATCACCGAGCGCGGCATGGAGGCCGAAGTCGACCGCGCGATGGTGTGGCAGATCGACGCCAGCGCCGGCACCTATAAACCGTATGCGACGGGCCTGCGCAATCCGACGGCGCTGGCGATCCATCCGGAGACCGGGCAGCTGTGGTCGGTGGTGAACGAACGCGACGAGCTGGGACCGGACCTGGTGCCGGATTACCTGACCTCGGTGCGCGAAGGCGGCTTCTATGGCTGGCCCTACGCCTACTGGGGCCCGAACGTCGATCCACGCGTGAAACCAGGCGACCCGGAAAAGGTCAAGGCCACCATCAAGCCGGACTACAGCCTCGGCTCGCACGTCGCCGCGCTCGGCCTGCATTTCTCGTCGCCGGTGATGGGCGAGCAGTTTGCCAACGGGGCCTTCATCGGCGAGCACGGCAGCTGGAACCGCAATCCGCCGGTGGGCTACAAGGTGATCTTCGTGCCGTTCGCGAATGGCCGTCCGGCCGGCGAGCCGATCGACTTCGTCACCGGCTTCCGTGACGACAACGGCAAGACGCGCGGCCGGCCGGTGGGCGTCACCGTCGATCCGAAGGGCGCGCTGATCGTGGCGGACGACCTGGCCAATACCGTGTGGCGGGTGAGCCGCAACCGTTGATGCGGCGGTAAACCGGGAACGGCGGCCTTGCTCAAGCAATGCCGCCGTTTTTTGTGTGCGCTGCAGTCTTCAGTAGGAGCGCAGGGAGCGCGGTTTGGCCGCCGTGCGTGCGGGCGCGCCGCGCAGGAACTTGAGCAGGCCATCGAAGTAGCAGCCCGCGTCGTCATACATGGTCGAGTGGCTGCCGTTCTCGCAGTACAGGAACTGTCCCTGCGGCAGGCGTTGCGCCATCTTTTTCATATGGGCCGGGTCCATGGTGTCGTAGCGCGCGCCGATCACCAGCGTGGGTACGTCGATCCGTTTCAGGTCGTCGAAGCGGTCCCAGTTGGCGAGCAGGCCCGAGACGCCCAGCTCGCTCGGCCCCTGCATCGGCTTGTAGACTTTCTGGTTCAAGTGCCCAAAGCTGCGCAGTACCGGTTCGGGCAACTCCGCGAGCGGCCTGCGCAGGATGTGGCGTTCGTAGAAGTGCGGGATCAGGAGCTCCATATAGCGCGGATCGTCGGTCTTGCCTTCGGCCTCGAGCTTGCGCACCTCGGCCAGCACGGCCGGGTCCATCTGTGGCGCGAGCACGTTTTGCGCGTAGTCGTTGTAGGCCGGCGCGCTGGCCATCATGTTCGAGATCACCAGGCCTTTCAGCTTGCCGGGGTGGGCGAGGGCATATTCGATGGCCAGGATGCCGCCCCAGGAATGCCCCAGCAGGTAGAAATTGTCCTTGTCCAGGCCGAGCGCCTTGCGTACCTGCTCCACTTCGTCGGTAAAGCGTTCGACGGTGTACAGCGACGGGTCGTCGGGCTGGTCGCTGAACCATGAGCCCAGCTGGTCGTAGTAGTAGTACTCGATCGACGCGCCAGGGAAGTAGTCGTCGAAGGTCTCGAAGTATTCGTGCGTCGACCCGGGGCCGCCGTGGAGCAGCAGCACCTTGACGGTCGGGTTGTCGCCCATGCGGCGGGTCCAGACCTTGAATTCGCCCTTCGGCGTCTGGATCGGGATCATGCGCACGCCGGGGAGGGCTTGCTTGGCGATCTGCTGTTGTTGCTGGGAGGGTTCGGCGGCGCTGGCGCTGGCCAGGCCCAGGCCTGCGAGCAGGCAGGCGATCAGGATGTTTTTCATGTCAGGTGTCAGAGAAGATGCCGGGGTCAATTCCCGTGCAGGCGGTGGTTCACGAGTCGAGCATGGTGAGGCATGCGGGGCGGGTAGTGAAATCGAATCTTCGTATGGTTGGGCATGGGTTTTTTTGATATGCCCTATGCGTCTTTGCCCGGCAACGCATTGTTCGATCTGTGGCCTGTTGCTGGCGTCGAAGATGCGGCGCAGCCAGCTTTGGCTTATCATGACGGGTTCACGACAGTATTCGCCGCCGTTTCCCCAAGCGGCCAGACCCTCCAGCATGAGCACCACCTCGACCATTCCAGGCATTGCCCCAGCCCCCGTCCAGCCATCGCGCCGCCTGTCGGTCGCCCCGATGATGGACTGGACCGAGGAAGTCCTTTTCTCGTAGTGGGGAATTGCCTGCTGGAGTAAATTTGGAGTAATGAAGTGTGATGCGTCTGCTAGTGGGAGGCTGTGACATCGAGCGAGCAGTTGGCGGATATCGCGGGATAGGCTATCTGAACTCTAATCAAAGAATCGCTTTCGATAGTCGCGCTACCAATGTAACAATGCTAACATTCAACTGTCGCCACAATTGAACGAAAGTCATGGACGCGCCATTGTTGACTGAAGAAGACCGCCTTTTTATTGCACAGGTAAGTAGTGAAGAGTTTGCATCAGCACTAATGGGTGTTGCAGGCTTTAGCAAAGTGTCGCTTAAGACATCTCGGAAATTATTGGCAAGAGTCGCGCTGTTAGACGAAGACCAACGCCAAAGGCTCTTAGGTTGGTCGGCCGACTACTTACCATGGGCGGATCAGCAAGCTGCACTCGCTATCCCTGCTCAGCTGCGGTATGCAGTAGATCAGCTTGCTAGGCACGAGGTTGGTCACGCTATCGTCGGTCGATCGCTGGGGTTCAGGATAGGTGAGTTGCACCTTAGTCTAATCTCTGAATCCGGCGATCGAATCGGGTTTACCGGAACGACCTGTGATAGGCAACTGCAAGGGATACCGGATATTGTTAAATATTTGGAAGATCGAATAGTCGTTCTCATGGCGGGAACAATGGCCGAGGCGGAGAGTGAAGCTACTGTCGGTGCCGGATTTGACCAGGACTTCAAGGAATCTTGGTCAGATCATAGTAAAGCACTCGATTTAATGCAGATCCTCGCGGGCATCAAAGGAGTCGATTTTCATACCTACTACGCCAGTTCCTACCCTGAATTGCGCGAAAGGACAGAGGCAGAAGTAAGGCGAAACTATCAGTTTATTTTAGATGTAGTGAACTCGGTAGCAGACAGGGTGGTAGCGTTCGGGACTGATTATGCTTGGACTGCGAAAGATTTCGCAGCCATTATTGATGCATGTGACCCTGAGCTCCGTGTGATAGCGAAAGATTAGTCCGAACGGCTAATCAGCATGGTTGAGAAGAGCCTGTCACATACAATCCCTTCTACGGCATCAACCGGGTGCATATCTGCTGAATTGGACGTCTTCATATAAGGTCCGCGCTGCCTGCCCTTGAGACGCCTAATCGGGCGGCGTCCTTCTACTGTCTCAAGCTTAAAAACGCGCCGCGCTTGACGTCGCGAAGTGCTAAACGCCTTACCTGTTGGCGAACGGCGGCGACATTCCGAGCTTCCGAAGGAACAGCAGTCCTAACTTCGATCTGTTTCATATTTATACCGCCTAGGGGTTTGTGTACTTTACGGCGCTTTCTGCGGGCTTTTACCAGCAGCACGTAATTGGTCTACATAGGCTGCGACATCGCGTATATCGGCGTGAAGAGGGTCGCCCGACATTGGGATTGGAAAAGTCTGTGCGGAGCGGTGGTTGTAGGCGGTTTTTAACGACATGCCAATGGCCTGGCAAACCTCCTTGAGAGTCAACCGTGGTTTGTTGTATATAGAAAGCAGCATGAACTCGGTTTGCATTCTGGAACTCGTCGTTTCATCGAATTAAGGATTGCCGTTGTCCGGCATTATTTGAATTTCGGCGCTGTCGAAGCCGCAGACCTTCCCAGCAAGATAGACAGTCATCGATATCCGGCCGCCTTCACGATTCGCTGTCAGGCAGCTGATGAACTGTTTCATCCCCCTGTGCAGGACCGGCCGCGCGCAGTGCATGGATTTGAGCAGCAGCAGGTGATGCTTGTAGGAAGTCGGGTCGTTCGGCTCGTTCTGCGTGCCTTGTACGGGGCCGGTCATGCCGCCTCCCGTTTGCTGTCCGAGCCGTCGAACCAGTACTGGAAAATGACCAGGCCGTCTTCGCTAGAGACGCTTTGGTTCCCGATGGTCTTTGACAGCACCCTCATGCCCGCGGGGCCTGTGGAGTGGTCGGTCATCGGTCGGGCGATCTGATCGAACTTCGCGCGATCGCCGACAATCACATACACCACGTTGCCGCCTGGTGCTGGTCCAACGTAATCGCTTGTAAGCATGCTCACGCTGCCTCCCCGTCGAGGATCGGCATTTCAGTCGGGGGCGGGGTGTCCTCGTTGAACTCTCCCATGTCGAGGCCGTGCATCAGGTAGTCGCGAAACGCGTCGACGCCGCCCTCGGCAATCTCGTGCACGACCGCCTGGTAGAAAGCGCGCTGGCGCGCCGGCGGCACCTCGATGACTAGGAACCTGCGGTTGCCTACATCGGCCGGCAGAAAGTCGGGGCTGCTGGTGACGTAGATGAAGTTAAGCCGGTTCGGTACCACGTTCGGTGCATGTCCTTCGCGCTCGACGACGAAGGATTCGGCCGTCATTGCTTCCTTTATTCGGGCGAGGTGCGGCCGCGCGAACTCTCCGTCGATCAATGCCAGGCTCACGCCGTCGACCCATCCGTCGAACCTGCTGTGCAATCCGCGCGGCCGGATTTTTACGGCCGCTGTGCCGTACAGCTCGGCCACCACGAAGTTCAGGAACAAGGATTTGCCGGAGCCCTCACCGCCATTGAAAACAAGCGCGGTGGACATCTTGGCGCTTGGATTGCGCAGCGGGTAAGCCAGCCATCGCAGGACCCAGAGCCGGAGGTCGTGGTCAAGGTCGCACAGGTGCGCCAGGAGGGTCATGATGTTGCCGCAGTGGCCCGGCCGTGCCTCGATCGCTGCGGCTGGCGGCTGCGCTGCGTCGGTCGCTTTCGGCGACATTGCGGTGGAGAGGGCCGCGATCGCGCGGAGCATCTTCGTGATCGTCTTCATACAGGTTCCTCGAGTAGGATATTGAATGGGTAGGTCGGGTGCTGCTTGAGCCACGGCGCCAGGCTATCGGCCAGCTCGGTCAGTGCAGCGGTATTGGCCTGCAGGGCAGAGCGGACCTGGTCGTAGAACGTCGCCTTGCCGGGGCGGCGCCAATGCGCGCCCCAGAATGCCAAGTCATCGACGAGCGCCGTCCGCTCGTGGAGCAGGGCCGCGACGATCGCGCTGATGGATGCTTGGCTCAAGCTCATTACGCCGCCTCGGCCGTCTTGCTCGACGCCGTCTTGCTTGCAACTGCCTTCTTCAGAGCAGGCTTAGGCGCCGTCTTCGTGGCTGCGGCAGTCGGCTTTGCCTTCCCGGTGGCTTTGGCTGGGGTGGCCTTCTTCGAAGCCTTCTTCTCGGGCGCTGCTGGCGAAGGCGCTGCGGACATCGCTTCGAGCATCTGCTCGGCCAACTGCTCACCATCGACGTGCTCAGCGGCGGCCGGCTGTTGAAGCTGATCGCTTTCGTGGAGCATGTCCGCGGCTGCCGGCGGCGCCTCGCCCTGTGGCTGGTCGCTGCCGTCGACGAAGGCTGCAGTTGTCGGCGTCGCTACGTCCTGCGCCATGTCGATGGCGTTGGCCACGTCGGCTGCTGCTGCCGTCGTCTCATCCTGGTGCTGGCCGACGGCCTCGACTCGATCAGCCACCGCCGGCGCTGCCTTGTCCTGTCCAGCTGCGATAGTCGGGTTGGTTTCCAGCTGCTCAAGCCGTTTGCCACTTTCGATCCAATCGCTGACCCACCTTGGCTGACGGCCGCGGCCAGTCCAGGTTTGCGTTGCATCGTTCGGGTTGCGATAGCGAACAGAAGGGGCTGCTATGGGCGAGAAAATCTCGGCACGCGCCACTTCGATATCGATGCCTTCATGCTGGGCCATTGCAAGGATGGGCCCGAACTCGTTGTCGTCCTCGTCGCCGTGCCACCAGGTAGCATCAAGGCGGCTGCCGAGCATCAGGTCGAGCAACAGCAGTTGCAACGCGTTGGCGTCTGCGCGGTTGATGAAGTCGTCCAGGTCTGTCCGGACATCGAAGTCGTAAAGATCGTGTGCGGACGAATCCAGGCCGTGCTCGTCATGCACCGCGCGCACATATTCGCGCAAGGAAGGCAGGCTCAGTCCGGAGACGCTTGCCCGTTGGCGCAGTTGCTTGTAGAGCGCAACGCGGAATGCGCTTTCCTTTTCGGACTCAGCGCGCCGGGCTTGGTTTTCCGCTTCCTCCTTCTCCCGCTTGATCTGCGCGGCTGTCTTGGCCGGTGCCAGTTCCGGGTTTTCCTCGAGGATGCGCATGCGCTCGGCGTGCGCTTCGATCGTTTCGCAAACTCCGGCTGCCTCGAGCGCCTGCTGTACGTCGACGCGCCGATAGAAGGGCTTGAGGTCGCCGTTACCAGTTTTTCCATAAGCAGCAACTGGAGGAAGCGTTTCGCCGTTCAGATGGTCGCGGAGATAACCGGCGTTTCCGGTGGTCGGGGCATTTCGCTGGAAATAGCTCAGGTGAACATCAGGGTGCACCAGTTCCGAATCGCGGTTCCAGGCGCTACTGTGCATTGCGTGGTAATCGGCGGCCTCGTGCACCGGGATGCCCTTCTTGTTGGCAGTGGTGATCAGCGCGTTGTGGTGCGCCGCCTTCTTCTCGGCGAAGCAATCGGGGTCTGTGCACACGTCTGCACTGACTCCCTCGAATACCTCCGGCTGATTGCCGGCGCGCTTTGGGCACTTCGTGCATGCACCGGCCGCGCCCAGCAATTTCGCGTCCGTCAGCGAAAATATCGCTGTACCAAGGTCCAGCATGTAGCGTTGCTGGACCCACGTTGCCGCCTGGCGGTACGACATCGGTTCGCTGCCGTACTGCGGATTAAGGATCTCCTTGGCGGCCTTGGCCTGCAGCTCCGAGGTCGGAATGCGCGCGACCAGCAGCGCGGTCGACGCCGGCAGCTTATTGTCCAGGAAGAGCTCGCGGACCTCGAGGCCGAGGGCGCACAGCTTCAATCGGCCATAGATGTACGACCGGCTTTTCTTCACTTCGTCGACCAGCTGATCGGCCGTGAAGCCGTGCCGCAGCATCAGCAGCTGGTAGCCCTCGGCTTCTTCCATCGGGTGCGGATCTTCGCGCTGCAGGTTCTCGAGGATCCGAATCTTCGCGGCGTCCAGATCACTGAGCTGCCGGCACAGAGCGGGAATGGTGACCTTGCCGGCGATCTTCGAGGCACGGAACCGCCGCTCCCCCGCAACGATCTCGAACGGTTCCTGCGATTCTTCAGTCGGGGTGACCGGGCGGATCAGGATGGCCTGCGCAACGCCCATCGTCTTGATGCTGGCTGCCAGCTCCTGCAGGGCCTGCTCGTTGAAGCGCTTTCGGTTGTCCGGCGAGGGCCGCATTTTGTTCAGCTCGAATTGGCCGTAGTAGCCGTCGGTGATGGCGTGGTCTGCCTGGGCTTCGGCGGTGGCTACTTCGTGCGCTGACAGTGGGGGCGGAAGGTTCATGCATGCTCCAGTCTGGAAGGTTGGGTTTTGTTAGTGGCGCCTGCTTTTGCGGCGGCTGGGGTGTAGAAAGCGAGATCGAACCGGACGTTTTTGATCTGAATGCGAACGATCCACGCGACGAGGCCACGTTTTGGCTGGTGTGGGGATCGGGCTGGTTCGGAGACTTGATAGCCGCGGGAGCGCATCAGCTGCAGCACGCTGGGCAGGTGCATATGCACCCCGTCCTCGGACACTTCGGCCGGAGTGCAAACGTTTGCACTGCAAAAGCGATTCAGCGCATCTCGGTCGCGCGCATCATGTAAGGCCTGGCTGAGCACCCCAGCTCCAACGGCCGCGCGTGGTGCAGTCGCGGCGATCATGCGCGCACCACGGAGATTGGACGTGGCTGCTCGAAGCGACTTGCAGCTTCCAACCAGGCGTCGTAGCTCGAGGATGACTTGAAGAAGAAAGTAAGCGGTCCGTTTTCGGTCGCTACGGTGATGCGGAACAGGATCATCGTTTCCTCGGAAAATGACGACTCACAATGGAGCCTATTCCGGGACTTTAGCCTAAAGCTAAAACAGCCGCAACAATAATTTTAGCCTAAGGCTAACTGTGACATTAGCGTAGACGTAAAAAAGCCCGCGTAAGCGGGCTTTGTTGTTAGGGAGATATGATTAGTCGTCGTCTTGTGGCAGATCCAGACGGACACCGTAGTCACCACGGTCACCGGGGCCACGGTCCCATCCACCTCGAATGATGGCGGCACACTTGAACGTTTCGTGCACGCTAAGCTGCCCGTAGCGAACTATTCGGCGGAAATCACGCGCCGCCTGACGAGGCAAGTGCCCTATGTGGAGCCCGCCAATTTCGACTCGTACAGCTTTGTTATCGTGAGGGTTGTCGTCATCCAGGACGAGATGTGCTTCGGTTTGCAGGTCGATGCCTTCTTCGCCCCTTGGGCCGCAGATCTTGACGAAATTGTCGCGGTAGAAGCTCTCGCCGGCTACGTTGATCCTGAAGTGTCCTGGGCCGGTGATTCGCGGAATGGTGTCAGTCATTTGTTACTTGAGCTAAGGGCGGCGAAGCTTCTTCCTGTGTTCTGTTACCACACCGATTACAGCGAGCGGTTCGGTGTCGCTTCGTAGTGTAGGGTAGTCGTCATTTAGGGGAACAAGCTCGAAAATCAAGTTCCCAGATGCATCTATCCCGCGAGGGCGATACTTCTTGAATGTGGCCTGTTCGCTACCGTTGCGTGCTACGACATAGTCACCAGGATTCGGCGAAATTTCAGGGTCGACCATGATCCGATCTCCTGGGCGAAAATCGGGCATCATCGAAAGTCCTTCGACGTCGAGGGCAAAGGCCCACTCCGACAAATCCTGATCTGTATATTCGTATGCGTACCCAGCACCTGGAGGGTACGGGTTCTCCATATCTCTCAGCGCTCCCGCCTGAATAGACGAAATCACTGGAATGGGGCGTAGGCCGCTGCTGGCCGCAGGCTTTACGTTCTCATCGAAGGGTTGTGCACTTCCTTCGCCGTCGGTGTGTGGCTGATCCAACCAGCCTGCAGGCTTGCCGGCTGCCAGTTCAATGCGCCTGGCCGAACTCGAGCGCATACCGCGAGGCTTACCAGTAGCAGAGTGTGTAGATCCGTTCATCCACTGGCTGTACTGCGAAGCGCTGCAACCGACCCGCGCAGCTGCAGCCGCGACGCCGCCGAGTTCGTCTGCCAGCAAGCGCAGATTTTCCTTGTGGATCGTTTCTAATGTTTTCATCTCGCCATTATTTAGCAATTGGCTAATGGAGTAAATTCGCCTATGGCTAACATTCCACTTGCGGTTTATTTAGCCTTAGGCTAATCTGTCGATATGAACCTCTCCCAATACCTTGTCCAAGAGCGCGGCCGTCAAGCTTCGTTGGCCCGCGCAATCGGTGCACACGCGCCTGACATCAGCCGTTGGGCTGACGGGACGAGACCCATTCCCATAATCCATGCAGCAGCGATTGAATCGGCTACTGGGGGATTGGTAACTCGTCAGGAGATGTTCCCAGACGATTGGGCGCGTATTTGGCCCGAACTGGCAGCGGCCTGTCTCGAAGGTAACCAAGCATAAGACAAAGTTACTCGATGTAAAGCGGCGCAGCCGCTCGATCAAGCACGCCTCTTGAGTTGCCTTTAGGAAATAAAAGCGGCGAATAAGTATCCATGTTGCAAGAATAGGTTGGCGCGGAAAGTGCGGCAACCACAGCGAAAGAGAGGCAGTTGTGAATCTGAGGCAATCTTATCTGTCGATGATCAAAGCGTTTCCCGGTGGCTGGGACGCCATGGCCGGGGCTCTCGGCATGAGCCGTGACGCGCTTGAGAATCGCGTGTACGAACGCAAAGGGCAGGGCGTGACAGTTGAAACTGCGCTTCAGATCCAAGCGTTCTCGCAGACCACCCACTTTGCCGAAGCGGTCGCAACCGCGAGCGGCGGCACCTTCCTCAAGCTGCCCGCCGATCTGGACGAAGGCAACGAGCTGTTGATGTCCAAGTTCCAGACGCTCTACGCCCGGCTGGGCGAGTTCTCCAAGGACTTTACCGCGGCGACGGCGGACGATCTGATCGACCGCCGGGAGCAGGCCATTCTCGAGCACGACGCCGCCGAGCTGCACAAGGTCGTTGCCGAACTCCTCGCGCTGACCTTGCGCATCTACGCGCCCCAGGGCGGCAAGGAGCCGGAATGACGCTGCATCGCATGCCGCGCGCGGGTAGCCGCGCTCATTCGGTCCTGCTGCATCTGGCGCGGTGCGGCGGCACGTCGACGCCATTAGCGCTGCTGCGCGCGATAGATTATCCGCGTACGCGCGCGGAGTTCGAAGTGGTCGTCATCGGACTGCTGGAGCGCCAGGGCCTGGTGGTCAGGAGTAACGAGACGGTACTGCTGACGGTCTGGGGCCGCCAGCTTGTAGAGCCAGAGCCGGCGCCAGCAGCCGAGGCCGCGGTAGTGACGCCCGGCCGCTACGCGCCGCCGATGCGGCCGCTGTCCCTCAAGAATCGCCCACGCCTGGTGTCGATGCGGCCAGGTTCGCTCGCATATCGCGACATCCCCTCGCGTATGGCAAATGAACTCGTCGATCACGTAGAGAAGGCGACTGCGTGACCGGCCAAGATTTTATTGCTGTTGGGCGCGCAGCGCTCAACCAAATCGAAACACTTCTCGCCGAATGGTTCCCGAACGGCGTGCGGGAAGGCCACGAATTCTGCATTGGATCGCGCGACGGTGAGGCTGGCCAGTCGCTGCGTATCCGTCTCACCGGCGACAAGGCCGGGGTATGGTCCGACTTCTCCGACGGCGAAGCCGGCGGCGATCTGATTTCGCTCTACGCCTTCGTCAACAGCCTTTCTCCCGGCCGCGCCTGCGCGGCCCTGGCCGAGCGCCTTGGTATTGCGCTGACCCCGCGCGATAAGCCGAGTGGTAACGGAAGCGCACCGATTGTCTTGAAGCCGAAACAGTCCCCTAATCGCACGCCTGCGCAAGCGGGCAAAGGGGTAGGAGCACCTGCCGAGAAAAAATCGCGGACGCCGTGGGAGCCGCTGCTGCCGGTCCCCCAGGACGCCGGACCACCGCCGAAAGCGCACGTGGTCCGCGGCCGGCCCGAAGCATCGTGGGAATACCGCGACGTCGACGGCCAGCTGCTCGGCGTGATCTACCGGTTCCTGCGTTCTGATGGCGGCAAGGAAGTGCTGCCGTGCGTCTATGCGCGCAATCCAGATTCCGGCCGGAAGGAATGGCGGTGGATGGCGTTTCCTGAACCGAGGCCCCTTTATCTGCGCGGCCGACACCGTCCCGAGCTGCCAGTGCTCGTGGTCGAGGGCGAGAAGTGCGTCGACAAGGCGAATGCGCTCCCGGCCCTGCACGATAACTTCGAGGTGCTGAGCTGGTCGGGTGGCGGCAAGGCCGTCAAGAAGTCGGACTGGTCCGCAATCCGCGGCCGGGACGCGATCTTGTGGGCCGACGCCGACGCCAAGGTCTACAAGGAAGGTCACGAGTACGCGGGCCAGATCATGCCCGAGTGCGAGCAGCCCGGGATGGTGGCCATGGTGCAGGTCGGCGCCATCCTGCGGGAACAGGACTGTAACGTGTTCTTCGTCGATATCCCTGCGCCTGGCGAAGTGGCCGACGGTTGGGACATCGCCGACCTGATCGATGGCGGCGCCACGGAGGAGGATGTCGTGGCCTGGCTCACCAGGCTACGTGTCGAGCAGGCGGACGATGCTGAAGATGACGTCCCGGTGTCGGATCCGTCTGCTGACGACGTGCCGGCATGGATCGCCGAGCAGCTCGAGGCGGCGCCGACTGGCGATTCCACCCCACTGCCGGCTGGCGCGGGCGTGTCGAAGAAGCAGCTCCGGCAGATGCTGATCCAGACTGCAAACGGCGGCGTGAAGGGGTGCCGCGAGAACGTCTACATGGTGATGGAGAACGACCCGCGCCTGATCGGGCTGGCTGGGCTGGACATGTTCTCAGGCCTGCAGATGAAGCGCCGCCCGACGCCATGGCCGAGCGAGCCAGGAGAATGGACCGAGTCCGATGACTTCCGGCTGGGCATGTACATGGCCGAGCATCACAGTCTCGTCCTGGCATCGATCGGGGATATCGAGCGCGGTGTCGCCCAGGCCGCACGCGAGCACTCGTTCAATCCGGTCGTGGATTACTTCGACCGCTGCGCATCCATGTGGGACGGGCAGGCGCGGGTAGCGACGGCCTTCACCAAGTACTGGGGCGCCGCCGATTCGGAGTACCTGCGGCTGGTGGCGACGATGTTCTTCATCGGGATCGTGGTTCGCGGCTACCGGCCGGGCGTGAAGAACGACCACGCGCCAGTGTTTGAAGGCGGCCAGGGCCGCGGCAAGTCGACCGCGCTCAAGGTGCTGGGCGGCGACTGGTTCGCGGACACGCCTTTCCGGATGGGGGAGAAGGACGGCTACCTGTCGATCCAGGGCGTGCTGCTGTACGAGGTCGCCGAGCTCGAGCAGTTCAACCGCTCGGAGGTCACGGCCATCAAGGCGTTCATGTCCAGCACCGTCGATCGTTTCCGCGAGCCATACGGCCGGCGCATGAAGAACATGCCGCGCCGGTGTGCCTTCGCCGCGACGACCAACGAGGACGCCTACTTCAAGGACTCGACGGGGAACCGGCGATTCTGGCCGGTTGAGACGGGGCGCCTGGACATCGAAGCGCTCATCGCCGATCGTGACCAGCTGTTCGGCGAAGCGATCGCGCTGATGAATGCCGGCGTCCAGTGGTGGCCGACCTACGAGCAGCAGCAGCGCCTGATCAGCCCGATGCAGGAAAGCCGCGAGATCCCGGACCCATGGCATGGCCGGGTGTACGAGTACCTGGAGGGCGTGGATGTCGAAGGCAAGCCGACGATGGGTGGCAAGGTCATGCGCATCACTGCGCGCGAGCTGCTGACCAGGGCGCTGCACTTCGAGCTGTCGAAGATGGGACCAGCGCGGGCCGAGACGATGCGTATCGGCGCGATCATGCGCAAGCTGGGATGGAACAAGGAGCGGAGCACGGAAGGCGCGCGTGAGTACTTCTACGAGCGTCCGAAGGCAGCTCCGTCAGCAGCGGAGGTAGGCAATGGCCTGCCAGGCTAAACGCGCGGCCGTGAACGTGACGGCGACTCACCAGGGATCGCGGGCGCCTCGTGCGCAGGCGGAAAAGGTGCGGTCGTCGTCACTGATCAGGGCAGCGATTTTCGCCCAAGGTCGGACAGCCGTCCAACCTCACGTTTTTGAGGTTAGACGGCTGAAACCCGCATGGATAGTGCGTTTCCCAACCTCCCAACCTCGCCAACCGACACGCGCGCCCGCGCGCACCCGCGTATACGTGCGCGACGGGTCGATGTGGCTCTTGCCCCTTTTGGCAAAACTTGGAAATAGGTTAGGTAGGTTAGGAGGTTGGCAAACACAGCATCCATGCGGGTTCCAGCCGTCCAACCTTTTCGCCAACCGTTCAGCGGTTGGACGAAGCGACAGCAGGTCATGCAGGGGATACAGGCAGTTCGAATCTTGGGCTGGTCGATGTTGAAGGACAAGAAGGGAGCGACCCGACAAGGGCCGGGCAGGGCAGTGACGATGAATGTGAGAACAGCAAAGGGGCAGGACATGGAAGGGGTACAGATGCAACACGAGGCGAACGAATGGATCGAAGTGGCCGCGGCTACGGAGGGAGCGGGTGAGATGGCCCTAGTCGGCCGTGGTGCAGGCGGCTCGGATGTCGAGCGGGACAACCCGTTTCGGAAGGTGATGAAGACCTGGGCGCGCTGGATGACACTGGCTGATCAGCAGCACTCGAACGGGTGGGCGAACCCGCAGGACGTGAAGGAGTTCATGGCATGCGGCTCGGCGGTCGAGATCATGATCGACAACCTTCCGCGCATCCAGTGGTGGGCGGTGCGCAAGGCGTTCGGAATCGCAACGGTATGGCGATTCCCCGAGCACTCCTACGAGCACGCTTTGGCGGAGGCCGAGCAGACGCTGTCCAGGGCAATGCAACGGAATATTGCCACGAGACGATATTTCCATTAGGATACCCGTGCTAGATGCCGATATTGCGTCTAACACACGAGCAAAGCCCGCCCCGAAAGGTCGCGGGCTTTTTTGTTTTCAGCAGGACAGCGCCGTCACCTGGCAAACCGTCAGAGCCCATGATAGTGGCTCCAATCCCGAACCTCAAGCGAACGCTGGACGCCGAATCGGCGCAGGTTGTGGGTGACGCTCGCCAATGACCGCCGCGTCTTGTGCAGACGTCTACACGAAGGAAGAACGATGGCAGTCGATGTGCGCGATGCGATCAGGCAGCTCACCACCGGAATCCTGGTGGAGGAAAAGCAGGTGAAGTTCGCCACGCGTGTAGCCCTGACCCGGACGGCCAAGAGAATCGAGGCCGCAGAGCAGCATGAAATGCGGGACAGCTTCGACCGGCCCACGCCGTTCACGATGTCGGGTCTCTTCGTGCGGCCGGCGACAGCATCGAACCTGACCGCTGAGGTCAAGCTCAAGGACTTTGCAAGCAAGAGCAGCACGCCGGCGGCGAAGTACCTGGAAGCACAGATCAAGGGCGGCTCGCGCGGGCAGAAGCGCTTCGAGCGCGCGCTGGAATCGATCGGCGCCCTGCCGCCTGGCTACCGTGTCGTCCCTGGCGAGGGGGCAGAGCTGGACGCCTACGGCAACATGAACCGCGGCCAGATCGTACAGATCCTCGCGTACCTCAGGGCGTTCCCGGAAGCTGGGTATAAGGCGAACATGAGCGACAAGCGGCGGGAGGCGCTGCAGCGCGGGAGCAGGACGCGCCAGGGCGTCTCCTACTTCGTCGGGCGGCCTGGTGATCGCCTTCCACTGGGCGTCTACCAGCGTGTCCACTTCGCGCGCGGCACGGCAATCAGGGCGGTGATGATCTTCGTGCGCAACGTCGTCTACCAGAAGACGTTCGACTTCGGCTACGTGGCCACGTCGACGATCGAACAGCACTTTGCCGGCGAGTTCTCCCGCGCGCTGGCCGAGGCGCGGGCGACGCAGCGCTGACCTTTTGCGATTTCCAAGGTACTCCCGGGAGGGGGCCTTTCAAGGGTAATTCGAACCCCGAGTTTTCTCTAGTCATAGACCCGTCCTAAGGGGGTTGTATTGTCCACCATTGACCTATCCATGCCGATGACGCAGGCAGCATTCGGTGCGCTCGTCGGTGTCAGCCAGCAGGCCATTGGCAACCTGGTCGGCAGGGGCATCCTCGACAAGGGCATGGATGCCGAACAGCTGCTGTTGGCGTACTGCTCGCACCTGCGCGAGCAGGCGGCCGGCCGCGCCGCCAACGGCGAGCTGGATCTGGCGACCGAGCGTGCAGGCCTGGCGAAGGCGCAGCGCGAGAAGATCGAGATGCAGAACGCCGTCACGCGCAGCGAGCTGGCGCCCGTCGCGCTGATCGAGGAAGTTCTGTCCAAGGCCGGCGGCCGGATCGCCGGCATTCTCGAAGCGATCCCCGGCGCCGTGAAGCGCCGGGTGCCCAGCCTGACCGGCGATGAGATCAAGAATATTGCGGCCGAGATCGCGCGCGTGCGCAACGTCGTCGCCGGCATGTCGCTGGAGGATCTGCGCGAGCCGGACGAAGAGGATGAGGACGGCGAGGGCGAGGAGCTCGAGCCATGAGCAGCATGCACGAGGTGCTGAACTGGCAGTCGCCCGAGCTGGCCAAGACCGTCTCGCGCGGCCTCGGCACGTTCGGCGTGCCGCCGCCAATGACGCTCGAGGAGTGGGCAGCGGAGCACTTCTACCTGTCGGCCGAATCATCGTACGTCGAACAGGCCTGGCGGCCCTGGCCCTTCCAGTGCGCGATCCTGGCGTGCATCAGCAACGACGACATCCGCGCGATCGACTTCAAGAAGTCGGCGCGGGTCGGCTACACGAAGATGCTGCTGGCGGCAGTCGGCTACTTCGCCGAGCACAAGCGGCGCAACCAGGCTCTCTGGCAGCCGACCGATGGCGATAGCGACGAGTTCGTAAAGACCGAGCTCGACACGATGCTGCGCGACGTGAAGGTCATGCGCAAGGCGATGCCGGCGCACGTGTCCAGGCACAAGGACAACACGCTCGCGCAGAAGAAGTTTCTGGGATGCCTGCTTCACACGCGTGGTGGGACGGCCGCGCGCGCGTACCGACGGATTTCGGTGGACGTCGCGTTGCTGGACGAGCTGGATGCTTTCGACCGCGACATCGAGAAGGAAGGTTCGCCCGACGTGTTGGCGGCCAAGCGCGTCGAAGGCGCCACTTTCCCGAAGCTCATTACCGGCTCGACGCCGAAGCTGCAGGGCTTCTCGCTCATCGACGACCGCTACCGGGCGGCGGACGTTCGGCTGAAGTACGCGATTCCCTGTCCGGAGTGTGGTGAGTTCCATGCGCTTACCTGGGGCAAGAAGGACGAGCAGCACGGCTTCAAGTGGGTGAACGGGGATCCGGAAACGGTGCGTCACCTGTGCCCGCACTGCCACTGCCTAATCACCCAGGCGCAGTACCTGGCCGTGGCCGACCAGGGACGTTGGCAGAACGACGACGGCAGTATCACGGTGGACGCCGCCGGCGTGTTCCGCAACGCGGCCGGCGAGGAGATCTCGGCGCTCGAGCACATCGCCTTCCACGTCTGGACGGCGTACAGCCCACTCGTGACCTGGTCGCGGCTGGTCGAGGAATTCCTGGAGGCCTATGAGGCGGCCCAGGGCGGCGACATTACCAAGCTCAAGGCGTTCACCAACACGACCCTTGGCGAGGTCTGGGCGCTGGAGCAGGAGAAGAGCGACGCCGACCAGCTCAAGGAGCGTGCCGAGCCCTACAAGCTCGGCACCGTGCCTATGGGGTGCGTGCGGCTGCTGGCCGGCTGCGACACCCAGGACAACCGGATCGAGGTCACGGTGCGCGGATATGGCCGCGGTTGCGAGACCTGGAAGATCGACCACCGCATCTTGTACGGCAACCCGAGCGAGGACCAGGTGTGGCAGGACGTTGCCGAGTACCTGTTCGAGACCGAGTTCGCGCATGTGAGCGGGCAGCAGCTGCGCATCTATGCCGCCGCGATCGACACCGGTGGCCACCACACGCAGGCGGTGTACGCGTTCGTGCACGCGCAGAGTGCGCTGGGCCGGAAGGTGTTTGCCGTGAAAGGACGCTCGGGCCGGGAGAAGCACATCAAGGATGGCGTCTCGAAAGTCGACATCGACTGGCGCGGCAAGACGAAGAAGCGCGGCCTGTTCCTGTGGCAGGTCGGCACCAACTTGGCCAAGGACCTGATCTACGGCCGTCTGCAGATAACGAAGCCGGGTCCCGGCTACATGCACTTTTCGAAGGAGTCGACGGATGAGTACTTTGCGCAGATGGCAGGCGAAGCACGAGTGGAGCGGGCTACCGCCGGCGGAAAAGAATCGCGCTGGACGGCGTTGCGCAAGCGAGTGGAAGCGTGGGACTGCACAGTCTATGCGGTCTGGCTCGAAACGCACTTGGAGCTGGCCAAGAAGCCGGCCAAGTGGTGGGACGCCCTCGAGGCCGAAGTCCAGCCAGCGATCGGGGACCTCTTCAGCCAGTCGGCTGCGGCGGCGCCCGAACAGGTGAGGCCTACACCGCAGGCACAACAACAGAAACCACCAGCACCGGCCAAGCCGCCCGCGCCGGTACAGAACAGGAGCGCGGGCAACCGATTCGCGTCCGATGATTGGTCAAGTAGGGGATTTGGGTAATGCAAAACGAACATGACATCGTTGGCGCCTTCGTCAGCCTGGTGGGCGCCACGCTCGGTCTCGGGGCCTTCCCCGTCGAGAAGCAACGGTTGGTCGACACCATGCTCCGTACGCAGTGGGGCGGGCAGGAGGTCTACGTGAAGAAGCACAACGTCGATCCCGAAGCGCGAGCCTTGGAGATCAAGGCCAAGTACAACGGCCGCAACCGGAAGGAGCTCATGCTCGAGTACAACATCAGCCGTTCGCAGTTCTACAGGTTCATCAAGGGCGACTGATGCTCACGTCAGCCGCTCGGCGCTGGGAGCGGCATACCTAGGAGGGAAGATGTTCGATACTTTGGGATCTTTGGTCAAGGCGACCGTGGGAGTGGCAGTAGCGACGCCAGTGGCGGTTGTAGCAGATCTGGTCACATTGGGTGGAGCATTGACGGATAAGCGAGAGCCATACATGGCTAAAGCGCTTAGCGACGTAGTAGGCAACGTGGCCAACGCTACCAAGCCGGAGTGAAAATTGAGCAACGGCGGCTCGCGGGCATTGTGACCGCTCCTGCGTTTCAGGTGTTGTTTCGGGCTAGAACCAATAGCTTCACGTTGAGGCGGGCGGACTTGCGCCATCAACAGTGCAAGAACCGAGGCGTTCACTCGTGCTGGTTCGACAGCTACTCCTTCGAGAAGCTTCAGCGCCGCCTCATGGAGGCTCAAGTGTTCGTACTTGGAATCGATGAGAATTTCATCGAGTTTCCTTCTGCGAATCAACAACGTCTTTTCGTCTAACAAGGCCTGCAATATGCGAATCGACTCGCGCCCGTAATCGGACCCGGCGGCGAACTCGCTTGCTAGCGACATGTCATAGAACATTTCTAGTTGTTGCGCCATGATTGTTGTGGTGCCCTAGTTGTGTTACCTGTTAGGCATGCGTCCTGCACGCATTCCTCAGGTGGGAGGGTGAACCTCCAGGGGTGCGGGATAAGTTAGATTGCTTGACTACTTTTTGCTGTTTTCATCGTCATTCCTTGGGGGCGACTTAAAGCATTTGACGGCTATCTGACAGACCGTGTTTATGACGAGTTTGGTCAGTAGGGCTTGGGGGTCTGAGTCGTTTTGTTCCGTTAGCGATCCAATCAGTTCGAAGTAGAGCTGAGCGTTGATGAGAGCATGCACCTTTAAATATTTAACAATATTCCGGGCGCGAGCCGACAGTTGCTGCTTTTGTTGCTTGTGTTGCATGTTCCTCCAATTTTTTAAGATTGGAGGTTGCTTCCTATCTACGCACGCCGGACACAACAGGACCGGCTGGTTCATTGTCATCGAAAGTCAGTCCTACTGCAACGTTGACACCCAAAACGAATTCGACAACTTCGCAGACATAGGTTGTCTCATTTCTCCCTAGAAATGGGACGTCGCGAAAAGTAGTGTTGGGCTTAGACTAGGGAGAGCCCAATGACCACATCAGCACATATGCTTGCCAAGTACCTCGACGCCGAGCTGGCCGTCTTGTCCGGCAAGACCATCACCTTCCAAGGCCGTTCGATGGGCATGGAAAATCTCCAGGAGATCCGCGCCGGCCGCCGCGAATGGGAGGCGCGAGTCGCGCAAGAGTCGCGCGCAGCCAGTGGCCGCCCTTCGATTGGCGGCATGTCCTTCTCGGTTGCCAGCTTTGGAGACCGCCGATGATGAAGGCGGCCCCGAAGGTCCAACTCAATTTCTTCGACCAGGCAATCGCGTTCTTCTTCCCTGGTGCCGGCGTGCGCCGTCTTGCTGCACGCAACGTCCTTAGCCAGTACGAAGCCGCGAAGCCGTCACGCCTGCGCAAGGGGCGCAAGGCGAACGGCTCGCCGAACGCTGGCTCGCAGATGGGCGCGGTCGGCCTGCGCGGCCTGGCCCGCCACCTCGAGTCGAACCACGACATCGCGCGCGGGGCGCTGCGCACCTTGGTGAACAACGTGGTTGGCCCAAGCGGCATCGGCATCGAGCCGCAGCCGCGGCGCCGCGACGGGTCCATCCACGCCGAGTACGCAGCCGCCCTACGCACGGCGTACCGTAACTGGGCGCAAACGCCGGAGGTCACACAGCGGCATCACTGGAGCAAGGTGCAGCGTCTGGTGGCGAAGACCTGGATGCGTGACGGCGAATGCTTCACGCAGCGTCTCTTCGGCGCCGTCCCACTGCTCGACCACGGCACCAAGGTCCCGTATTCGCTAGAGCTGATGGAGCCCGACCTGATTCCATTCGATTACTTCGACCAGGCGCGCGGCATTCAGCAGGGCATCGAGCGCAACACTTGGGGCAAGCCGACGGGCTACTGGGCCTACAAGAGCTTCCCGGGCAGCGACAACTGGACGAAGGGCAGCTACGAGCTCAAGCGCATCGACGCCGGCCGCATGCATCACATCGCGTCGATCGACCGCATCGGGCAGATGCGCGGCGTTTCCGAATTCGCCAGCGTCATCGGCCGCCTTGAGGACATCAAGGACTATGAGGAATCCGAACGCATCGCGGCGAAGGTTGCCGCGTCCCTGACGGCGTACGTCAAGAAGGGCTCGCCCGAGCATTATCCCGACACGGGTGAAGGCGGCGCCGGCCAGCCTCGTGAGCTGCATTTTTCGCCAGGCATGATCATCGACAACCTGGGCGTGGGCGAAGAGATCGGCATGATCGACTCGAACCGTCCCAATCCGAACCTGGTCACGTTCCGGCAGGGCCAGTTGCGCGCTGTTGCGGCCGGCCTGGGCGGCAGCTACTCGAGCATCGCGCGCGACTACAGCGGCACCTATTCTTCACAACGTCAGGAGCTGGTCGAGCAGTGGATCCACTACGCGGTGCTGTGCGACGAATTCGTGGGTCAGTTCGTCCAACCGACCTGGAACGATTTTGTGAAAACCGCACACCTGTCAGGCGTAGTGAAGATGCCGGCGGACGTAGATCCCGAAACTGCGGACGATGCGCTGTTCGTCGGCCAGTCGATGCCCTGGATTGATCCGCTGAAGGAAGCGATGGCCTGGCACTCGCTCGTGCTGGACGGTTTCGCCAGCGAGGCCGAAGTCATGCGCAAGCGCGGTGCGAACCCGCGCGACGTCATCGAGCAGATCGCGGCGCACCGGGCCGAGTGCAAGGACCGCGGCCTGGTGTTCGCTTCCGACTTCGCCAACACGAACAAGTCATCGCCGCCGGTGCCGCCACCCAAGGAAGACGACAAGAACGAGTGATCTATCGCTCACCCGAGGCCACCACTAGGTGGCCTTTTTTTCGTCTCTGCCCATCAAAACTGTCTCATTTCTCCCTAGAAATGGGACTGCCGGACCAACAAACTGATGACTTCAAAACGAAGCATTCGACAAGGAATACGGACGATGGCTACAGCAGATCAGAACCAGCCGCCAAAGTGGTACACCATCCGCCCGAACGCGCGGGCAAGCGCTGCTGGCGGTGTGCAGGCATCCGCTGCGGAGATCCTCATCTATGGCGATATCGGCGAGAGCTGGTACGGCGACACCATTGCGGCGGCATCGTTCGTACGTGATGTGATGGCCCTCGATGTCGAGCAACTGACCGTGCGCATCAATAGCTATGGCGGCTCGGTGACCGACGGCATCGCCATCCACAACGCGCTCAAGCGTCACAAGGCAACCGTCACCACGGTCGTCGACGGCATCGCCGCCTCGATCGCCAGCCTGATCGCCATGGCCGGCGACAGCGTCGAGATGGCAGAGAACGCGCAAATCATGATCCATGCCCCTTGGGGCTGGAACTCCGGCAACAGCGCAGCGATGCGCGAGTACGCCGAGATGCTCGACAGCTGGGCCGAAGCGATGTCGACCACCTACGCATCGAAGACCGGCGGCGACAAGGCAGAGATGCTGGCCCTGCTCACCGACGGTAAGGACCACTGGTACACGGCCGAGCAGGCCCTGGCCGCCAAGTTCGTGGACGTCGTTGTTGCCGGCCTGCCGGTCGCGGCGAGTGCACAGCTGAAGGATTCCATCAAGGCGCGGTACGCATCGTTCCCGCAGCCGACTAACCCGGCGGCATCTGCCGCGCCTCAACCCCAATCGAAGGAGAGCAACACCATGGCAGGAGCCAATACCCCGGCGGGCGCCGACCCGACCCAGGACGCCGTGAAGGCTGCAGCGCAGGCCGCCCTGGCCGCCGACAAAACGCGTCGCGCCGGCATCGCTGCAGCATTCGCATCGTTCGCCAGCTTTGAAGGCGTCGCTGCCCTGCAGACGACCTGCGCGGATGATCACGACTGCACCATCGAGCAGGCGAACACCAAGCTGCTGGCCCACCTGGGCAAGGGCTCGACGCCGATCGCTGGCAGCTATATCGTCACCCTGGAAGACGAGCGCGACAAGTTCCGTGCCGGCGCCCAGGCATCGATCCTGGCGCGCAGCAACCTGGCAAAGGACGACAAGGCTAACAACTATCGCGGCCTCACGCTGATGGACCTGGCGCGCGAATGCCTGGCTCACGCCGGCGTGAACGCACGCGGCATGTCCAAGATGGACGTGGTCGCGGCCGCGTTCACCAACACCAGCTCGGACTTCCCGCTGCTGCTGGCCAACGTGGCCGACAAGGCGATGATGAAGGGCTACGAAGAAGCGGAGGAGACCTTCCAGCTGTGGACCTCGATCGGCACCCTGGGCGACTTCAAGCCGGGCAAGCGCCTTGACCTGAACACCTTCCCATCGCTGGACAAGATCCAGGACGGCGGCGAGTACAAGTACGCCAACGTGGGTGAGCGCGGCGAGACCGTGCAGCTGGCCACCTACGGCAAGATGTTCTCGCTGACCCGTCAGACCATCATCAACGACGACCTGGACGCCTTCACGAAGATCCCGCGTCGTATGGGGCGCGCCGCGATCCGCACCATCGGTGACCTGGTGTACGCGATCCTGACCGGCAATCCGCTGATGGCAGACGGCAAGGAGCTGTTCCACGGCGACCACAAGAACCTGCTGGCTGCTGCCGGCATCTCCACCGCCGGCGTTGACGCCATGCGTGTTGCGATGGCCAGGCAGACCGATGGCAACGCCACCCTGAATATCCGCCTGGCCAAGCTGCTCGTGCCGGTCGCGCTGGAAGGCACTGCCAAGGTCGTGAAGGACAGCGAGTTCGAAGTCGGTGCAAACACCAAGAACAACACGGTGCCGAACTCGGTACGCGGCACGTTCGAGGTCATCAGCGATGCCCGCCTGGACAGCGCGCCAACCACCTGGTACGGCGCGGCCGATCAGAACATTCACGACACTGTCGAAGTGCAATACCTGGACGGCAACCAGGCGCCGACCCTCGAGCAGCAGGACGGCTGGACCCGCGATGGCGTCGAGTTCAAGGTGCGCATGGATGCCGGCGTGAAGGCACTCGACTTCCGCACCCTGGCCAAGACCCCAGGCGCTGCATAAACCCTCCCCATAACCCTGGCGTCGCGCTTGCGGCGCCTTCCGAATCGAAAAGGAGCCAGGAATGGCAAAGAATTACGTGAGCGAGGGCGATGTGCTGGACTACACCGCTGGCGCGACTGCAGTCGCCTCGGGCTCGGTCGTTGCCATGGGCAAGCGGATCGGCGTCGCCCTCGCGGACATCCCTCCCAACAGCACTGGCTCGGTCGCAGTTACCGGCGTGTGGACCGTTGCGAAGCTGCCGGCCGACGATGTCGCCCAAGGCGAGCTGCTGTACTGGGATGCCGCAAACGCGCGTCTCACCGAGACCGCTGGCGCGCTCGCCGTCGCCGGCTACGCTGCAGCTGCGGCCGGCGCTGGTGCGACCTCCGTCCGCATCAAGATCAACGCCTGATGTTCGACCAGCTCGAAGCCCGCCTAAACCGGCTCGCGATGGAGCGCCTGTCGAATGCCCTCGCGCGCATTCCCGGCGTCGAAGGTGACATCCCCGTCATCTTCGACGCCGAGTACAGGAATGGCATGGTCGGTATGGGCATGGGCGCGGCGGCGCCGCAAATGGTCATCGCCAATGATCGCGTACCCGAAGATTTCGACGAGCTGCGCATCACCATTAACGGTGCGGCCTGGAGGGTGGCCGACTGCCAGCCCGATAGCTATCTGCCCACTGGCCTGAGCCTAGTCGTCCTGGAGAAAGCATGACGACCCAGCACATGGCGATCGTACAGGCGATCGCGCAGCGCCTGCAGGAAGACCCGGCAATCGTCGTCGATCGCATCTACGTCAACCGCCGGCGCCCACTAGGCAATGACAAAAGCCGGGTAATCGTGGTCCGGCTCGGCCGCGCGTTGTCGCAGGAAGTGAAGCAGCTGGGTGGCCGTACCACCTGGGACACGCTGATCGAAATCGAGTGCTATGGCCGCGACGGCGCTGAGGACGTGCCTGGCACGGTCGCCGACCAGGTGCTTGAGTCGGTCTTCGACAACCTCGATGGCGGCTCGGGTCTCGGCTACGGCGTGATGGATATCGGGCCTTTGCCGGGCGACACCCTGGCTTGGGACTTCGAGGAGCTGGACAACAGCATGGCGTGTGTCAGCGCGCGCTTCGTAGTGAAACACCAAACCAATGGGAGAACCCTGACGTTATGAAAGACCTGAAAACCGCCGGCGCGAGTACGCCGGATCTGGGCAAGGCTGACGAAGTGCAGACGTCTGCACTGGCGCCTGTGCCGCAGCAAGACCCTGCGGTGGGCGGAAGCTACGTCCGCAATGTTGGTACCGGCGAACTCACCAAGATCGAACCGGTCCGTGAACCGAAAGAACAGGAGTAACACATGGCTGTGGAAACCCAGCGTTTGATTCGCAAGACGGCGATCCTCGCGAAGCTCGAAGAGGAGTACGGCGTCGACTCGATCCCTGAAGGTGCGGCCAACGCGCTCGTGATCAGCAACGTGTCGATCAATGCCCTGAACGCCGAATGGATCAAGCGCGACATCATTCGCGAATACCTGGGCGCGTCCGAAGAGCTGCCAGGCGCGTCGTACGTCGAATGCGGATTCGACATCGAGCTGGTCGGCGCCGGCACGGCGGGCAAGGCACCGGCATGGGGACCGCTCATGCGCTCGATCGGCTTTGCCGAGATCATCACCGCTGGCGTGCGTGTCGACTATGTCCCGATCTCTGGCGGCTTCGAGTCGTCGTCGATCTATTACTTCGACGACGGCGTGCTGCACAAGCTCCTGGGCGTGCGCGGCACGGCCTCGCTGAACCTGACCGTCGGCGAGAAGCCGGTGATCAGCTTCAAGCTCATCGGCGTCGATGGCGGCATCGCCGCGTTGAACAATCCGTCCACAACCCTGACCGCCTGGCGCGTGCCGCAGATCGTCACCGATGACAACTCGGGGAATATTACCATCGGCGCTACCCACGCTATCGCCACCGCGCCGGCCTTTGTTGGCGGCCTCGAATATCCGAGCCAGGGCCTGACCATCGACCTGGGCGTCACGGCGACCTTCCAGAAGATCCTCGGCGGGAAGTCGGTCGCCATCACGGACCGCGAAGTCACCGGCGCCGTCAAGCTCAAGCAGACTGCCGCCCAGGAAGTATCGTTCATGGGCAAGGTCAAAGCCGCCACGAAGGAGACGCTCGGCCTGATCCACGGCACCGTCCCGAACGACAAGGTTGCCGTGTTCTTGCCGGCGGCCCAGTTCAAGGAGCCCACCAAGGAAGAGCTGAATGGCGAGCGCCTGATCGGCTACAACGTGCGCGCCACACCTGTCGCCGGCAACGACGAAATCCGCATCATCACCAGCTTTGCATAAACACGCGGGTCGCCTGGCCCGCATCGATCTAGGAAAAATCATGAGCAAGCGCTTTACCACCGTTATCAGCCCAACCGTCCTCGTCACCGTCAAAGGCTCCACCAAGGACGGCAAGGGCCAGCCCGTGCCGTTCAAATTCACGCTGACCTGCTCGCGCATGCAAGCGGACGACCTCAAGCAGCGCATCAGCAGCGGCGAATTCGACATGAAGGACGTGCTTCGCGAAGTCACCGCCGATTGGGGTGGCCAGCGCCTGGTCGTCGACGAGGAGACCAGCCAGCCGGCCGATTTCTGTCCCGAGGCATTCGATGCGCTGCTGAACATCCCCGGCATGGCCCTGGTGTGCTTCAACGCCTTCGCCAAGGAAACGAGCGCCGAAGCAAAAAACTAGCGCAGGTTGCGCGCTACGCGGCCCTGGGCTGGATCGTCGACGAAGACCAGGAGGAGCTGGACGACGAGGCTGTCAGCGAGGCCGCAGCGGCATTCGGCCTGGCGCCGGTCTATGAGCGGCAGCGGGCCGAACCTCTCTACCTCTGGCCTGAATGCGTCAAGGCCTGGAACTTCTTCCAGGCCGTGTCGACCCAGTGGGTTGTCGGGCCAGGCGGCGCCGTCGGCCTGAATTACCAAAGCGTCCTCGTGGTTCGTGATGCGTGGAAGATCAGGCGCAAGGACTGGCCAAAGTTGTTTTCGGAGGTGCAGGCGATGGAGCGCGCGACCTTGTCAGGATGGAGTGAACGAAAGAAGTGAGCGAATCTCGAGTAATCATCACAGCCGTTGCCGATCGCGCAATTTCCGAGTTCCGCCGGTTCCGCGAACAGGCGACCGGCGCTCTAGAAACGGTATCGCAAGCTGGTGGCGTCATCGGTGGCGTGCTTGGTGCGGTCGGGGCCTCGCTGTCGATCGCGGCTTTCACCGGTTGGATCAAAGGTGCGATCGATGCCACCGACGCGGCGAGCGACCTGTCGCAGCGGATCGGCGTCGCGGTCGAAGACCTGGCCGGCCTCGAGCTGGCCTTCCAGATGGGCGGCATGGAAGCGAGCGCCCTCGAAGGGGCGATGACGAAGCTATCCAAGCAGATCGTCGACAACGGCGATGCGTTCGCGAAGCTCGGCATCAGCTCGAAAAACCTGGACGGTTCTTTCAAGAGTAACAAGGACATGCTGTACGAGCTGGCGGATGAGTTTGCCAGCATGGAGGAGGGCGTCCAGAAGGTGGCCCTCGCCCAAGAGGTGTTCGGAAAATCGGGGGCGGCCATGCTCCCGCTGCTCAACGGTGGCTCCGAAGGCCTGCGCGAGATGGATGCGATGGCGCGCCAGCTCGGCCTGTCGCTGAGCGAAGAAGCGGTCGAGCAGGCCGGATCCTTCAACGATACCCTGGACTTGCTGATGCTCGGCACTCAGGGCGTGGCGAGAGGTGTGGCTGCAGAACTGCTCCCAACGCTGAGCACACTTGCCGGCCAGTTCCTCAAAACCGCGACGCAGGGCGACACCCTCAAGAACACCGCGCAGTTCTTGGCATCCGGACTCAAGCTGCTCTACACCGTCGGCGTCGGCATCGTCGAGGTATTCTCGACGGTCGGCAAGACCCTCGGGGCGGGTGCTGCCCAGCTGGTCGCGTTTATTCAGGGTGATTTCAAGATGGCAGCGGAGATCGGCCGCCAGTGGCAAGCCGACATCGGAAAGAGCTGGTCGGACACGGCAAGCTCGATTGCAGCCGCCTGGGGCGCCAGTGGTGACGCCTCCGTTGAGGAGATGGCCGCTATCGTGCGCCATGGAACCGTGGTCGGCAAGAGCGCGGCCGAGATCGCGGCCGAAACCAAGAAGCTGAATCAGGAGCAGCAGGCTCAGGCCAAGCTGCTGGCCGAGCTGTCGGGCCTGAGCGGGACCTTTTCCCAGGAGTGGGAAGCGCTCAGCAAGGCATATGCGAACGGCGCGATCTCGGTCGACCAGCTGACGAAGGCGCAGGCCGACCTGCTCGCCAAGCAGCCTGCGATCAAGGCTGCAAACGATGCGGCTGCGAAGGCTGCTGTTGACGAGAAAAAGCTGCTGGACGACGCTACTGCTGCGGTTGACCGCGACATCGATGGAATCGTCAAGCAGACCGAAGCCCTGGAACTGAAGATCCGCACCTATGGCATGCTGCCGGAGGCGATCACCGACGTCCAGATCGCCGAGCTCGAGGCGGCGAAGCAGTCGCTAGTCTTGTCGGACGCTGGAGTCGCTGATATCCAGCGCAGGATAAACGCCCTGAAAAGCCTCCGCAATGCCCAGGCCGCAGCGACCATCCATGATGCGGAAATCGAGGCGGTCAAGAAGCTGGCCGACGAGGGCAAGCGCATGTCCGAGACGATCGAGTCGTCTTTGACCGATGCGCTGTTGCGCGGTTTCGAGAAAGGCAAAGGCTTCGCCGAGAACCTGGTCGACACGCTGAAGAATATGTTCAACACCCTGGTGCTTCGTCCGGTGATCCAGGCCGTGCTGCAGCCTGTCTCGGGGACGTTGAATGGGCTCGGACAGAGCGTGCTCAACCAGTTCGGGCTCGGCGCCGTTCCAGGCGCAAGCGGTGCGGGAGGCACCGGCGTCGGTAGCGCGATCAGTTCGGTCAAGGGCATCTACGACGCCATGCAGGGTGGCTTTGCAGCCCTTGGTGACACCGTGGCCGGCTTCGCACAGAGCGTTTTGAGTTCGATGGGCTACACCCCTCTGGCATCGCAAGGTCTTGCGACCGCTGGTGGCCAGGCGCTGACCCCACTGGCGAATGGTCTGGGAGCAGCCGCGGGCATCGCCGGTGGCGTGTTCGGCGGGGTGATGGGCGGTCGGGCACTGTCGAACGGCTATTCGGCGTTTGGCGGCTCGGGAAATTCAACGGTCAACGCCGGCACAGCGATTGGCGCTGCTGTCGGCACGATTGTCGGCCCACTCGGGACGGCCCTCGGCTCGCTGGTCGGTGGCCTGCTGGGCGGCGCCGTGAACCGCTTGTTCGGCCACAAGCCAAAGGAAGTCGTCGGTAGTAATCTCGCGGGCACCCTGGACGAGGGCGGCTTCGACGGCAAGGTGATCCAGCAGTGGAAACAGAAGGGCGGCTGGTTCCGCAGCGACAAATCGGGCTTCGATCGCGTGGATGTCGCTCCAGAAATGGACCAAGCGCTGTCGGATGCCTACGGGGTGATGAAGGTGTCCACGAAGGCGTTCGCCGAGGCGCTTGGAGTAGACGCATCGAGCATCGCCCGCCGGACCGACGCGATCAATATCGCGATCGGTAAGACCGACGCGGAGACGCAGGCCAATATTACCGCCTACTTCGAAGGGCTGGCCAACACCATGGCCACGGACCTAGTGCCGGAGCTGGTCAACCTCCAGATGAAAGGTGAATCCGCATCGGCGGCGCTGCAGCGCTTGGCGACGAACTACGCTGTGGTCGACGATGCGCTGGCCTCAATCGGGGTGACGTTCGGTGCGGTAGACGTTTCATCGCTGGCCGCGCGCGAGCGTCTTCTCCTGGCTGCTGGCGGCCTGGATGCATTCGCCTCGGGTGTGCAGTTCTTCCAGCAGAACTTCCTGTCCGAGACCGAGCGTAACGCGCCGGTGCTGAAGGCGGTGACGGAGCAGATGGCGGCGCTCGGCCTGGCCAGCGTCGACACCCGTGATGAGTTCAAGCAGGCTGTGTTGGACTTGATCGAAAGTGGCGCCCTAGCCACCGAAGAAGGTGCGAAGCGATACGCTGCGTTGATGGCGATTCAGGCGGACTTCGCCCAGGTATATCCGGCCACCGAGGCAGCGGCGCAGCAAGCTGCGACGCAGGCTGCTGCGGTGCTTGAGCAGCGCAAGCAGCTGCAGGCCGAGTACGACGCGCTGACGATGACGTCGGCGCAGCGGGAGCAAATGGCGCTCGAGCAGCAGCGGGACGCGCTGGATGAGAGCGTGCGCGCATTGTTCGACCAGGTGCAGGCGCTAAAGGCACAGAAGGCGGCAGTTGAGAGTGTGAAGGCCGCGGCGGCGACGTTGCTCGGCGGCGTGGATAGCGCCTTCCTCACACTGCAGCGGGTCGCGTCGCGCGAGAAGGCCGCGCTGCAGGCGAGTGTGGATGTCCACGCTGCAGCGGTAAGTCGGTTGCAAAACCTGGCGCAGCTGCTGAATGGCACGCTCAACAGTATGACCTCGCCAGAACAGCAGCTCGCACAACGTGCTGCAGCACAGGCTCAGATCCGCACGGCGCTCGCGAAGGCGCAGGCCGGCGGCCCGCTTCCGGATGCTGAAAGCCTGCGGAACGCACTGAGTGCCGTCACTCGCGATGCCTCAGACCAGTTCAGTTCATACAACGATTATCTGCTGGACTTGTACCAGACGCAGGGCGACATCGCAGCCCTCGCCGGCATCACGGATAAGGCTTTGACGGTTGAGGAGCGGTCGCTGCGCGCGCTTGAGGACCAGATCACGCGCCTGGATCAGATCGTGGAAAACGGTCAAGAGCAGATCGACGCTTTGAATGGGCAGGCCACCGGCCTGTTGAGCCTATCGCAAGCCATGGATGCTCTGGCCGCGGCAATTGGAGCGGCTCAGGCAAATCCCGTCATTGGCGGAACGGCGGCCGTCTCCAATGCTTACCAGCAAGCGTTGGGACGTACTCCAGACGCCGCGGGGCTGGCCTATTGGCAGGACCAACTCGCTAATGGGGCTTCGCAAAGTGCAGTGGTCGACTCGATCACGAACTCGCCTGAGGCGAAGATCAAGAAGCTATACGGCGAAGTATTTGGCCGGCCTGCGGACGCAGCGGGGTTGGACTACTGGATGGATCGATTGGAGGGCGGGGTGAGCCTTGGTGCAATCCGCGACACCTTCCAGAACAGCGATGAAGCGAAGAAGTTGCGTGGTGTGCCTGGCTACGCTACCGGCGGCGATCATGCTGGCGGCTGGCGCATCGTGGGTGAAGACGGTCCTGAGCTCGAAGCAACCGGGCCGGCACGGATCTTCAATGCGAACCAGACGAAGGACATGTTCTCGCGGCTCGCCAGTCCTGCCGATAACGGTGCCGTTCTGGCACGCGCGGTCAGCAGCTTGAGTGCGGAGGTGGGACATTTACGCGCCGAGAACGCGCTCCTGCGTGAGGAGATCAACGCTGGCCTTGGCGCCATTGCACTCAACACCCTGAACACCGCTGACCATTTGGATGCGGCCACCCGCGGCGAGGTGCCGTTCGCAATGAAAGCAGTGAAGGAGACTGAATGATTATTGTTGAGCCTATCACGATTGGAGACGTTGCTTGCACGCGCGCATCCTCTAAGTGGGTGTATGACCGGACGGGCGCGCTGGTCGAAGTGCCGCCCAATACCCTGGGAGTGACCTACGACCCCTCCGACCTGAGCAAGGCGCCATATGCGCTGACCGAGCCGGAGGCGACCAACAGGATCCGTAACAACACGATGCAGGGCGCTGCCGTCGGCGCGCCAGGCGCAATGCCGACAAACTGGATGACATATTCGACCCTTGGGTTGTCGATGTCAGTCGTTGGAACCGGCATCGAGAGCGGAATCGATTACATCGATATCCAGATTTCGGGCACAACAGCCGGAGCGTGGGCGGTCGCGCACACCTTCTTTGAGTCCATCGGCACGCCCGCTGCGACAACGGGCGAAGTATGGGCCCTGTCTCTCTTTGCGAAAGTCGTTGCGGGCTCGATCGATGGACTGGATATTCAGCTTAACCCGGAGGAAAAGACCGCCGCTGGCACGACATGGGTTCGCGATAACTTCAGTGGTCCCTTGGTGCTTTCCGATGCTGGCCCGCTATCGCAAAACCACATCTTCCATATCGCAACGCTGGACGGCGGCGCCAGTACCGGGTCGATTCGTCCCTACCTGTACTGCACTGCCGGGCCGGCGGCCGGGAAGGTCGTTGACGTAACCATACGTGTCGGACTACCCAAGCTTGAGCGTGATCGGATCACCAGCCCCATCAAAACGAGCAACGGCGCCGTCACCCGCGCTGCTGATGTAATCGGCGCTGGTGCAGGCCTGGTGTATTCGAACGCTCCGATCGTCGAGCCAGCTTACGACGCTAAGGCGACCTATGCGAAGGATGCGAAGGTTCATGATCCAGCATCCTACGAAGTGTTTCAGTCGCTTATCGCAGGCAACGTGGGTAAGGCATTGACCGACACCGGGGCCTGGTCCCCGCGGGGGATCGTTAATCGGCGCGCGATGTTTGACGATTACAACAATACGCAAACCATCATGCCTGACGAGATCCTGGTTGTGCTGACACCGGAGATGGTGGCGCAGGGTCTTTATCTCGGCAATCTGGACGTGCATGAGCTGACGCTCAGTATGGTTGATGCGCTCGATGGCGTCGTCTATAGCGAAGTTATCAGCCTGATCGAGTCGAACTCCCAGTCGAGCTACTTCAACTGGATGTTCAAACGCATCAAGCGCAAGACCTATTTCTTTGTGCTGGACATGCCGGTCTATGCCAACGCACTCGTCACGATTTGTCTCCGGAAGATTGGGGCTCAGGCTAAGGCAGGTATGTGTGCTATCGGTCCGGTCGAGGAGTTCGGCCCGAGCCTTCTTGGTTTATCGACTGAAGGTAAGGACTTCTCCAGCACCACGTTTAACTTCGACGGTACTAGCAAGACAACGCTCCGACCCTACGCTAAGCGAATGTCGTGCGATGTGGTTGTGCCTAATGACGAGATCACTTACGTACAGGATCGCCTGTTCGAATTGCGTCAACGACCTCTGGTATGGGTTGGCGGGCCGTATGGGGCAACAGCGGTATTTGGTCGATATGGGAGTTTTAAGAACGTTATTGAATATCAAATGCAATCGAAAATGAATCTAGTGATTGAAGGGGCTGTTTAAATGATCGAGACTTTTTTGGACGAATCGAAGCTGCCGTTTAGGACCTTGGAGCAGAAGGTCTTCGACGCTGCAGTTGATTATGTCTTTCGAAATTTTCCTAAGTGGGGAAAGGAGGTAAATGCGACGTTGGCGGCGCTCAATGCTCTGGCTGCCGGTGGTGCCTACGCCTTCCCGTTCATCTACGACGGCTCGACTGTCGACGGCAGGCCAGGCGTCGGCAAGCTACGGCTGAGCAATACGATCCAGACAGGCTCGGCCACGCTTCGTATGGATATCCAGATTATCGGCGGTGTCGATATCTCAAACGTTCTGGCCGACCTGCGTTCCGTCACCAGCGCAGTCAAGGGTTCCGTCCGCCTGGTGAAGATGACCGACCCAAGTAAGTGGGCGATCTTCGACGTCAGCGCGGTGGCGTTGCCGACCGGTTACCGCAACCTGTCGGTCGTGGCCCGAGCAAGCAGCGGCAGCAACCCATTTACGAACGGTGATGCGCTGCTGGTCTATATCGACCGCAATGGCGACTCGGGCACCGTGCCCGGCGCAACCGAGTTGCTGGGCACGATCCCTGTTCCGTCAGGCGCGAGCGTACTCAACGCGCTTAACGTGTTCGACACGGACCATGACTGGTACTTTATGCACTTTATGCAGGTCGCTACGGCGGCTCTCAGTAGGATCGACGTTCGACTTGCAGTAGCAGGCGCGCTTGTGTCAAGCGCAACGGGGTACTGGCAAGCCAACGCAAACGCCGATGCCGTTCTTACAGGCGCTCGCTCAAGTAGTTTTCGTTTGCGTGCCACCGGCGCCGAGAGCCCAGTCCTTCTTTCGTCAGGAGTACTTCAAGTCGGGGACGTCAATTCTCCCAATTCCAAAGCGATGCTTTGGGATGGGTTCGGCCAATCCCCCACAGACGCTTTTCGCGCACACGCTGTACGAGGCGCGTTCTTGCCATCAGGAGTGGTGACGGGGTTCGGACTGATCCTTGATGCTTCTACGACTTTCACCGGCGGAACGATCCGCGTTTATGGAGTGCGTAAACAATGAAAATCGGCGAGTACATCAACGGCCAGACGGTCGTGCGCGACATGACCGAGGAAGAATTGGCCGCATACGCGCCAAAAGTTGAAGAGCTGCGCGCGGCCAAGAACGAGGAAATCAACTCGGCCCGCGCCGTCGCCAACCTCTCGACGTTCCCCCACGAAGGCAAGCGCTTTGCGTGTGATTCGCTCTCCCGTTCAGACATCGATGGCGTAGCCAACCATATCGCGCTGTTCGATAGTTTCCCGGAGGGCTTCCCAGGTGGCTGGAAGGCGGTCGACAACTCGATGCTGCCGTTAGCCGACATTGACGCCTTCCGTGCCATGTACGCTTCGATGACCGCCCAGGGCGCCGAGAACTTCAACCACTCGCAGGAACTGAAAGCGCAGCTGGCAGCGGCTAGCACGCCGGAAGAGATCGCGGCAATCCAATGGTCGGGGGCAGAGCTCGTCGTTGAGGAGGGAGCGTAGCGTGGGCGCCGGAGTTGTCACGGTAAGGTTCACCACAAAGTGGCCCTGGAACCCAGCAAGCCTGGTGATAGCGCGCTGCTCCGGCTCTCGCTTCTTCAGCCACGTGGTCGCGATCGCCGGCAATCGGGCCTACGAGGCTTCGATGACGCACGGCTGCAGAGCGACGACAGTCGACGAGGTGATGAGGGGCGTAGTTCTGTACCAAGATATGACAGTATGGGTACCCGACCTTGAGAAGGCGATCGCATTCGGCGAGGAGCAAGACGGCCGCGGCTACGACTTCTGGGGCGCTTTGGGCATTCCCTTCCTCGCGTCGGACAACTGGAACGACACGTCGGCCTGGTGGTGCAGCGAGCTGGTGTTTGCGCTGCTGATGGCTGGCGGTGCGATCCTGCTCGATCCGGCCGAGGCGCACAGGGTCACACCGAACGACCTGTTTCAGTGCTTCCATCCAAAGCTGCAGCGCGTCGATCTCCGCAGCAGTGGAGCATGAAATAGTCCCATTTCTCCCTAGAAATGAGACCGCTAGAGCGACAGACTGTGCGCACCCGGTAATCCGAAGTGCGCATGAATTGGACACCATGCCGGGCGACTTCTAACCACGAAAGAACCCTAATGAGTGAACCAATTTCCGGCGCGGCCGCCGGCGCAGCAAGCATGAAAATCATCGGCGGCCTGGTCGGCATGGGCATCGGCGCCGGGCTTGCCTCCTTCGTCGTGATGGCCATGACACCGCCCAGCAGTAAGAAGGAATGGCGCGTGGCGTTGGCGTGCACCGTCGTCGGCTCGATTGCCGGTGGCGCCGCGCTCATCAAGTACCTCGGTATCGAACACTGGTCGGATGACCTGCTTGGCCAGATTGCCCAGGGCGGGTTCATGTTCACGTGCGGCCTGCCGGCGTGGGTCATCGTTCGTGCGCTGTTTAAGTTCATCGAGAAGCGTCGCGATGCCGACCTGGCTGACCTGGTCAAGGACGTGCGGGAGATCATCTGATGCCGCCTACCGCCTTCATCGCCTTGCTGCTGCCGGCCGCCCAACGTGTTCACCTTGAGCACGGCATTCCGGCCTCGTTCACCATCGCCCAGGCTGCACTCGAATCCGGCTGGGGTTCGCGCGCACCTGGCAACAACCTGTTCGGCATCAAGGCCGACCGCTCCTGGAAAGGCAAGACCGTCGACGTACCAACCCATGAATACGTGGGCGGCAAGCGCGTCGACTTGGTGGCCAAGTTCCGCGCCTATTCCAGCGTGGACGAATGCATCGCCGACCGCGCACGCTTCTTCAAGGTGAACCCGCGCTATGCGGCTTGCTTCGATGAAACCACTGGCGAAGGTTGGGCTCGTGCCGCAGCAGCAGCCGGCTACGCGACAGATCCGAATTACGCGAAGATTCTTATTGCGGTGATGAATGGCCGCAGCCTCCAGCGCTTCGACAGCCAGGAAGTAGCAGCATGATCATTGACCAGTTGAAGGTCGCTGCGGTTGGAGCGGCCTTGCTTGGCGCGGTAACGATCGCTGGCCTGTCTGGCTACCTTTTCGGCGCCGACGATGTCCGGCTCGAATGGGAGCGCGACAAGGCAGAACGTGCGGACGCGGCCATGCATGACGTGCGGATCGCAGTGGCTCATAACGAAGCCGAGCGACGGCGGGACATCGCGTCAACCCGGGCCACCCTGGCCACTTATCAAAGGAATCTCAATGAAGCTGAAAAGCGTATCGCTGCTGAGCGTGCTGCTGCCGATCGTCTGCGGCTGCGCATCGCAGTCCCTGCCCGCGTGTGTGCCACTGCCGGCGGGGCCGAAGCCTCAGGTACCGTCGTCCCTCATGACGCCGGAGCGACCGAATACATCGAGCTACCAAAGCCGACTGAGCAGCATCTTCGAGACCTCGTCCGAGACGCAGACCTCGAGACCGAGCGTCTCCGAGAAAAAGTAAGCGCGCTGCAGGACTGGGCGCGGAAGCATGGCTTCTACGAAGTAGGGACCATCGCCCCGTAGTAAAGACAGAGCGCCGGCGCGAGTTGCTCTAACAACCTGCATCGGCCTCGATCCACTGTTCTAGCCAGTGAACCAAGCAAGGCTCTGCCACCTTCCGGAAGGCGGCGCGAGTTTAGCACAATCGCAACTGTAAGGTTTACTAATGGCAACACCCATCATTCCATGGATCGGCGGCAAACGACGCCTGGCCGACCACATCATTCCCCAGTTCCCAGCGCACGAGTGCTACGTCGAGGTCTTTGCCGGCGGCGCCGCGCTTTACTTCATGCGGCCGCCGGCAAAGGTCGAGGTAATCAACGACATCAACGGCGAGCTGGTCAGGCTGTATCGCGTCGTGCAGCATCACCTCGAGGAGTTCGTGAGGCACTTCAAGTGGGCGCTGGCCAGTCGTGAGGTCTTCAAGTGGCACCAGGAGACGCCACCAGACACGCTCACGGACATCCAGCGCGCCGTAAGGTTCTTCTACTTGCAGCATCATGCGTTTGGCGGCAAGGTGCAAGGACAGACCTGGGGCACGGCAACGACCACGCCACCTATCAACCTGCTTCGGATTGAGGAAAACCTATCTGCAGCGCACCTGCGGCTGTCTGGCGCCTACATCGAGAACATGGATTGGCACAAGCTAATGGAGCGGTACGACCGCCCCCACACGCTCTTCTACCTTGATCCGCCATATTGGGAGACCGAAGGGTATGGCGTCGATTTCGGGCTTGAGGAGTACCAGAAGATGGCGGCCCTGATGAAGCGCCTTAAGGGGAAGGCGATCGTGAGCCTGAACGATCATCCTGAGATCCGTCGTGTGTTCGCTGACTTCCAAATGGATACGGTGCCGATCAGCTATACGGTTGGCGGCGGGAAGGGAGTCGAGCGCGCGGAGGTCATCATTTACAGCTGGGACAGGATGGCTGAGCCGGCCGGGCTGTTCTGATCGTAGAGAGTGCAGACGTCTGCACTCTCAAAAATTTGCTACACTGTATAAACATACAGGGAATGTGGCTATGCGTTTTAAAACAGCACTAACGAAGACAGATTTGCAGAGAATTCAAGCTCGGGCGGGAGATTCGGACGATATTCGAGTCCTTCTTTGGGAAATTGCGCGCCTACGTAGTGTTGTCCTTTATGCTGACCAGCTGCAGCGAATAGTCCCTACTTTGCCGGGGCAACAAGGTTTGGTCTTGGAAACTTTGCGTAGACGCTTATTGGACGAGCCATGTGTTAAGGAGTTTCCGAGGTTGCCTTGAACTTGCAACAGGCGGTGAGTCGGATGAATAGTTTGGGTTACTTCAAATGCGATGCCCTGGCCAGCATAAACTTCAGAAGGTGATCAGAGTCGATTGGAAGGCGATCAAATATCTTGTAGGTTTTGAAAATTAGCTTAGGGCCTGGATTCATGGTCCAGCTTTCGTAGAAAAGAAATGCAAGTTCTGCCGTTGAGAGTTGTGACTTCAGGATTTTAAAGAACTCATTTTTTTGAGCTGCTGATATGCTTCCTCTTCTTCCACTGTAAATCCATTCCATCAGGGCGACAATGGAGCTCATCGGAACTTCGAGATTATCGAGTTGCTTTCTCTTAATAATTTTCCATTCCTGTAGGATAATACTCTCCGCCAGCTTGGCGTCACTCTCATCTGTGATATCACCTGTGGCGAGCAGTTCCTGCAAGGCGTTCTTAGGTAGTCTTCCCGAGAACATTCGCGATACTTCGCCCCCTGTCAAATAGTGCCGGTATATGTTGAATAGAGCTGACTGTCCGCAGTACTCTGGGAAGCCCGAAGAAGATACGAACCGCAGGTCCGCGACGGTTCCGCGATAAGCGCTCAGCCAGTTGAAAAAGGTACTTTGTGACTCTTGTGCCTCGACTGACCTATTCTGCGCTTCCATTGCAGAGTTCGTATTCTTCATCTCGCGTAGCGAGTTTCTAAGTTCTAAACGTTGTAGGCGGGCATTTAAAAGTACCAGGAAGACGGTGACAATTCCTACAATGGGGTTGAGTAAGCCGCCCAGGAAGTCGCCAAAGGTCCCCCAGTCGTCTCGTTTTTCTGTCAATGAAAAGAAGCCGAATTTATAGCAATAAATCGCGATGGCTCCTAGCGCAGCAGCTAACACAAATGCAAACGCCAAGTTGCCGTCTCTAAGCATTTTTTGAGCAAGCTGGTTGCTTACGTCCTCTTCGATCTTACCTATCTCTTTCTCTATGAACGACATGGATAACCCTTTTGTATTTAGCTATTATTGTTGCGATGTAAATCTTTCGCCTTAATTTGAGTATATCGCGCGAGCATCTTCCAGTCGCGATGGCCTGACACTAGGGCAACCTCTTGAATCTGGTAGCCCTGCTCAAACAGTCTAGAAACCCCTTCATGGCGAAGATCATGGAAGTGCAAGTCTTCAATTCCGAGGGCTTTCGTAGCCCTTGGAAAGACCGTGCTGACAGTAGCAGCCTTGACCGGAAAGATGCGGCATTCAGATGTCGGCAGGCCAGGCCGCGGTTGGCGTTTGACGATGTCGAAGGCATCGCTGAGCAGCGGGACTTCCTGGTCATTACCCTTTTTCTGTCGAGGGTGCTTTCGGTCTCGAATGATGATCGTGCGATCGGCATCGTTCAAGTCGACCCAGCGTAGCATCGTAATTTCCTCAATGCGCATCGCGGATGCGATCGCGAAGTGTATTAGGTCTCGCATTGGCAAGGTCGACCGGTTGTCGAGGTAATCGCAAAGGGCCGCTATCTCGTCCGCAGTAGGGCGCCGCCGGCGTTCTTCAGACTTGGTCGAGATTTTTAGATGCGCCATGTTGGCTCGAGCAGCTTGCACCGGTTCGAGCGTGACTGGAAGCTTCCAAAGCTCCTTAGCTGTTTTGAAGACGCTGGCCAAGTAGGTCAGGTCGATGCTGATAGTGACACCGCCAGCGCCACCATTGCGGCGCTCCCGCACGAACTTTGTCAGGTACTCATCCGTGAGCTCGTCAAGCGTCTTGTCACCGTGCTTGCTCTTCCACATCTTGAGGACGGCCGTCTTGTTCTTGCCGAATGGGTGCTCGGCGCCGATCTCCTCCTCATACCGTTCAATCGCGGTTTTTAGGGTAATATTCGCCAGCCCACGCGCATCCTTAAAGCGCTTGGCGTCCATCTCCGCTTCGATTCCCCTTGCCCACGCAATTGCTTGCGCCTTGGTCGGGAAGGTCCCCGATATCGACTTGTGTCCCGTCCGACGGATGTGTGCCCGCCATGAATCGCCGCGTTTTGAGATTGCCGCCATGGAGTAAATTTGGAGTAGTAAGTTTGAGAAACTGCGGCATTTTGCGGGAACTTACGGGAAATGGCAAACACGCCGCTCAGAGTGAAAAGTAGATGAAATAATGGCTTACGGAAAGCGAAAACTTAGTGTAGCTCCCATGATGGACTGGACCGACCGCCACTGCCGCGTCTTCCACCGCCAGATCACCCGCCACACCTGGCTGTACACCGAAATGGTCACCACCGGCGCCCTGGTCTACGGCGACGTCGAGCGCCACCTGCGCTACGACGACGTCGAACACCCGATCGCCCTGCAGCTGGGCGGCAGCGACCCGACGGACCTGGCGAAAAGCGCCAAGCTCGGCGAACAATGGGGCTATGACGAGATCAACCTCAACTGCGGCTGCCCGTCCGAGCGGGTGCAGAAGGGCGCGTTCGGCGCCTGCCTGATGAACGAGCCGCAGCTGGTGGCCGATTGCGTGAAGGCGATGCGCGATGCGGTCTCGATCGACGTCACGGTGAAACACCGGATCGGCATCGACTACGACGAGGAATATGGCTTCGTGCGCGATTTCGTCGGCACCATTGCCGATGCCGGCTGCAAGACCTTCATTGTGCACGCCCGCAACGCCGTCCTGAAAGGCCTGTCGCCGAAGGAAAACCGCGAAATCCCGCCGTTGCGCTATCAGGTGGCCTACCAGCTCAAGCGCGAATTCCCCGACCTCGAGATCCTGATCAATGGCGGCATCAAGAGCGACGACGAGATCGCGCTGCACCTGGAACACGTCGACGGCGTGATGCTGGGCCGCGAGGCTTATCACAATCCCTGGACCATGGCCGACTGGGATCGGCGCTTCTATGGCGACGAAGTGGGCCGGCCGCTTTCGCGGGTCGAGGTGCTGGAAGCGATGATCCCGTATATCGAAGAGCAGCTGCGCCGCTACGGCCCGCTGGGCCTGAAGCTCAACAGCATCACGCGCCACATGCTGGGCCTGATGCAGGGCTTGCCGGGAGCGCGTTCTTTCCGTCAAACCCTGTCCGATTCGAAGAAGCTGGCGCTGGGTGATCCGCGCTTGCTGCTCGAGGCAGCTGCCAGAATGCCTGCTGCGGCCTGATTAATTCTCTCTAAAAGTAACAAAAAGGCGTGCTGCGGCACGCCTTTTTTTATTTCTTGTCGACAAATCGATACATTTGATTATCAAAACAACCATATAAGTTTCAAAATTGCTTGCTGTGTGGCAATAGTCGTTTCATAATGCAGACCTGTTCCAATGTTGCACTGTATCAATCCTGTTGTTGTGCCGAAACAATTCGGTCGAGCAAGAGATTTTCTGACTAACTAGGTGAAATCTTGATTTATCCTGTCGGAAACACCTGAAAGCGTGGAGAAACACCGATTTCAGGAGCGCTTCGCACGGCGCTATCTCATCCGAGCGAGTTTCGATCAATAAGTTACAGGGAAAACACGAATGAATTTGAACAACATGAAGGTCGGTACCCGTCTGGCCCTCGGTTTCGCACTGATCCTGGTGCTGCTGGTGGCTGTTGCTGTAGTGGGTATCCTGCGCATGGCGCAGATCCAGGATCGCCTCGACCACGTGGTCAGCGTGAGTAATGTGTCGACCGGCCTCGTGATCGAGATGCGCAATAACGTCAACGATCGTCTGCAGTCGCTGCGCGTCCTGACCCTGATGGCCGACCCGGCCGACATGGAACCGGAAATCGCGAAGTTCAAGGAACAGACCGCCCAGTACAACGAAACCCAGCGCAAGCTGACCGCCCTGTTCGCATCGAACGGCAACGACCAGGAAAAGGCGCTGCTGGCCCAGATCAAGGAACACGAAACCGCCGCCATGCCGGCGATCGCCCGCGCCACCGAACTCTATCTCGCCGCCAACGCCATGGACGCCACCCGCGTCATGGTGCGCGAAGTGCGCCCGGTGCAGCGCAAGTGGACCGAGGCCCTCAACGCGCTGGCCGCCCAGGAAGATAAACAGAACGCCCAGACCAAGGCCGACGCCGAAGCGGCGTTCGACAATGCCCGTAACTTCATGCTGGTCCTGCTGGCCCTGGCCGTGGTGCTGGGCGTGGCCGCCGCTGTCGTGATCACCCGCAGCCTGCTCAAGCAGCTCGGCGGCGAGCCTGGCTACACCGCCAAGATCGCCGGCAGCATCGCCCACGGTGACCTGTCGATCGCCATCGACACCAAGGAATCGGACCGCGGCAGCCTGCTGGTCGAAATGAAAGAAATGCGCAACAGCCTGGTGGACATCGTGGCCCAGGTGCGCCGCGGCACCGAGACCATCGGCACCGCCTCGCGTGAAATCGCCGCCGGCAATATCGACCTGTCCTCGCGTACCGAACTGCAGGCCAGCTCGCTGGAAAAGACCGCGTCGGCGATGGAGCAGCTGACCTCGACCGTCAAGCAGAACGCCGACAACGCCCGTGAAGCCAATGCGCTGGCCGCAGCTGCCTCGGACGTGGCCCGCAAGGGCGGCGATGTGGTGTCGCAAGTGGTCGGCACCATGGGTGAGATCAATGGTTCCGCCAGCAAGATCGCCGACATCATCGGCGTGATCGACGGCATCGCCTTCCAGACCAACATCCTGGCGCTGAACGCGGCAGTGGAAGCGGCCCGTGCCGGCGAACAGGGCCGTGGCTTCGCGGTCGTGGCTTCCGAAGTGCGTAACCTGGCCCAGCGTTCGGCTGCGGCGGCAAAAGAAATCAAGACCCTGATCGACGATTCGGTCTCCAAGGTCGAGCGCGGCAGCAAGCTGGTCGGCCAGGCGGGCGTGACGATGGATGAAGTGGTGTCGAGCGTCAAGCGCGTGACCGACATCATGAGCGAGATCGCCAACGCCAGCGCCGAACAGAGCGCCGGCATCGCCCAGGTCAACACCTCGATCATCGAGATGGATGGCATGACCCAGCAAAACGCCGCACTGGTGGAAGAAGCCGCAGCGGCCGCCCAGAGCCTTCAGGACCAAGCCGGCGAACTGGCCCGCGTGGTCAGCATCTTCAAGCTGGAAGAGGGTGAACAGTTCCAATTCGAGGCGCAGGCGCCAGTCGCGACCACCACCGCGGTGGTGGTCCGTCCGGCCGCGAAGCGTCCCGTACCGCCGGCACCGAAAAAGCCGGCCGCCGCCAGCGCCGCGGTGAATCCGGAAGAGGCGGAAGTTGCGCCGAAGCCGAAAAAGGCAGCTGCCACCGTCGGCAACGACGAGTGGGAAGAATTCTAAGCAGCACTTTCGTCATTAAGTAGTCAAGCGCCGGCCAGCCGGGCGGCGTCTAGCGAAGCATCACGACATTTAACTTTTAAAACCTTATTTGGGGAAATCATGAAAAACCTGTCCGCCAAGCTGTTCGTTGCACTGACCCTCACCGGCGCCGCCAGCGCCAGCTTCGCCGCCGAAACCCCGGCGTCGTTCGATCCGAAGAAGTGCGCTATCGAATATCCGAAGGCATCGCTGATGAACGAAGAGCAGGGCACGACCTCGGCTTCGTTCCTGGTGAGCGCGGACGGCACCGTGGCGGAATCGAAGATCGACAAGTCGAGCGGCTTCAAGAACCTGGACCGCGCACTGGTCAAGGGCCTGACCTCGTGCAAGTTCAAGCCGGGCACCAAGGACGGCGCACCAGCCCAGACCTGGACCAAGGTCGACTACGCCTTCAAGCTGGACTAATACCTTCCCCTTTACACAGCCGGCTTCCATAGCCGGCTGTGTTTTTGCAGCCTCCGCTTTTCCGCAGTCCCCGCCTTTCGCTTCCCGCCTGTTTCCTTCTGCTGTTACAAGTTTGTAGCGGCATGTATCCGCTGTAAAGACTTCCTTCAGTTCATCTTTTTGGCGTTCCGTCTCGCTATAGTGGTTTCACACCAACCGAAACGGAGAGCACTATGAAAACCATCCTCGCTACCGCCGCCGCCGTCCTGATCGGCAGCGCAGTATTCGCACCAGTGCAGGCCCAGGCCGCTCATCCGCGGGCCGAAGTCATCGTCATCAAGAAGGCGCCGCCGCCGCTGCGCCGTGAAGCCGTGCCGGCCGCGCGCCGCGGTTTTGAATGGGTCTCGGGTTACTGGGACTGGAACGGCCGCCGCCACAACTGGGTCGCCGGCCACTGGGAAAAAGTACGTCCGGGCTATGCCTACCAGCGCGCGCAATGGCGCCAGGACCGCAACGGCTGGCATCTCGACCGCGGCGGCTGGCACCAGTCGCGTCAGGTAGCCGCCTACCGCGACCGCGATCGCGACGGTGTCCCCAACCGTCACGACGCCCGTCCGAACAATCCTTACCGCCATTGATCGCGGCGGTGGGGGGAGGGCGGCGGCTCAGGGTGCGGCGAGGTCGCCGCCGCACACCTGATTGCGGCCCGACTGCTTGGCGCGATACAGCAGGACGTCGGCCCGCTCCACCAGTGCGGTGGCGCTGTCGGTCGCCATGCCGCCACCGGCGCCGCTCGTGTACACGCCCGCGCTGATGGTCACGACGCCGGCGCCATTGCCGGCATGCGGGATCCCGAGCGCCATGATCGCCTGGCGGATGCGCTCGGCCACCATCCTGGCGCCGGCCGGATCGGTATCCGGCAACAGGGCCACGAATTCCTCGCCACCATAGCGAGCGGCCAGGTCGGCCGGCCGCACCAGGCTTTCTTGCAGCGTCTGCGCCACCTGGCGCAGACAGGCGTCGCCGGCCACGTGGCCATAGGTGTCGTTGTAGCGCTTGAAGTAATCGACGTCGAACATCAGCAGCGACAGCGGCGCGCCGCTCCTGCTCGCGCGTGCGAACTCCACCTCCAGGGCTTCTTCGAATCGGCGCCGGTTGGCGATGCCGGTCAGGCTGTCGTGGTCGGCCAGGACCGTCAGCGCACGGTTATGTTCCTGCAGCAGTTCGCGCGCCTGCACCAGCTCGTGCTCGAGGTGGTCGCGGATCACGATCTGGCGCACCAGGCGCCGGCCGAAATAGAGCAGCAATGCGATGGCGACGAGGGTGATCGCCGCCTGGCCGATCATCGACTTCAGCCATTTTTCCAGGATGTCGTGCTTGCTCTGCGCGGTGGCCACGATCAGCGGATAGGTTTCGAGATGGCGGTAGCTGTACAGCCTTTCGATGCCGTCGATCTTCGAGCGCAGCATGGCGGTGCCGGCCGGCCCGGACCGCTCGTACATCTGGTGCACCGGGCCGCTGCTGACGTCGGTCCCGATCAGCTTTTCGTTATGCGGCAGGCGGTAGACCATGGTGCCGTCGTCCAGGGTCAGCATGACCACGCCATCGCTGCCCACGTCGAAGGTTTTATACAGGGTGGAGAAGTAATCGATGCGGATCGTGCCGAGCGCGACGCCGCCGAACGTTCCGTCCGGATTGTTCAGGCGGCGCGAGACCGGCAGCACCCATTCGCCACTGGAGCGGCTGCGCACCGGCTTGCCGACGTGCACGAATCGGTCCGGATTCTTGAGGTGGAACTGGAAATACTCGCGGTCGTCGACGGTGTACAGCGGGATGCGGTCCTGCGAAGTCATCAGCCAATGACCATCGGGGCCGAACACGAACAAGCCGTGCAACTCCTCGACCTGGCTCACCATATTCTTCAGGTGCAGTTGCAGGCGCGGGCGTCCTGCGCCCGTCATGCCGTCGGTCTCGACCCGCTCGACCACGCCGGCCAGCACGGTATCGACCACCCGTACCGCGCTCTCGGCCTGGGCCGCCAGCGCGTGCGACATATTCGTGGTGGCGACGGCCACCTCCGCCAGGCGCTCCTTGCGCGCGCGCCAGCCATCCGAGACCTGTATGGCCAGCAGCAACAGGCACAGGGCGACCACAAACAGCACGGCATTACGCACTGCTGGGCGTTTTTCGGCGGTCAGGCGGGAGATTTCGGGAGCGGTACGCTTGTCTGGCATAAATCGGAGAGCCACCGTTGCGCGATGCTGGCAATCAGGCATCCGAACGGACGACTCGAATTTCTTTTGGAAAACTCTCCAATTGTCGCACATCAATCATTATCCGACCGCTAAGTCAGCGCATTTTACATCTGTGTCTTGGTGGGGACGCCAAGTGTGACGTCGGCTCAGGCTATGCGCAGCCCCAGCTCGCTGACCAGTTCGGCAGCCTGGCGCGGCGTGATCCAGGCGCCCTGGAACAGCTTGATGTCGGCCAGGGTGATGCCACCAAGGTCGGCTTCGCGCAGGTCGGCGTTGTCGAAGCGCGCTTGCTTCAGGTTGGCGCCGCGCAGGCTGCCGCCTTCGAACACGGCGTCGCGAAAGTCGCAGGCGGCCAGGTCGGCGTCGCCGAAGTCGAGCTGGATGAGCTTGGCCTTGCGGAACGACATGCGGCGCAGGTCGGCGCCGACCAGCAGGCAATCCTCGAAGTGCAGGCCGAGGTGGGCCGCGTCTTCGAAGCTGGCGCCGGTCAGCTTGCAGCCTTTGACGGTGAGCGAAGCCAGGCGGGCGCGGCGCCAGTTGCTGTTGTTCAAGTCGCAGCTCTGGAAGCGGGCGTCGGTGAGATCTGCCGATTCGAAGTCGGCCTGGCGGCCGCGGCAGCGTTGCCAGCTGGTCTGGCCAAGCTTGGCGGCGTAGAACGAGGTTTCGGCGATGCTGCAGCTGATAAAGGTGCAGTTGCGCAAGTCGAGGCGCGACAGGTCGGCGCCGTCGAGGTCGCAGTCCTGGAAGGTGAGCGGGGCGTGGGCCAATGCGGCTTCGACGTCGGCGCGGGCGAGGGTTTGTTCGGCGATCTGCATGCTGGTTCTTCCGCAAAACAAAAAAGGCCACGTGCCGGAGCAGGTGACCTTTTTCATGAATTCGGTGGGGTGGCTGATGGGACTCGAACCCACGACGACAGGAATCACAATCCGAGACTCAAGCCACTGTAAGGTGTTGATTATTATACCTTGCAAGATGAATTCTTTGGAACAACGACTGTGCTGCAACCCGCATGGATGCTTGTGCGTTTTTGCGATCTTCCAACGTTTATCATTCGGTCGCCCTGGCTCTCTTGGTCGCGCGGCGGTCGTAGACTTGGCGAACCATGCGATCGCTGCTATGCCCCGTCGCGTTGGTGATGGTTTCGTCCCCGTCGTTGACCCGGTCCGTGACCGCCGCCGGGCGCATATCCTTCAGGGTGAACCTGGCGAACTCGATGCCCTCGGCCTCGGCCTTCTTGCGGGCGTGTTCCATTAGCCGGCGCAGGTTCGTGTTCCAGCCGCTTTTGGTGTAGGGCTGTCCTTCGCTGTTGCCGAACACGTACAGGCTCGTGGTGCGTTGGAGGGAGAGGGCTTCGTCGATCACGGCGCGCAACTCAGTTGACCATTCGATCAACTTGAAGCGTTCTGCGTGCCCCTTCTTTCGCTTGCCCACGACCATCTCCATCCCGCTCGGCGTGATGGCATGGCGCATGACCGTTCGCATCTCGTCTGGCCGGCTGACGGTTAGGTAGGCCGCGCGCAGGCACAGTGCCGCTACCACGTACATGCCGCCGCGCTCGCGCGCCACGCGCACCACCAGGTCGAGTTCTGCCGGCGTGACGTAGCGCGTATCGGGTCGCGTTTTGTTGTACTTGATGTCGCGGCAGGGGTTCGTCTCCAGTACGCCCTTCCGGCGCCCGAACTCGAGTACGGCGGAGAGCAACGCGATTTCCTTGTTCGCCTTCGCGGGCGCCCCCTCTGCGGCCCGGCCGTCCAGGTACTTGTAAATATGGACGGGTTTGATCGAGGCCGGCTTCACCTTGCCGAAGCTTTTGAGAATCCGTTTGGCCTCGTTGTGTTCGTTTTCGTCCAGCGTGCTGTCGGCCTTTCGATCCTCGCTGTCGACTGGTAGCCCACGCTGCCAAGCGAAGTACCGCCGGAACAGCGCTTCCGTTTCGCCACCTTCGATAGGAGCGCCGTTGAGCTCGTTGGCGCGGTCGATCGCTTCGGCACGGATCCGGGCGCGCGCAGCCGCATCGTCCGCCGGCGCGGTCAGGCGGAATGCCCATGTTCCATCGGGCAGTTTGTAGCCGTAGCTGACCTTGAACTTGCCGACGCGTTCGTACAGGCGGAACGGCATACCGTCCGGTGATTTTCTTCTTCCGATCATTGCTTAAACATGCTGAAGTCAGGTTCGGCATCGACGACTGGCGTGAGGCCCGGTGCCGCGGTGCCGCTCATACGGGCATCATGATACGCTCGGCTGACGCGCGGGAATCCCCGCAGGTTGGGTTCGAATGGCCACTGGCGGCGATCCAGGTAGCGACGCATGCACGCGAAGCTGGTCGGCGCGCAGCCGATCAGCTCGGCCAGTTCGTCTGCGGTCAGGTAGCTGGTCGGCACTCTGCACCTCCTTCCTGGGCGGAACGGATAGCTGGCTCCACTGACCTCAGCAGCTCGACTGCTTTGTCGCGTACAGACCTGAAACTTGGGTCTTCCGCGCCCACGCCAAGGCAACTTTCAAACTCCAAGAACACCAACTCCAACTCTTTGAGGGTGAGGGCGAGCTTGTATTTTTTCTCCTTAGCCATGTTCGCTCTCTTCACTCTGTGCACGCACAACCGGAGAGGCGGCAACATCCAGCAGCGCAGCGCGGTAATCCTTGAGCGCCCGGTTGTAGCCTTCGGCGTATGCACCAGCGGTCTCTTTCGTATACGTCCACGGGGTCAACTGAATGTTGACCAAGAACGCGGCCGCGCTCGGGCCAGTACCGCCGCCCAGCGACACGCGCGCCTCACGCTGCGCGCGCAGCGCCTTGGCGATGTAGACCGGTTCTTGCAGCGGGATGCCAGTGGTCAGCGCCTGCATCAGCGCCACCGGCTCGGCCTGCTCCTGCGCCGCGCCAGTCAGCAGCGTCACAGCCAGCCGCGCCCATTCCGGCACTTCCGCCTGGCTGGCGCCGTGCTGGACCGATGCGCCTGCATCGGAGTATTCGTTAGCCGCCAACGACAACAAGCGCGCAGCATTGTCGCCCAGCGGCACGGCCTCGGATGGCTGTGGAACTGCCGCGCACGGGCCTTCGTGACCCGGCATGCGCGTGCAGTGCCATCCAGTTGGCGGAAGCCTGCACTCGCCGGCGATGCCCTTGCGCCAGCGTTCCATGCCGCGCGCTACCAACCGGCGATCGTCTTCGGTCAAATCGTCCGCCCATTGTGCAACCTGCTCCGGGGCGACTGTCGGCGCTGAATGGTTGGCGGTGATCGCGGCCTGGTCATCTGTGAGGCTGTCGAAGTGGCGGAGCAGGGCGCCGCGGTATTGTCCCATCGACTGGAACGTGATCGCGTACGAGTCGTTGGCGATGAGCTGGCGCACCGCCTGCAATGTCATTTGAGTCATGCTGGGGTTCCTTCCTTATTCGTTGGTCGTACTTCGATTTCGCTGCTGTCAATGCCGCCGGCTATGCCAGCCAGGTACACGGTCATCGAGATCCGCCCGCCGTCGCGGTTGGCGGTCAGGCAGGTGATGAACTGCTTCTTCTCCTGGTACACCACTGGTCGCGCGCAGTGCATGGACTTGAGTAGCAGCAGGTGCTCCCTATAGGCGGCCGGGTCGTTCGGCTCGTCCTGGTTGTTCGGTACTGGTCCGGTCACGCTGCTTCCCTGACCTGGTTGGCGGCGGCCCGCGCACACGAAGCGCAGGCGCCGTACTGGACGAGCTGCTTGGCGGTGACGACCTTCCCGCATGCGCAGCGCCGGCGGCGCAGGGTGATAGGGCGCGCCGCCGCAGTCTGTTGGCGGTACAGGTCCGAGCTGAGCCGGCTTGTCGATCCGAAGCTGCTCATGCCGCCCTCGCCATCAGCTGTTCGTGAGCGTTGTTGGCACGCAGCAGGGCCACGGCCGGCGGCGGCGACACGCTGTTTCCGATCATGCGTACCTGGGCCGACGTCGATAGTGGCTTCGTCACAAGGCGGCCTCGCTTGTTGATCTTGGTGTGGAGTGGGTCCAGCTTGTAATCCGGCGGGAAGCCTTGCGCGTTTGCGAGTTCACGCGGCACGAGCATGCGTAGGCCGATATCGACGACCTCCATCAGCTCACCATTGATCGTCACCAGCTCGGGATGCTCTGCATCCTTCAGGCTGGGGCAGTGCTCGCGCAGGAACGCACGGATCTTCTCGCGGCGCTCCGCGCACTGCCCCGGATGGGTGAGGGTGGTGCGCATCTCGGCATGGTGCGTCCCGCCGGCGCTGACCGTCGCCAACGGCTCGTTGGTAGCCGCGGCGGTACTGGTGCCGCGCAGCTTCACCAGGTTGCTCGTGACGACCGCATGGCGGTTCTCGGTCACAATGGTGCCAAGCGGGCGTGCTACGTCCCATACGTCTCGGGCGCCGTTGCTCTTGTTGTCGATGCCCACCAGGTGCGCCGTGATCAGCGACGTGTGATCAGCCGTCGTTACGGTCGGCGCTGGCTGCTCGACGCTCGCGCCTACGACACCCCCATAATGCTTCGCCAAGTAGGCGCAGGTGACGCCCATGCGATCCTTGGTGACGATGGTAGGCGCGGGCCGGTCGATCGCGACGTTCTGGCTGCCGCTCTTGTAGTACTGGACCAGCGAAGGCACAACGATCGCACGATGGTTCTCGGTCGTTAGCGTGCCCAGCGGCTGGCTCGTCGGAACCGGCTTGCCGGCGTAGGCCGCTCCCCCACACCCCACGATGTAGGGCTGTGCCGCATCCTTGACGTATCGCTCGAAGCCGCGGCCAACGCGCCGGAGCGTGGCGTCCGCCAGTGGCTTCTTGCGGCCAAAGATCGAGCGGCAGGGGATCGACCAGTCGATGCAGTCGGCAGCCGTCACGAACGGCAGCAGCTTGCCTGACTTGACCTCCTTCGAGCTTGGATCGCCGTGTGTAGGCTCTGGCCAGCGGATGGCGATACCGTCACGGCGCATGACCATGAACAGACGCTTGCGGATCGTCCCTGCACCGAAGTCGCAAGCGCGCAGAACGCGCCACTCGACCTCGTAGCCCAGGCCTTGGTGAATCCGGCCGAGCGGAAAGTCCTCGCCCAGGGTTGCTCGAATTTCTTCCAGGTCGGGATGGTCCTTGGGTAGCCCCGTGGTCAACGCCAGCACGAAAGCGGCGAAGGTGCGGCCCTTGTGTTCCTTGATCGGTCGGCCCTTTTCGTCGAGTGGCCCCCAGCCCAAGAATTCTTCGACGTTCTCAAGGTAGATCGAGCGCGGCGCCAGCAGCACGCCCCACTTCAGGACTACCCAGGCGAGGCCGCGTGTGGTCTGGTCGAGGATGTTGAAGCCCTTCGCCCTGGAGAAGTGCGTGCAGGTCGGTGAGAACCATGCTGCACCCAGTGGGCCGTCGCCGATCTCGCGAAGCGGATCGACCAGGAAGACGTCCTCTCGGATGTGGCGTGTGGTTGGATGGTTCGCCGCATGCATCGACAGGGCTTCGCCGCAGTGATTGATGGCAATGTCCGGATCGCGACCGAAAGCTTGGCGGATCGCCTCGCTGGCGCCGCCGCCGCCGGCGAAATTGTCGGCAAGGCGCTCATGGCCGAAGTCCATCGAAAGGGTGAATGCGTCACGCTTCATGTTCTATTGTTCGTTGGTGGATGGATCGGCCACGGCGAAGAAGGCTTCGACCTCAGCCACGGCTCGGTTGAAACGTTGCAACGGCACGCGGTGTAGCGCGGCGTCGATGTTGGCGACGACCTGGCGCAGGCCGGCCGCCTCCTCGCGCTCCACGCTGACCGCACCCGAGTGCTCGTAGCGATCGCAGATAGCGTTCATCAGCGCGGTGCCAGGCTCGAGTAGCTGCGAGCGCATGCCGGCGCGGGCGAGGGCGGCCAGCATCTTCGACAGGGTGTTGTATGCGTCGATCGATGGGCGGAGGGCAAGCAGCTCGCCCGCCATGCGGATCTCCAGGGCGAGCCGGTCGCGGGTCGCGGTCACCATCGGCACGTTGGCCTTGGCTTCGAACGTGGGTTGGCGGTGGAATCGTGGCATGGCAGGCTCGCTGCTTACGGCTTGCCGATGAGGACGGTGAAGCCGTTCTCGCGCGCCTGGTCGATGTATGCCTGGAAGGCGTCCTCGATCGCGTTGTCGGCGCGGTCCAGCTCATACCAGAACTTGAGCTTGCCGCCACCCAGGCGGTACTTCAGGCGGGCGCGGATCTTGTAACCGTCGCCGTTCTTGAACAGGCGCAGGCCGATGGTGAACTCGCGTGGGATTTCGATCATGCCGGTGCCGGCACGCGCGTCGACGGTCTCGCTATACGCGAACTGGACCTGGCCGTTGTCCAGGCGCTTGTGGCTGCTGAAATTCACTTCGGTCTTGGCCTGGAGAGTCAGGGCGACCTGCAGCAGGGTTTCACCCGAAGGCTCGACGACATCAGCGATGTTGTCTTCCAGGAAGATGGCGAAGTCTTCCTGTTCCATCGGCTTCTTGTTGAACTGCAGCCAGGTGGTGAACTCGCGGCTCAGCTCGGCCTTGTACACGGCGCGGAAGTCGCGCCAGCCGGCGGTACTGTCTTCCTTGTCGTGCTCGTTCAGGACGGCAGTCAGCGTGCGTGCCTCCGGGTCGGCGTAGATGTAGGTGTCGTACGGTTCGCCCTGGTCGGCCGCGTAGACGTTGAAGCTCGACAGATCGCCCAGGTGCACGGTGCCGGTCTTGCGCTTGGGGTATTCACCGGCCTTTTCCAATGCTGCGGTCAGGTCGAGGTGCCTGAAGCCTTCCGGGATCACCAGGTGCGTGGTGCCGTTGAGCTCCTGGATTGCACTTGCGGCCAGCGACAGGGCGCCGATCTTTTCGATCGTGCTGGCGTCGAAATGGGTTTGCTCGATGGTGCTGCCGGCGAGGCCGGTCGTATTGTTCTGGTTGTCGTTCACGTTCAGGCTTCCTTGAAGGATTGTGGTTGGGGTGAGGTCGCTTCACGCAGTTCGAGCGACTGCTGACGCGGGTGGTTACGCGACAAGTTGTTGTCGTCGGTGAGCCAGAAGAAGTCTTCGCCGCGATCTGGCTTCGGCAACTTCGCGGTAATCAGGTCGGTGATGTTCACCTTGTCGATGTCGCTGCCGCGGCCAGCCGGCTTGACCTTGATCTTCAGAGTGAGCTCGCCGGCTTTGCCGGTCTCCTTCACTGCGGCCAGCAGCTCGGCCAGCGAGCTGGTCAGCTCGGCGTGGGCGCGGCCATCGCGCAGGTCCTGGAGGAAGAGGGCGAATGCCTTCTGCGCCTTCGCGGTCATGCTGCCTCCGCGTGCTGCAGCTCGTTGACAGGGACGCGCCACGGCGCGCCATCCAGGGTGCCGGTGACGCGCACGACGGCGACCTTGGCACCGTTGCCGATGTCGGTCATGATCTCGGCGACGGTGCCTTGCTGCGGGCCGGCTTCGCTGTCGAACTTAACGCGCGTGCCGGGGCTAATGGTGTTGCGATCCATAGTGGTCCTTTCAGGTGGTGGTGTTATGCGAAGCTGCGTTCGCGAGCAGCGTGTAAAGGTCGTCGCTGTCGGCGACCTCGCTGGGGATGGAAATAGCCAGGCTCAGCGTGCGGTGGGTGTATCCGGCCAACGCCGGGATTTGCGCTACGCGCGCATTCGCGACCAGCCAAGAGACAATGAGCTTGTCAGCCGGCTTACGCGGGGCGCTACTGCGTGCGAGCGCCTTCGGCGTCACTTTGTCCTTACCTTCGGCCCGGGCCTGCTCCAGGCCTTCCTGGATGACCGCGCCGGCCTTGTTGCCATGCTGCTTGACCGCCTTGAGCGCTGCGGTGCCCGAGATCTGGCCGGCGTTGACGAGCTGGTGCACATCGCTGTTCGCCTCGGCCAACTGGACCATGTCCTTGACGTGCTGCTTGCTTTTCCCGCGGCGATTCGCAATCTGATCCTCGGTCCACCCGTAGCCCATGAGCTTGCGGTACTGGACGCCGAGCTGCAGCGGGGTAAGTGCCAAGCCGCTCGCGCTCGTGATCATGTGCGCAACGCGGTCAGCGTCGTTGCCACGGAAGTGGCGCACGTCCAAGGACTTGATGTCGAAGCCTGCGGCGATGTTCTGCAGCGACGCCGCGTGGCGATGGTGACCGTCGACGATGATGATGCGGCCGTCCTCGACGCGCACTTCGAGCGGTGGGAAGGTGGCGCCATTGCGTTGGGCCAGGGCCATCTCGTTCACGTGGTCCGCATTCAGTGGACGGGCGTTGAAGCCTTCCTCGACCTCCAGCACGCGCGGGTCGACCGCGAACGATGTCACCTTCGAAACGGTCGGGTTGTTCTTGTCCTCGGCGGCGACTTTCAGCGAGACGAAATCGGCTTTTGGGGTGAGGCTGTTCGGTGTTGTCATCTGGTGGTCAATCGTGATCGTTGGCCTGCAGCTTCTTCACATCGATCCACGCTCGGCGCTGCATGTGCCGGCGGGCGACGACCTCCAAGATGATCTTGAGGGCCGGGTTCTTGAGCATCTCGTCCAGCTGGGCGTCGGTGTCGAGCGCGCGGTGCGCAATTTCGAGGGCCGCGCGGTCTGGCGAGATGCGTTGCATGGCTACCGCCTCGGCATCCGGTGCTGGCGGGCCAGCTGCACGGACAGGAGGAACGGTTTGCCGATGAAGCGGTAGTAGCGGTAGAGAGCGAAAAAGCCCATATCACGCAGCTCCGAGGATCGTCAGCTGCGGGATGGACGTGTCGCGTGGCGGCGCTGGGCGGTCGTGGTCGAACAGGCCCCATAGCATTGCGTCCAGCTCGTGGTCGCCGAGCGACTCCATGCAGCCAGACAGGCGCGCGACGAAGACGGCGAGGCGAAGATCGCAGCTGCTCGGCGCATCCTCACTTGCCTGAGTGGCGCAGCTTGCGATGGCGGACCGAAGGGTGGCGACCGTGGTCATTGGGCGGTCTCCAATTTGTGACGTTTCCAGATCGCCTGGCCTTCATCTACGCCAGCATGAAAAGCGTCGAAGTCCACCGTGCCGGGTGCATATGGCCGAGCGAGCGGGGCATTGGTAGCGCGGCTCGCGAGCAGGCTAAAAGCGCCCAGCTTGTAGGGGTAGCTGCGCGGATCGCGAGGGCGGTCAAAAGCCGCCTTCATGAGGCCGTCGACCAGTTCGTTGCCGGACTTCGGCCATACGGTTGGTGCGGCGGCGGAGCTCATGCCCGCACCTGGCGATTGGTGACGGTGATGCCGCACGGGACGCTTGCAAACTGAGTTGCGGCGACTTCCGCAGCCTCTGCGGTCGAGCCAGCTGAGATGTTGCAGACGTGGGCTGCGAGTGCAGTACGGACAATGACGCGGTAGAAGTTCATGTGCGCTCCATCAAAGTTGATGAAACGAACTATACACGAACGAATAGACAATGCAATACGCGAATGAATAGATTGACGCAAAAAAAAGTGCCCTGTGGTACAGAGCACTCACGTCGGTCGGAGGGTTGCGCTACAGCTTGGAGGCCGCGCGCGCTTGGTTCTCTTGACGGCAGTCGTCGAAGTTGTCGAAGCTGTACAGAATTGAGACGATGCCCTTATCAACGGACTCGGCTTGGGCGGTCACTTCGATGTTTGTAATTCGGTTCGGCAGCGGCTTTTTTGTTTTGGTGCCGTTCCAAACATATCCATACATCACCGAATTGTCAGTTAGTCCGAGCATCCAGAGCTGAGGATTGCTCTTATACACTTCGCGATCGTTGAGGTCTGCTCTCATAGAATGTTCCCCATATCTGATTGCCATCAGGTCAGCGATCCTATCGACCGCAGCCCGCAACTGTTCGCCGTCACCATTTACTGCGGAAACATTGGTAGTCGCTCGAAGTCGACATAGCCCAGCCTTTGGAGTAGCTATGACTGCATACTCATCAACGCCTTCTAGCGGCTTCGGCGGTTCCCCGACGAAAACAGAAGATTGACCAGGGGCGGTTTGAAACCCAAGGGCTGAAATCTCCGCGATAGGCATTCCTGCTGCCAGTCCGAACGGGCCATCGTATGTCTTTTGATTAGCACTGGCCGCCGGTTGAGGTGCCCTGGTTTGAGTGGGTGCAGTCTGCGAGATAGAGGCTTGGTCAGGCTGGCAGGCGCTTAAACCTACAGCCGAGGCAAGCACAAAGGCGAGCTGTGATACATGTCGTAGCATCGTTCAATCTTTAAAAAGGAAGTTCATCGTCAGTGGCCGGCGGTTCTGCGTTGAGATCAAGTTCGGAGAGGTCAAGATATTCCAACTGAATCAGCGCCAAAAGAAGGTGTGTTTGAAAGTGCGCATGCGCTTTGAAGCCCTTCTCGTGGACTGCGACAAGCATGATCGGATGAAGCGGAAAATGCGGCTGAATCCGTAAGATCAGGGCATTGCCATGCTCAGCGTCTATAAATTTCGCTTCTACAACCGCAATCAATATTGGCGATCCGTACGGCGTAACTTCGGCAACTTGTATCTTCATCAGATAAAGTTTTCCACAGCTGTAATGACTCTTCCAATGATCTCAGTGCTCTCGTCGACTGGGCGACTACGGAACTCCGGCAAGCGATTGTCTGATGTTAGAAACCATTGCCCGCCCGTGTATTCGAGCCGCTTCACGCAAGGCTTCTCATTATGATTTACTGCATAAAGTTTCCCATCTACTAGTGTTCGAGGGTCATTGTCAGCAGTATTGACGATGACAATATGACCACGCTTAAGCGTAGGGTACATACTTTCGCCTGTCACCCGTATCGCAACTAACTTTGAAGGGGAGAGCCTTTTCTCTTCGACCCAAGATAGTGGCAGGGTCAGCACTGCATGGTCCTCGTACTCGACATCTCCGCCATGCCCACCAATGCCTGCGTGGATATAGCGAGAGACAACCCGAATGGGGACAAATTTACGTGACTCAGCACTTACTGATACCTCAATCATTTCGGCCTCATCCGGTGAGGCTTGCGGTTCGCGGTCCATGGCGCCAGTGCCATCGGTCAGCCACTGGGCTGCGACGTTGCACGCGGCAGCAAGCGCAGCAATCGTATTGGTCTCCGGCCCTTTCTTGCCAGATCCTTTGAGGATTCGGTTAATCGTGGGCTGGGGCACGCCTGACGCCCGAGCTAGGGCGCTCTGTGACGGGATGCCGGCCCTTTGCATGGCTTGGTCGAGCCTGGTTGAGATGTTCATACCGAAACTATACGCACGCGTATAGGGCGCACACAACAATCTATTCATTTGAGTATTGCGCTCCTATTCATTCGCGTATAGACTGCAAGCTATGGACAAAGACCCTTCGACCCTTCTCAGGGAAATCAAGCAGCGGACCGAGTGGAGTGAAACGCGTTTGGCAGCGGAGCTCAAAACTTCCCAGCCTACCGTAAATCGCATCCTGAACGGTCAAGCCCGGTGTCTCAGCACCACCCTCTCGGCAATCGTTGGTCTCCATGAACGTCATTGCACCGAGTCCCGCGTAGCTGTTATTTCGGCGACGTCGCCTACTTTTGACGCGCTCGCCGCAGTTCCAAGTTCGTAGGTCCACATCAATCCAGCCGGGGTCTCCAGCGCCCGTAGCGTAATCAGAGGCCCACTGCCAGTAAGTACGGTCAGTTCGAAAGCTAGCGATTCATCACCAAGAGTCGGATCGAGCTTCCGTGCGGTTTTTAAGTTGCACATAGGAAATAGTTTGTTGGCAAGGTTGCACAAGATTACTGCTCTTGATCGAATCGCAACACCCAAGGAATGGAAGGAAACACTGTGGATTTATTGTCCGCTTACCAAGAAATGATCAAGGTGCACGGGTGGAACGGCACTGCTGGGACGCTTGGATTGACCAAGACCGCTCTAGAAGCGCGTGTGTACGAGGTCAAGGGTCAGGGCATGCGCGTGGACACCGCGCTGCTGATCCAGGCCTATGCTGGCACGACGCATTTCGCCCAGGCCGTGGCCGCTGCAAGCGGCGGCGTGTTCGTCCAGCTGCCCGAAGGTGAGGGTGTGAGTGGCGAAGAGCTGCAGGCCAAATTCCACGAGCTGTACGTCGAGCTGGGCCGCCTGTCGGCTACCTACACGGCTGCCATTGCCGACGGTGAGATTGACGGTCGCGAGCGCGAAGACCTCCAGGAGATCGGCCAGCAGATGCACAAGACCACCCAGGAGCTGATGGCCCTGATGTTCCAGATTTACTGCCGGCCGCCCGTGGCTGGTGTACCAACCCATCGTTCCAATGACAGCTGAATCGCAACAGACCGCCCAAGAGCGCGTGGCGCCGTGGGATTTACTCCCTGCCAGCCCCGCGGTTCGGAGCCCGGAAGAAAAGGCGCGCATCCTCGCGCGCCTGCAATGCATGCTGGCCGAAGCCCGCGCGATGAAGGGAGCCGACCATGCTGACGCGTGAGGAAGTCATCCAGCAAATGGCGGCAGAGGGTCTGCCCAGGCTGCCGGACGGCCATCCTGTCCTGAACGGTAAGGCACAGCGGTTCGGTCCCAAGAAAAAGGCTTGGTACGTCCTTCGCGAGATCGAGCTCAAGTCGGGCCGCAAGATCGTGACGGGCGCCTTCGGTGTGTGGCAGGGGCAAAACCCGAACTCGATCCCGGTCACGATGGACTGGGCCGGCCTGTCGCCAGAAGAGCGCGCCGAAGCGGAGCGCAAGCAGGCCGCGCACGAGCGCGCGGAGGCGGAACGCAAGCAACGCAAGGCCGAGCTGGCTGCTGGCCGCGCCCGCCAAGCGTGGGCTGCGGCGGCCGACAGTGATCAGCCATCGGCGTACCTGGCACGCAAGCGCGTCCAGGGCGAGAAGACGCGCGTTGATCCGGATGGCGTTCTGTTGGTGCCGGTGATGAAGTACAGCGAAGCCGGTGCCACGCTGGCGGGCCTCCAGCGCATCCAGCCGGATGGCGAGAAGCGGTTCAGCAGCGGCATCGATATGGTTGCCGGTGCCTGTCTGCTCGGCCGCCTGAGTGCAGAAACCCGGCTGATTGAGATTGGCGAAGGCTACGCAACCTGCGAGACAGTGCGCATGGCGACCGATTTCGACACGCCAGTCATGGTCGCATTCAATGCCGGGAACCTGCTGCCAGTCGCAAAACTGCTCCGTGAGCTGTTCCCTGAAGCGCACTTGCTGTTCCACGCCGACGACGACATGCGCGTAATTGCGCGGCTTGGCGAGTTCCTGCTCAAGGAATACGACACCGCGTGGGAACCCGTCATCGACAGCATGGACCACGAGCTGGCGAGTGCCGGCGGCGATACCGTAACTGTCCGCGCTACCTGGCGCGAGGACGTTACCGGGACACCGTATATTGAGGCTGATGTCCGTTCAGGCCGCCGCGCGCAGCCTGGGCTCAAGTTCGAAAATGCCGGTGTATCCCGATCGCGCGCTGCAGCTCGGGCCGTCGGCAACGCCTCGGTGTCGATCCCGTTCTTTTCCAACCGCGCCGGCGACAGCAAGGAATCCGATTACAACGACCTCTACCTGGCCGAGTCGCTTGGTGTCGTTCGTGAGCAGGTGCTCGCGGCGCGCTCCCACGCCCTCACTATGGCCGAGGAACCGCAGCCGGCTGCGTCCGATGACGAACCACCAGCCTACCTGGATGACGCACCGCTGCCTGATGCTGTTCCCGCTGCTGAACCGCAGGACATCCAGTCCGACATGCGCGCGCCGACACTGGAGGTGTTGCTCGAACACTTCCAGCTGATCTACCCGACGACTGACGTATGGGATAGCCGGCGCAAGCAGCGCTTGAAGAAGTCGGCGTTCACGGCCTGGGTCGGCAAGGAGTTGGCCGCCGGCTGGGAGAAAGCCCCGAATCGCCGCACCATCATGCGCGATTCGCTGCCCACCCTGGTCGGCGGCAAGGCCGTCGAAGGTAACGGTAGCGGCGGCAAGCTGGGCGAGATGCTCGACAACCTTACCCTGTTGCGCGGGACCGAGACGGTATGGGATGCGATCGGCCAGCAGGTCATGTCGCTTGGCGCGGTTCGCGCCGACTACACCGCCGAGCTAACCGGCAAGTGGCAGGAACATGCCCAGCGCAAGACCATCGAGGCTCGCAACCTGGTGTTCGATCCGACGCAGTTGGCCGACCCGGTCAGCCACGTGAATATCTTCCTGGGCTGGCCGCTCAAGCCGAAGCACGATCCGAAGCTAATCCAGCCGATCCTCGCGCTCCTGGCCTCGCTGTGCGACGCCGAGGACCGTGCCGACGAATACATGGAGTGGATCCTACGCTGGCTGGCCTATCCCCTGCAGCACCCTGGCGCCAAGATGCAGACGGCGCTGCTGATGTTCGGGGAGAAGCAAGGCACCGGCAAGTCGCTGTTCTTCGAGGGCGTGATGCTCCCGATCTTCGGCGACTACGGCACGGTGGCCAGTCAACACCAGTTGGACTCGACCTTCACATCCTGGCGCAGCAAGAAGCTGTTCGTGCTGTTCGAAGAGGTGCTGTCGCGCGACGACAAGTACAGCCACAACGGCACGCTCAAGTACATGATCACCGGCAAGACCATGAACATCAACGAGAAGAACCTGCCGGCCCGCGACGAGCGGAACCACATGAACTCGGTGTTCCTCTCGAACGAGCCGCAGCCGATCCCGATCGAGCTGGAAGACAGGCGCTTCATGGTCATCGAGGCCAGGCGCAAGCAGGACCCGGCGTTCTACAACCAGGTCAAGGATGCGATCGCGCAGGGCGCCATCGAAGCGTTCTACCACTTCCTGCTAACGCTGCCGCTGGACGACTTCAACGAGCATACCAAGCCGCCGATGACGCTGGCGAAGGAGCGTGTGATCGAGTTCGGCCTTGCCGGCTGGATGTCGTTCCATCGTGCCTGGAAGGACGGCTACCTGGATGCGCCGTACTGCTCCTGCCTCTCGGAGGACCTGTACATCATCTACAAGCGGTGGTGCGACAAGAGCGGGGAGAAGCCGCTCACGCTATGCAAGTTCGCCGGCCTGATCGGCGGGCGTGAGCACAAGGCCAAGAAGAGCGTGGCCGTCGACAGCAAGCACAAGAAGACCAGGATGGTGTTCGTGGTCGAGAACCCCGATTTCCCGCACCCATTGGACGAGCAGATCGCCAAGTTCCGGGAGCTGGGCAAGGTTCGTGCGGACCGCGCATTGCAGGGTTATGCAGAGTAGCAATCAAACCCTGCAAGCCGGAAACCCGCATGGATAGTGGGTTTCAGCAGGGTATGCAGGGTTAGCCGGGTTTTGCGCACGTAGGCGCGAATGACATAAGCAGGGCCGATGTGTTTTTTTTTGACCGTCACATCATAAACAACCCTGCATGTGTGCATACCCTGCCAAGAGTCAGTATCCATGCGGGTTACAGGCTTGCAGGGTTTGAGAAGTAGGCGGCAAAGCCGGAAATTTTGAGGAGTAGGGCAATGAGGATGAGTTTGAAGAGCAGCTTCCCAGCGGTGGCGAGCCGGATCACGGAGATGGGCCGGCGCGGGCCGGTGGTCGCTGCGATCGCGCTGACCCGTACCGGGAAGGACGTGCAGGGTGCGCTCAAGGACGAGATGCGTTCTGTCTTCGATCGTCCGACCAACTACGCCCTGAATGGCACGTTCCTCAAATCGGCCACCAGGGACCGACTCGAGGCGCGCGTCTGGGTCAAGGATGATCCATGGGGCAAGGGTACGCCGGCCGACCGCTTCCTCGGGCCGCAGATTTTCGGCGGCTCGCGTGGCCAGAAGGGGATGGAGCGGATGCTGCAGGCAAACGGCATGATGCCGCAGGGCTGGTTCGCTGTGCCAGGCGCTGGCGCCGACCTGGACGCCAACGGCAACGTCCGCCGTGGCCAGATCCGCCAGGTGCTGTCCCAGCTCAAGGTGCAGCATGGTGCCGGCTACGAGTCGCGCGCCAGCGGCAGCCAGCGCTCGAACCGCACCATCGCGCGCCAGGGCGTCACCTACTTCGTCCTGCCGAACGGGAACAAGGGACTGCTGCCTGGCGTGTACATGAAGCGCAAGTTCGCTCACGGGACTGCCATCAAGCCGGTCTTCATCTTCGTCCAGCAGACCCAGTACCAGAAGCGCCTCCGCTTCCACGAGGTGGGGCAGGCAACCATCGACGCGCGCTTCCCTGTGCATTGGGAGACCGAACTCAACCGGCCGCGGCCGGGTGCCGGCAGCAGCTGATGCCCCGGCCGGCCCCCACCCCCGGGGGTTAGGTTCTTCCTAGGGTAGGGCGGGCAAGGGTAATTCAGGCCACGTCATCGCACTAGCGGAACCAAAAAACATTTCCTGACAAACGACCTGACAACGAATCGACATGACGCAAAACCTGACAACCATCGCCGAGTGGGCCAAGCTGGTGGGCATCTCGCGCCAGTCCGCGTACGAAGCGGTGACCAGGTGCGGGATCCCGGTGACCGACGGGAAGGTCGACCCGGACTACGCGACGCACCTGTACCAGAAGCACACCCGCCCGCGCGCCAACAGCCAACGACCTGCCCCCATGGCAAATGAGGCGCCCGCCAGCACCCCGGCGGGTGCGGGAGGTGCGGAGTCCGAGGTCAAGCCGGCGAAGGCGCCCAGCTACGATTCGAGCCGCGCACGCCGGGAGGCAGCGGAGGCTGCTGCCGCAGAGATCAAGCTGGCCGAGATGTCTGGCCAGTTCTTGCTCAAGTCCGACGTCGACGCGGTTGCATTCGAGGCGGCGCGCGCATTGCGCGACGGGTTGATGAACTGCGCCCGCCGCATCGCGGCTGATGTGGCGCCGTTGCGTACCGCCGAGGAGTGCGAGGACGTGATCGAGCGCGAGATGCGCGCGCTGCTTGAGAGCATGGCGCATACGTTCGGTGAGCGCCTGGACGTGCAGCTGGGGGAGCACGTCGGATGATTGGTCTCACGCCAGCAGCAGAAGTCGTTTGCCCGGCGATCGCGCGCGGGTTGCTGCCCGATCCGAACATGACCGTCGACGCCTGGTCTGATGAGCACATGATCATTCCGAAGGAGTCTGGTGCGAACGAGTCGGGCAAGTACCGTACTGATCGGACGCCGCACGCCCGCGAGGTGATGCGCGCCCTGTCAGATAGCCATCCCTGCAAGATGGTCGCCCTCATGGGTGCGTCGCAGATGCTCAAGACCCAGGTCGGCTTGAACTGGTTCAGCTGCTCGGTGCACCAGTCGCCAGCAAACTTCCTGTGGATCATGCCGACTGGCAAGCTGGCAAAGCGTACCAGTGCACGGGTGAGCAAGACCATCGCGGCAGTGCCGCCCGTGCGTGAGCGTGTCGCGGCGCCCCGTTCGCGTGACTCCGTCAACACGCTCGACACCAAGGAATACATCGGCGGGTCGCTGTACATCGTGACGGCCGGCGCTGCTGCCAACCTCTCCGAGATCCCTGCGCGTCGAGTTCTTTTCGACGAGGTCGACCGCGCCCATGCAAACGTCAACGGGGAGGGCGATCCCGTCGCCCTGGCGAAGGCGCGCCAGACGACGTTCGAGCGCAACCGCAAGAGCTACTTCCCCAGCTCGCCGACGATCGCTGGCCGCTCGATCATTGAGGGCCTCTTTAAGCAGGGAACGAGGCGCGAGGCGCTGGCCGACTGCGTGCATTGCGGTCACGAGCAGCCGCTGGTGTTCGAGCGCCTCCAAGAGGATGATGCCGGCTGCGCTTGCTATCCGTGCGCGGAGTGCGGCGCAATGATGTACGAGACGGACAAGAACCGGATGTTCGCTCGCGGCGCGTGGTCGATCGGCGTGCCTGGTGACGGCGAGACCGAGAGCTTCACCATCAGCGCGATGTTCGCGCCGTACGGTTGGTTGCCGTGGAAGTCGCTGCTGCTGGAATACCGAGCTGCACGTGCGAAACTGGACGAGGGCAGCGACGAGCTGATGATCGTGTTCTACAACACGCGCCTGGCGCGCTGCTGGGAGCGGAAGAAGGAACAGACAAAGGCATCTGAGCTGAAGGAGCGCGCGGGCGGCTACAAGCTCGGTACGGTGCCCATGGGCGGCCTGCTGCTGACGGGCGCGGTCGATACCCAGATCGACCGCCTCGAGCTCAAGGTAGTCTCGTGGGGCGAGGGCATGGAGGACTGGATCGTCGACTACCAGGTGGTGTGGGGGTCGCCGGCCGAGCAGGCAACCTGGGACAAGCTCGACGTGCTGCTGAAGGGGAAGTATCGGCACGCGGGCGGACGCGACGTCGGTATAGCGGCGGTGTTCATCGACTCCGGCGGGGCCCACACCAACGAGGTATACAACTTCACGCGCACCCGCCAGCACCGGCACATCTACGCGATCAAGGGCGCATCCACCTCGAACAAGCCGATCCTTGCCGTAAAGCCGACGCTGGTTGACGTGAACTGGATGGGCAAGGTCATGCCGCACGGCGCCAAGATGTGGCTTATCGGCACAGACACCGCGAAGGACTACCTGGCAAGCCGCTACAGTCGGGCGGATGGTCCGGGTGCGACCCACTTCCCAGAAGGCCTGCCGGACGAATACTACGATCAGCTGACGGCGGAGTACAGCGTCACGGTCTGGAAGCGTGGCCGCAAGGTGCGCGTCTGGGAAAAGAAGAAGAACGATCGCAACGAGGCTGGCGACCTGATGGTCTACAACCTGGCCGCGGCACACTACCTTGGCCTGCACAAGAAGACAGCCACCCAGTGGCAGCTGGTGCGCGAGATTATCGTGCCGAGCACGCCCGACCTGTTCAGCGACCCGCTGTCGATCGATTCTCCGGTCACCAACCCGATTGCACCCGTATCAACCGCAGCACCACTACAAGCACAAGAACCATGGAAACCGAAACCGCAATCGAACCAACTCCCTCAGCCGCGCCGGCCAGTCGGGAGACAGTGGTGACGACGGAGCTGCTCGATGATCCCGACCTGATCGATTCGATTTTTGCGTTTATCGCAATCGAGTTTCCGGAGATGAAGGAGCGCGCAGCCGAGCTCAAGCAGATGGCACGGCGGGAGTTTGCCGGGATCGAGACCTACATTCCGCGCCGGCCGAAAGCGGAGCGTGATCGAATCATGCATGAAGTCCTGCGCATGTTCGATGGGCGCAACGCGACGGAGGTCGCCCGCCGGCTGAATATCAGCAGGGCGTCCGTCTACCGGATCATCAAGACCCCAGGCGGCAAAAAGTAATCTCACTTTTCCGAGAAATGAGACAGCCAGGCCGCTACCGTTAGCGCATGGCTATCTCTCAACATGACCTCGACGCGCTGGATGCCGCGATCGCCTCCGGCGCTAAGTCGGTGGTGTTCGATGGACGCAGCATCGTCTACCAAAGCACCGCAGAAATGATCGCGGCGCGCGACCACGCTGCGCGAGTCCTCAACGGCAGCCTGCAAAATCGTGGTCCCCGCGTGCTCCGCTTCGGTTTCACCACGAGCAGGGGCGACTGATGCGCAACATCATCGACCGCATCATTGGCTACGTGAACCCGCACGCCGGCATTGCCCGGCACTTCGCGCGCCGGCAGCTGCAGCGCGCTTACGAGGCGGCCAGTCCTCGTGACAGCTGGCGGCCGCGCCGCGCCGGCGCGAGCGCCAATGCAGACCACCAGGCGGACGCCCGTACGCTGCGCGTGAAGGCGCGCGCCCTGGTGCAGAACGTTCCCTACATCTGGGCAGGCCTGGACGGCCTGGTCGCGGCTACGGTCGGTGAGGGCATCATCCCCCGCGCCACCGGCCCGGAGCGGGTTCGGATCAACCAGTTGCTCAAGGACTGGTGGAAGGTTTGCGACGCCGACGGCCGCTTCGACTACTTTGGCCTGATCAAAGCCGCATACTGGGCCATGGAGCAGGACGGTGAGGTGCTGGTGCGCAAGCGCACGCGCCGAGTCTCCGATGGCTTGCCTGTGCCGCTTCAGCTGCAGCTGCTTGAGATCGACTGGCTCGACAGCGCCCGCTCCGGCACACTCAACGGCAACCAGATCGTCAACGGAATCGAGTACGACATGCTGGGCGCCGTCGCCGCCTACTACCTGTGGGACCAGCATCCCGGCGATATCGCTGTCGCTCGGGGCCGCGCGCAAAGCCAGCGCGTTCCTGCGAACCAGATCATCCACCTGTTCAACCCGGCTCGGCCGGGCCAGGGGCGAGGCTTCACGCGCCTCGCTCCGGTGATCGCCCGTGTGCGCGACCTGCAGCTGTACGAGGACGCCGAGATCGCACGCAAGAACCTGGAAAGCCGCTTGTCGGTCCTGGCAAGCGGCGACATGAATGCGATGGACAATCCGGCGTCGATGGGCGGTGCGGGCGAGTCGCAGGGTGGTGGCGTGCGTGACCTGGGCGAGCTGGGCGGCGGAAACATTTTCGGGATGCCGAACGGGCTCAACTTCACCGTCGTCGAGCCGAAGGCCGCGCCGGGCTACGTGGAGTACGTCAAGTTTGCCCTGCACCTGATCGCTGCCGGCATCGGCGTTCCGTACCATTTGATGACGGGTGATCTGAACCAAGTCAATTTCAGTGGCGCGCGGGTACGCATCCTGGACTTCCGGCGTTCGGTCCGGCAGATGCAATGGCTGACCCTCATTCCCAAGCTGCTGGTCCCGATCCACGACGCCTTTGTCGAACATGCGTACCTGGCGCACCTTATCAAGGTAGCCGACAAGGCGGTCGACTTCAGTCCACCCAAGTGGGACTACGTCAACCCGGAACAGGAAGTGAAGGCCGACCAGGCCGAGATCGCTGCCGGCCTGTGCAGCATCAGCGAGAAGATCCGGCAGCGCGGCTACGACCCTGAGGTCGTCCATGCTGAGATGAAGGCCGATATAGACCGGCTGCGCGACATGGGCATCCTGGATGTGGTGCTGTTCATGCAGCGTGGCAATCTCCCTACCGCCGACAAAGGCACGGACGAGGCGGCTGCCCAGCCTGCATGACGCGGGCCACAGCTACATAAGAACCATCGATTTAATTTTTAAGGAAGAACTATGGCCCAGCAGTTTTCCGTCGCGGTGCGCAACGCCCGCCTCGACGCGATCGAGCAAACTATTGGCGCATCGCCGAAGCTGCGATTCTACAGCGGCGGCCAGCCGGCCAGCTGCGCTGCAGCGCGCTCCGGCACGCTGCTTGCCGAGCTGGCCCTTCCATCCGACTGGATGGCTCAGGCCGCGAATGGCTCGAAGGCGTTCGCTGGCAGTTGGTCCGGTGCAGGTGCCGCAGCCGCAGGCGCAGGCACGAACATCGGACACTTCGCCATCATGGATTCGACCGGAGCTGCCTGCCACCTCCAAGGGAAGGTCGGCGCCACTGGCGACGCCACAGCTGACATGACGGTCGATAACCTGAACCTCGCGCAGGGCCAGGCGATCTCGGTTACCACGTTCACGCAAACCGATGGTAACGCCTGATGAAGCGCTACTACCTGACCGACATCCTGGGCACCGGTGAGGCGGACGTCGACGAGTTCCGCCCCGTCCCGGCTGAATACCGGGCGGACTTCGCCTGGTCGATGCCATCGGATGCAAACGGCATGCCGTTGAATAACTGGGGCCTAGTGGAGGTCACTATGGTGAGCGACGATGCGCTGGCCAGGATGGCCGTCGACCCGCGACTCGATGCGCTGCCAATCGTGGCGCGCGAAACCTTGGTGGTCGAGATGGACCCGACAGCGGTTGCCCTGATGCGCGATGCTCTGGCTCGCCGTGCGATCGACGTCGACTTCGTGAACGACGCGAGCTTCGGTGACATCCTCGACAACATCACCTGGCGCTCCAACCACCCGTAGGACATGGCGACCCCGTTCATTCTCGACGCATTTGATGGTCCAGACAACCAGTTCCTGGAATCATATTCTGCGAACTGGGTAAGGTCGACCAGCCAGGCGGGCAGAGCAATGCTGCTCGGTGGCCGCGTCTACCAGAGTAATACCGACACCACGGTTTATTGCCGTGACGACGTACAGCCTCCGACGGCGGATTACGATGTAAGCGCATCGCTTTATTTCGCCACTGGCAGCGGGTCGCCATCTGTCGGCGTCTGCGGCCGAATGGCGGGACCCGGTAGCGCGGCCCTGACGTTCTACCAGGCCCGAATCGTCAACAACGGGTCCGGGATCGTCCTCGCGCGATTCATCAATGGCGCAACCGTAACACTTTCGTCGGTTGCTTACAGTGCCCCCGCTGGGGCCGAGCCGAAGCTGACCCTTCGCATGAAGGGCGACCAGCTCACTGTCCTTCTGGACGGTGTCGTCGTAGTCGGCCCAATCACGGACAGCAATATCACCGCGGCCGGGTATGCCGGCTTCCGTATGGCGAGCGCGTCCGCAAACCAGATCCGAGTCGACAACTTCGCGGTTGAGCCGATCGAGGAGACTGTCGACGCGATCGCTGCAACGCTGAGCGCGACGCTGGAGGCCGCAGCAATCAGCAGCGCTGCTGAGACGGGGGTCGGGGTCGCGCTCTCTAGGGTTCTTACTCCGGCAACACTGGCGTCGGTGGCCGCGCTTTCGTCGAACGCTGGCCTGATTAAGGCCCTGACGCCGGCCGTGCTCGCAGCCAGCGCCTCCGTCGAGGCCAAGCTGCCTGGTCCTGACGGCATCGAAGGAGCGCTATCGAAAATACTGGCCGGCGCCACGCTTGCGGCGACGGCCAGCGTGGCGGTCGAAGGTGCTCTGTCGTCGATCCTCGCTGGCACGGCGCTCGCATCAACGGCCAGGACTGTGGCAGCGCTCGATATTTCAGAGGTGCACTCGTCTCGCGTCGTAGTGTTCGACGGTGGCGGGAGCAGGGTGGTGGTGTTTGAAGGAATTGGTAGCCGGGTCGTCGTATTCGAAGGAAGTGGAAAAAGAATAAGGATCAGAGAGATGGATGTGAAAGTACCAGTCAAGGACGGCTCAAAATGGAAGGTGGACAGGGACCGGGACGAGATCAGCTACTACGCTGCAGATATCACCAACGAACTGCGGGACCGGAATACGATTGCTGTCCAGGGCAAGGTTGTCGCGCTGGCCTATGGCGTTGAGGTGTTGGAAGGGCCCGAGATTCAGGTTGCCACAATCGACGGAGCCGAGCGCACCTTCGTGGTTGTGAAGCTCGGCGACTCCGCAGGCGAATTGCCGGACGACTGGCGTTGGGTCGCGCGAGTGTCCTGCGCGAATGGCGAGCGCTTCGACAAAACAACTTGGTTTAACGAGGTCGACCCCTGATGATCAATATTGCAGACAACCAGGTCGTGCGGGAGCAGGTCAAGCGGACATCATCGGACCCAGCGGCGCAGAAAGATAGCGGCGCGCAGAGTGAGCTGCCGCCACTCTCTTCGGCGTACCCAGCGAAGAGCATGGTCCTCGAAGGTGGCCGCTACTACGCGTCGAACAACGAAAAGTAGCACTGCCGAAAAATTGTCTCAGTTTTCCGAGAATTGAGACAGTGCAATACGTAGAGTGGGCTGCATGACGACGCCCACCATTACCCAGCAAACCCGGTCCGCTAACGACCCGCGCAACATGCCGCCGCTCTCGCGTGCCGCAGAGCTGGTCCCGGCTACTTTCAACGAGGCCGATAACACGATCGATGTGGTCTGGACGACCGGTGCGATGGGTCGCCGCTATGACTGGTATAGCGATACCCAGTACGACGAGGAACTGGTCGTCACCCCTGAAGCAGTCGACATGTCTCGCTTCGACGCCGGCGTCGTTCAGGTGATCGACAACCATCGTATTCATGACGGCATCGCATCGATTATCGGTGTCGCTATCCGAGGCAGCATCCAGAACGGCGCGGGCAGTGCAACGCTACGTTTGTCGACTCGTCCCGAGCTGGCCGGCATTGTGTCGGACATCAAGGCCGGCATCATCCGTTCGATCAGCTTTACCTACCGCGTTGCCAAGTACGAAATCATTCGAGCGATCGACCGCACCGACGGCATTAATGTGCCGCTGTATCGCGCCGTGTCGTGGGAGCCGTACGAAATCAGTTTTGTCACCGTCCCGTTTGACGCCGGCGCAAGTTCGCGCAGTGCACCAACGAACGGCCATCCATGTGAATTCATCACTCGGGCGCCCGCCCAAACCGCTTCAACCAACCAGGAAGACAACATGACTATTGCTACCCAGCCGGGCGCCCAGAATCCTGCGCCTGTCGATCCAGTTCGCTCGGCGCCAGCGCCAGCTCCAGTTGGCGCGCCAGCGGGCGCAGCCACCCCGGCTGCTCCTGCTGCTGACGATCTGGCAGCCCGCGCTGCTGCCGACGCCGCGACCCGCGCCGCCGACATCACCGAACTGTGCGCACGCCATGGCGTGAGCAACCTGGCTGCGGGCCTGATCCGCGGCGGCAACTCGATCGATCAGGCACGCAGCGCCGTGCTGGACGAGATGGCCCGCAATGACGCGGCCCGCGGTGGCCACCAGAACGTGCGCGTGCAGCTGGTCGGCAGCGAGCACGAGACCCGCATGGCCGGCATGGAAGAAGCGATCATGCATCGCGTCCATTCCGGCAGCAAGCTGACCGACAACGGTCGCCAGTACCGTGGCATGGGCCTGCTGGAAATCGGCCGCGAGTTCCTCGAATCGGCTGGCGTCAACACTCGTGGTATGGACCGGCTGCGCCTGGCGCAGCAGATCTTGCACTTCCGCTCGGGCATGCACGGCACCAGCGACTTCGCCAACCTGTTCGCCAACGTCGCCAACAAGCGCATGCGCGCTGGCTACGAGGAAAACCTGGGCACCTACACGCAGTGGGCTCGCCGCGCGCCGAACGCCCCCGACTTCAAGAACATCAACATCGTTCAGCTGTCGGCTGCGCCAAACCTGCTCCAGACCAACGAGCATGGCGAATTCAAGTACGGCACGATGCAGGATGGCGGCGACAGCTACAAGCTGGTGACCTTCGGCCGCATGGTGTCGCTGTCCCGCCAGGCCATCGTCAACGACGACCTGCGCGCATTCGAGCGCCTGGTTACCGCATTCGGCGCCAGCTCCAGTCGCCTGGAGAACCGCCTGGTATATAGCCAGCTGACCGGCAACGCGCCGATGGGCGATGGCAAGGAACTGTTCCATGCTGACCACAAGAACAGCGGCTCGGGCGCAGGTTCGGCATTGTCCCTGGCCGCGCTGAAGGCTGGCCGTACGGCGATGCGCCTGCAGAAAGGACTCCAGGACGAGGAGCTGAACCTGGCGCCGAACTTCCTGATCGTGCCGGCATCGCTGGAGCAGGACGCCTATCAGTTGACCAGCTCGAACTATGTGCCGGCCAAGCAAGGTGACGTGAACGAATTCCGCACCGGCGGCCGCACTGCGGTCGAACCGATCGTCGAGCCGATTCTCGATTCGATCAGCGACGCGGCCTGGTACCTGGCAAGCAGCAACAGCCAGATCGACACCGTCGAGTACTGCTACCTGGACGGCGCTGAAGGTCCGGTCATCGAAAGCGAAGCTGGCTTCGAAGTCGATGGCGTGACCTGGAAGTGCCGCCTGGACTTCGCCGCCAAGGCGGTCGATCACCGCGGCCTGTACAAGGGCGCTGGCAAGTAAGCCGGCCCGGTAACCATCCATCACGGAAACCACACCATGAAGAACTTCATTCAGCCCGGCAAGGTCGTCACCGTTACCGCGCCTGCAAACCTCGTCAGCGGCCAGGGCGCCTTGGTCGGCGCGATCTTCGGCGTCGCTGCCAACGATGCCTTGCAGGGTGCTCCTGTCGAAATCGTCCGCGAGGGCATCTTCGCCCTGGGCGCGGTGACTGCCGACACGCTCGCCACTGGCGACAAGGTGTACTGGGACAACACGGCGAAGCGTATCACCAAGACCGCGACCAACAACGTCCTGGTCGGCGCAGCCGCAGCCCCCAAGAGCGGCACCGAAACCAGCGCAACCGTGCTGCTCGACGGCGTGATTCGCTAAGCCGTGCCCGTGAACTTCGCCAACCTCGAAGCTGTCGCCAACAGCATGGTGCTGAACCACCTGGCAAACGTCCAGGTGGAGATCGGCGGCGTGCTGGTGCCCGGCATCTTCCGCAAGCCGAGCACGACTGATTCTCTCGGCGTTGGCGCGGCCAACACCAGCCCCTCGGTCCAAGTGGCCTCGAACGCCGTCATGGCCGAACCGGTGGGCAAGCGGATCTCGATCGCCGGCGTGCCGTACGTGATCGTCGAGCCGCAGCCGGACGGCACAGGCATGACGACGCTCATCGTCGAGTGCACTCAATGAGCACCGCCTTCTCGAAGGTGGTTGCCGCTGTGATCGCTCAGCTGCAGATGGACCCGCCTGTATGCAAGTCCATCCACCGAGCGCGGACCAACGTCTTCCCGGAACAGGAAGCGGAGGCGGTCAGCGTCCAGTGGGAGCAGGCGTTGCCTGGGCAGGGGACGATCAGCGGCGCTCCGATCGATTGGTCGACGCGCGTCACGGTGGAGCTCTACGCGCGCAGCGTTACCGATAGCGGCGACGTGGCAGTTGACCCGCTGCTTGAGCGCGTCGCCGAGCGCCTGGCCGCCGATCCGACGCTGGGAGGTGTCGTCAGCGACCTGGTGCTCGCAGGTGTGGAGGCTGAGAACACGGCAGACGGAAAGAAAACCGGATGGGTGGGGCTGATCTATACCGCTGACCATCGTACGTACAACGGCAACCTGAACTGACTATGAAAACCGATACCAACCTCGAAAAGAAAGTCATCGCCGCCGAGCCGGCCCGCGATGTCCCTCCACCGCCTGGCGGCGGTTCGTGGCGCTTCGACGATGAGCGCTGGGAGTGGATCGACCTCAACCCAAAGCCGGAAACGGCCACCAAACCAGACCAGGAGTAATCGATGGCTCGCCTCATTAAAAACACCGTCGTGACCGCCAAGGTGGAAGCGACCCCCGGTACTGACGCGGCGCCAAGTGGCGCAGCCAACGCCATCCTGCTCTCGGAGGCCACAGTCACGCCGCTGGACGCGCAGGGCATCGACCGCGCGCTGATCCGAGGCTACTTCGGCGGCAGCGAGCAGCTGGTCGGCCCGGGCAGCGTCAAGGTATCGTATGCGGTCGAGCTGGCCGGTTCCGGCACTGCTGCTACGCCGCCGGCCTGGGGTCAGCTGCTGCAGGGCTGTGCGGTGGCGGAAGGCCAGCTCACCACTCCGCCGCGTGTCGAGTACACGCCGGTATCGTCGGCCCTGAAGACCTTGACCCAGTACTACTACGACGACGGCGTCCTGCACAAGCTGCTCGGCGCGATGGGTAACTGCACCCTGTCGGCGAAGATCGGCGAACGCCCGATGCTCCGCTTCGAATGGACCGGCCTGGATGGCGGCATTGTCGCGACTCCAAACGTCGCCCCGACCTTCACGCCCTGGAAGAAGCCGGTCGCCATGACCAAGGCGAACGTCATCGACATCACACTGGGTTGCACCTATGTGGCCGGCGCACTGACCGGCGGCACTGTGTACAACAGCACCGGCCTGGAGCTGAACTTCGGGAACGTCGTGAACTTCAGCGCGATGCTCACCACCGAGACGGTCGATATTTCGGACCGCCAGTCGACGGCGACGCTTGAACTCGAGCTGACCGCGGCGCAGGAAGTGGCGCTCATGGAGAAGGTCAAGGCGAACGAAACGCAAAGCCTGGGCTTCACCATCGGCACGGCCACCGGCAACAAGGCCATCATCTTCGCTCCCGCCGCGCAGCTGACCAATCCGCGCAAGTCGGAACTTAACGGCAAGCGCCTGATCGGCTTCGACCTGCGCCTGATGCCGGTCAACGGTAACGACGAATGGCGGTTCGTCTGCGTGTAACGAATTACTCACACTGAAAGGAAACGCGATGGCGTTCATTCTGAAAAAGCTGAACAAGCTCCCGGTCTTGGTCAAGGGCGCACTGCCTGGTGAAGACGGCAAATCGGTGAATTTCGAATTCACCCTGAACTGCAAGCGCCTCACCCAAGGCGATATCGACGCAGTCATGAAGGACAAGAAGGGCGAGGTCAAGGGCTTCGTCCAGAAGGTCGCCGAGGGTTGGGACGGCATGCTGGACGCAGATGGCAACGCGGTCCCGTTCGCCAGCGAGAAGCTCGACGAGCTGCTCGACAACCCTGGTCTGCCGCTGCTGATCATGCACACCTACCTGGAACAGGTCTCGGCCACCGCAAAAAACTAACCGAGGTCGTGCGCCTTATGGCGCGCGGCCAAATTGAGTTTGGCGGCAACGAGCGCGCCGACACTGAGCGCGCCAACGACGCTCTTGCTGCCTTAGGTCTCTACGCCGAAGGCGGATTGGAGCTGCAGCAAGACGAGTATTGGCTCTGGCCGGAGAACGACGAAGCCTTCGGTTTCTGGCTATCGGTCCAAACGCAGTGGAATGCAGGCATGTGCGGCGCAACAGGCTTGAACTACCCGGGCGTCGAAACTTGCTTGCGCATGCGCGGGATGAAGAAGAAGGCGCGGCAGCAGATGTTTCTGCTGATTCAAATGATGGAGCGAGCGTGCCTGGAGGAGTGGGCGCGTCAACGCAAGACTTAAGGACGAGAAACGATGGCAACGCCCCGCGCACTTATTGAAATGGTTGTCGATGGCGCCGCTGAAAGCCGGCGCAGGATCGTCACCGTAAGTGACGCTCTGCGGCAGATGAACAATGAGTCGCTGCAGCGTATCTCCGGTCAGATCGGTGACCTGGGCGACCGGTACTCCAATCTCCAGTCGACCATCGGGAACGTGGCAGGCTTTGCCATCGCAGGCATTTCGCTCGCTACCCTCGGCGCGAAGATTGGCCAGGTGATGAATTCGATGGGCGAGCTGGACGATCTTTCGCAGAAGATCGGCACCAATGTCGAGAGCTTGTCGCGTATTCAAAAGGTGGCACAAGCGTTCGGAGTCGATTTCGCTGGCAGCGTCGACCCTGCGCTGGTAAAGCTGGCGCGCGGCCTTACGACCGTCGACGAGAAGTCGAGCAAAACCGGTAAGGCACTTGCCGCTATTGGGATTTCTGCAAAGGACACCGCTGGCAATTTGCGCGACCCGAGCGACGTGATGGTTGAGGTGGCGAAGCGCCTTCAGGATTATGAAGATGGTGCGGCGAAAGCGGCGATCGTTACGGATTTGTTCGGTAAGTCTGGTGCCGATCTGCTGCCATTCTTCAATGACCTGGCTGATAACGTCGACGACTTTTCCACCACCTCGGCGGAGGCGGTCGCTCAAGCGTCGGCGCTCCAGGACAAGATGGGCTTGCTCGGCGTCCGCACAAACGAAGTTTTTACCTCGATCCTTACTGCTGCCTTGCCGGCGCTGACCGACCTTGCGGACGGCTTTTCTGACGTCCTCAAGGCCGAAGACGGATTGGTAAATAGCGGTGAGATCGCCGGTTGGGCGGACGATCTTGCAGTCGGACTCGCGCGCGTGGTCGATGTCGCCGTGCTGCTACCTCGGACCTTCTCCGCCGTATCGAGCAGTTTCAAGGTCGTTGCTGCGGATCTCGATTTGGCATGGGCCGCGACGCCCGCCAACATGGCAGCTAAGCTCATGAGCGGCGGTTCGCCACTGCAAGACATTAAGAACGCAGCTGCCGAGCGTAACGCGATCCTGGAAGATGCAAATCGAAAGTACGATGACCTCTGGAATAAACCGGCAAATCAGTTTGAGCAGGCGGTCCTAAACCGTATTGCAAATCGGACCGGCGAGGCCTTTGCGCCGGGTGGCTCGACTGAGCAGCCCAAGAAAACGCTAGGCTACAAGGGCAGCGATGACGAGTCGAAGGATGCCGAGCGACAGGCTGAGGCGTATCAGAACCTCGCTCGGGCCATCCAGGCGAAGATCGCCCATACCAATATGGAAGTAAATGCCGGTGCGCCGCTTGAGGCAAGCCAGGTTGAACAGATCAAGCTCAACGAGCAGCTGGCTGCGGTTAAAGGAAAGGTGAGCCCAATCCAGTACGCGCACCTGCAAAGTCTCGCAAACGAGCAGGTTGCAAATCTTGAACTGATCGAATCGCACAGGCGTGCCGAGGAGGGCTTCGCCAGCTGGAATAAAACGCGCACCGAATACGCCGCCGCTGCGGCAAAGACAATCCAGGACGCAGAGACGGAAGCGACCCGCAACGAAGAACTGGCGCGCACCTTCGGCAAGACCCGAAGCGAAATCGCTTCGCTCGAACTCGCGCGCCTGGAAGAACAGTTGGCCCAGCGCGCATCGACTGGGCTGACCCTCGACGAGATCGAGAATCTCGAGAAGCTGATCGCCGCAAAGAAGCGCAGCGCGACGGCATTGAGTAGTGTCGAGACGATGGAGGCCGGCCGCAAGGCCGCCGAGTCGCTTGACCAGTTCCTTGACCCGGCGAAGGCACAGTCCTTCGGCGAGGCGCTGCGTGAATCCCTGGGTGGTGCGGGCACTGCGCTGTCAGCACTGTCGTCTACTTTCGACGGATTCAGCCGCCGCCAGGCTGAGTTCGATAAGAAGCGGGAGGAGGGCAGACTCGCGCTCGTTACCGGGCAAAAAAGCGAAATGCAGTACATGCGAGACATGGCGCGGCTGAGCGAGATGGAGACCCGGAATCGTTTAGCCGGATACGGCGATATGGCAAGCGCTGCATCCGGTTTCTTCGGTGAGCAGAGCCGTGGCTATAGCGCACTGATGACCGTGTCCAAGGTCTTCCATGCTGCCGAGTTGGCGATGACGATGGCCGAGCTGGTGCCGAAGGGTATCGCGGCGGTCCTCAACCAGGGCAGCGGCGACCCCTACACGGCCTTCGGCCGCATGGCGGCGATGGCCGCTGTCGTCGCCGGCCTGGGCGTCGCGATCGGCGGCGTGTCCGGCGGCAGCGGGATGAGCCTGTCCGAATCCCGGCAGAAGACGCAGGGCACTGGCACGGTGCTGGGGTCCGACGCCAAGTCCGACTCGATCGCGCGCGCGCTCGCGCAGATCGAGCAGTCGACGCAAGACACCCTTGGCGTTAGCAACGAGATGCTGATCTCGCTGCGCAACATTGAGTCCGGCATCGGTCAGTTCGCATCACTCCTGGTGCGCACGACCGGCGTGACCGGTGACTTCGGCTCCGAATACAACAAGAACGTCTTCGACTCGAAGGGGGTCGGGATCAGTGGCGGCCTCGCTGGCGGAGTTGCCGGTGCCATGGGCGGCGCGTACCTCGGCATGGGCTCCAGCCAGATCGGCTTGCTGCTCGGCGGTCCGCTGGGCATGGCCCTGGGCGCAGCCCTCGGTGCCGTCATCGGGAAGACCTTCGTCGGCAAAGCGCTGGGCAGCGTCTTCGGCGGCAAGCAGACCGTCGAGGACACCGGCTTCACCTTCGACCCGACGAACTTCTCCAGCATCGCCGCGGGCTCGCTCGCCGCCATGCAGTACGCCGACATCAAGAAGGACGGCGGCTGGTTCCGTAGCGACAAGACCAGCACCAAGACGTCGCCGCTGGGTGCGGAAGGCAACCGCCAGATCACCGGCGTCCTGATGTCCTTGTACGACACCGTGTACGAAGCGGGCCAGATCCTCGGCTTGGGCGCCGACAGCTTCAATGCGCAGCTCAGCCAGTTCGTGGTCGACATCGGCAAGGTCAGCCTGAAGGGTAAGACCGACGACGAGATCCAGAAGGAACTGTCGGCCGTCTTCTCGAAGGTGGGCGACAATTTGGCCGCCTTCGGCGTGGCCGGCCTGGAGCAGTTCCAGAAGGTGGGCGAAGGCTACCTGGAGACGCTCGCCCGCGTGGCGTCGAACTACGCCGGCCTGGACGCGATCATGGCGTCCATCGGCCGCACGGTGGGCGCTGCCGGCATCGACAGCCTGGCGGCCCGCGAGCGCCTGATCAGCCTGTCCGGTGGCATCGGCGCGCTGGCCGACCAGGCGAGCACGTTCGCCCAGGAGTTCCTGACCGAGGCCGAGCGCCTGGCGCCAGTCCAGAAGCATGTCGTCGGCCAGCTGGCCGACATGGGGCTGGCCTGGGTGGACACGCGCGACGAATTCAAGAGCGTCATCCTGGGCCTGAACCTGACGACTGAGGCAGGCGCCAAGCAGTACACGTCGCTGATGTCGCTGGCCGAAGCGTTCGCCCAGGTGTACCCGGCGACCGAAGACCTGACCAAGTCGATGCAGGAGATCGCCGACGAGCGCAAGAGCCTGCAGGACCGGCTCGACGAGATGACGATGACCCGCGAGCAGCTGCTGGCAAAGGAGCGTGCGACGATCCACGAAAGCAATCTGCCGCTGTGGGACCGCGTCCAGTCGCTACAGGCGGAGGCCTCGGCAGCCGAGGCGGCTACTGCGGCGGCGCAGGCGGCGCAGCAGGTGGCCGCCGGCCTGATGGGCAACGTCGACAGCGCGTTCTCGGTGCTCCAGCGTGTGGTCGAGCGCGAGAAGGCGGCGCTGCAGTCGCAGATCGCCAACCATACCGAGGCCGCCAACAAGATTCGCGCGGTGTCGAACAGCCTGCGCAGCACGATCGACGGCATGCGTGGTCCTGGTGCGGAGGCGATCGAGCGCGCCCGCGCGCAATCGGACCTGCGCAGCTTCCTCGCACTGGCCCGCGCGGGCGGCGTCCTGCCGGATGCAGACAAGCTGCAGGCTGTGCTGAGTACCCTGACGCAGGATGCCAGCGACCAATTCGCATCGTTCGCCGACTACCAGGCCGACTTCTACCGCACCCGCAACGATATGTCCGACCTGGCGGCGATCTCGGACGCGGCGCTGACGGTCGAGGAGCGCACGCTGGGTACGCTGGAAGAGCAGTTGGCGTCGTACGACAAGATGCTGGAGCGTGAGCAGGAGCAGATTGACCAGTTGAAGGGTATCAGCACGACGGGCCTGTCGATCCGCGACGCGATCCTGGCCCTCCAGTCGGCGATCTTCGGTGCGAAGGCCAACCCGATCAATGCTGCGGTCTCGTCGATCAGCGATGCGTACCAGAGCGCGCTCGGCCGCGCACCGGATGCCGCCGGCCTCGAGTACTGGAAGGGCAGTGCGGCAGCCGGTAACTCGATCTCGGACATCGTCAACACCATCAGCAATTCGCCGGAGGCGAAGATCAAAGCACTGTACAAGTCGACCTTTGGTCGCACGGCTGACGCGGCCGGGCTGCAGTACTGGATGGACCGCGCCGCCGCCGGCGTGTCGTACGACGCAATCGCGCAGTCGTTCAAGGATAGTTCCGAGTACAAGGGCAAGGTCCCTGGCTATGCGGCTGGTGGCGATCACGCCGGAGGCTGGAGGATCGTAGGCGAGAACGGTCCCGAGCTGGAGGCCACTGGCCCTGCCAGGATCTTCAACGCCGGACAAACCCAGGATTTGTTGCGGCGGATCGGCAACCCAAATGAGGGCAGCGGAGTGCTGGCGGCCGAGATCCGGATGCTGCGCGGCGAAGTCGCACGGTTGCAGGGCGAGATCAGTAGAGGTGCAGATGCAGCTGAACAAACCGCGTACAGCACCGGACAGCTCGCCGATCAATTTGACAATGTGACGGACGGTGGCAACGCTATTCGCGCCGATGTCATTAACACTGTGCAAGCGTAGGAAATCAGATGACTACAAGCGCACGGGTCATGGTGCCCATTGATATCACTGCAGGCATGCTGAAAACTGGAACGTCGATCCCTGAGCCGGATATCGCTAACGGCGAGGTTGCATGGGTCTCCGCAGGTAGCTATCAGGTGAATGACAAGCGAACCTACGATGGTTCCGTTTGGGCGTGTCGCCAGACGCATACAGGCCGCTCAGCGAAGCCCGATGCCGACGCCAATTACTGGTATCGCGACGGGCCAACAAATCGCATGGCTCCGTTCGATGATTATTCAAATACGAAAGTGGCGGCCACCGGTTCGTTGACCTACGTCGTACAGCCTGGGTTCCTGAATGGTATTGCCGTGTACGGGATGGAGGGCGCGACGTACAGCGTCGAAGTTCGGGATGGCGTCGGTGGCCCCCTCGTTCGTTCCTGGAACGGGGACCTGTACAGCCAGGCCGTTGGCTTCTACGAGCTTCTGTTCGCCGCGCTCGTGCCTACCGAGCAGCTGTCCTTTGACGACGTCCCACTCACCCCGAATGCTGTGGTCACAATCAACGTTTCTGCGGCCCCCGGGGTGCGCGTAGCAATCGGCACAATCAAGTTGGGCGACTGGCGGCAGTTCATCGGTGAGCAGTCGCGCGGGGGGACTCAATACGGTGCCGAATCTAATCGCAAGAGCTACTCGCTGCGGACTTACAACTTTGATGGTACGTACAAGCTTACAAGACGGTCACGTAGCCGCGATGTCAACTGCACCATTGCGATCAGTGCTGAGGAGGCTATGTATGCAGATGCAATTCTGGGCGAGATCCTTGATACGGCAGTCCCATTCGAGGCAACGAATCTCCCTCGTTACGGATATCTAAACACCCTCGGTTTTGTAACGGGAAGCATCCGCGCGGATAACCATCGCACGGCATCAATTAACTTGAAAGTGGAAGGTAACATCTAATGGCAATCAAACCCGTGCCGTCGATGACGGACACTCCGCCCTTCCCGGCGCTGTCCGATCGCGCGGCGGGAACTTATAACAGCAAGGCCTACGCGTTCGGTTCGCACATGGCCGAAAAATTCAATGATGAAGTTGTCGCAATCGCAGGAAGCGCGTATGAGAACGCGGTCGAGGCGGCGGCGCAGGCCGTTGCGGCGAGCGCTTCGGCGCAGACCGCCGAGAACGCGGCTCAGAGCGCAGTACAGTTGGTCGGGGTCAACCCTTGGGTCAGCGGCACGACCTACGCGAAGAATGTCGCCGTGATCAGCCAGGTCAACTTCCAGACCTACCGTCGGCGCATAGCTGGCGCGGGCACCACCGACCCAGCCAGCGATGCGACGAACTGGGCGATGCTGACCGGCTCGGGCGCTTTCATCCCGCAACCAGCGCCGGCCACGTCGATCAATCTGGCCACCGGCAATTACTTCACGAAGACGCTGGGCGGTAACCAAACACTTACGTTCGACAACTGCCCTACAGACGGATTTAGTTTTACGCTGGAATTAGAAGTCACGTCGGGGGTACTTACGCTGCCGACGTCAGTTAAAACGCCTGTGAACACGGTGTATGCACTGACTCCGGGGAAATCCCATCTTCTATTTTTTGTGACAAAGAATCGCGGCACCCGGTGGCGTATGACAGCCGCCCCTAATTTTGATATCTGAGGCTCCAAATGGATGACGCAACCTTCAGGATGATGATGGGTACAACCGAGCAGGGTATCGGCCAACAGGCCTGGGTTACGCCCGGTACGTACTCATTTGTTGTTCCTAATGTCGGGACGATCAGCGCCGTGTGCGTTGGTGGTGGTCAAGCAGGTGCAATGCAGGGTGGCGACGGCGGGGCGTTGCGATACATCGTCGACCTCCCTGTTGTTCCTGGCGAAACGCTAACGGTCACGGTGGGTGCTGGGGGCAGCCCAACGATTTATTTCGACCCCGACGAGGAGGGGTCGCAAGGCGGTTCGACCTACATATCGCGTGGCAGCACAGTACTGCTGGCTGCTAGGAGCTTTGCTTCTTTGCCAGCTAGTACGCCTGTAGGGGTGGGGCCTGCGGGTGGCATCGTTGGCGGGGCTAATGGGGGCAACGGCGGCCCTCGTAGCTCAAGTTCAGCAGGTGGCGGTGGTGGCGGTGCCGGCGGCTACAGCGGGCCAGGTGGCTCCGGGACTGGAGGTAGCGGAGGGAATGGTCAACAAGCAGCCGGCAATACTGTCCCTGGCGGTGGCGGCGGCGGTGTGAACATTTTGGGGGAGGGCGCAAGTGGAGCAAACGGGCAAGGCTCCCTCGGCAATAGTGGCGGTAAAGGTGGGAGTGGGGGGAATAGCGCCGGGAACGGCTCGTCTACCCCGACTGATGTGCGACACGGCGGGCGTTTTGGCGGAGGAGGTGGTGGTGGATCAGCCAACTACGCCGGGCAAGGAGGCGGCGGCGGCGGCGCCTGTCGAATCATCTGGGGGCCAAATCGGGCATACCCATCGACCAACACGCAAGACATGACTTGAAAGGCATCGTATGTACTACCAACCTTCTACCGGCGTCGCGTTCGCCCATCACACCAGCATTCGCTTGGCAATGCCATGGGTGCTATTCGGCCCGTCCATCACCGACGCCGATCTGGCAGAGCAGGGCGTCTTCCCGCTGGTCTTCGAAAAGCCCGCCGTCGAGGCTGGCCAGGTGGCCGAGCCGCTGGTCGTCGAGCTGATCGACGAAGCCTGGACGCAGCTGTGGACCGTGCGCGATGCAACGCTGGAGGAACTGGAGGCGATGAAGCCGCCGGTACCGTCCGAGGTTACCATGCGCCAGGCCCGGCTCGCGCTGTTGGCAATCGGCAAGCTCGACCAGGTGGTGCCGGCGATCGAGGCGCTGGAAGGAGTCGACCGCGATGTCGCGCGCATCGAATGGGAGTTCTCCAGCGCTGTGGTGCGCACCCGGCCGCTGGTGTGCATGCTCGGCGAGGCGCTAGGCCTCGACGACGGGGCGCTCGATCAACTTTTCATCACCGCAGCGGAGTTGTAATGAAAGCAGCCTTTTATAAGGGAACGCGGCCGGGCCTGGCTGGCATCTACAACCGCCTGGTGCGGTGGTGGACCCAGAGCGAGTACTCGCATGTTGAGCTGGTGCTGTCGACCGGCCGCGCCTGGTCGGCCTCGTTCGCCGACGGCGGCGTGCGCAACAAGCTGATCGACTTCGACACTAAGAACTGGTTCCTGATCGATCTGCCGCCCGAGCTGGAGCAGGGCGCCGAGGCCTGGTTCCGCGCGCACCGCGGCGCGAAGTACGACCTGCTGGGCAACCTGCAGTTCGTGGTGGCACCGATCCCGCACAGCCAGCGCCGCTGGTTCTGCTCCGAGGCGGTGGCTGCCGCGCTCGGCATCCCGGCCCCCTGGCGATACTCGCCCGGCACGCTGGCAAGTGCCTTGACCCTGTTGTCCAAAGACCCGCTCGATGTCATTGATGAGCTGGAGGTGGCGGCGTAGCGTAATCGTCTCATTCTTCCGAGAAATGAGACGATGAAAGGTCGACACTGAGGCATCCCGGTGGCTCACGACGCGACAACGCGGTGGAGTGTCTTGCCGGGCTTTCCTCCACGAGACCAATGTGACCCCCACGACCGAACAACAGAACACTATCGCCCTGGCTCAGCTCCAGGTCGAAGTGGCCTACATGAAGGCTGCGATCACGCGGCTTGACGACTCCAACAGCGAACTCCAGCAGAAGCTCGATAAGGTTCTTGCCCAGCTGGCTGAGGCCCGGGGCGGCTGGCGTACCCTGATGCTCATTGGTGGCGCGGCTGGCTCGATCGGCAGCGCTGTCACCTGGCTTGTCTCTCGACTCCAAGGCTGAACCATGACTCCGCTTCGTCTGCTTAACTCAGCCATCATTCCGGCCCTGCAGGAACTTCACTACTGCGGCATCCCTGATACCCCCGATGCTCGCCGCTTCCTGCTTGCGATCGCGTTGCAGGAATCCGCGCTTTCGCATCGTCGGCAGGTCATTACAGGGGCTGGCGAGACCGGTCCTGCAGCGTCGTTCTGGCAATTCGAGTCCGGCGGCGGTTGCAAGGGCGTGCTGACGCATTTCCAGATTGCCTCGTGCATGCGCCGGCTGTGCGCCGAGTTCAACGTGTCAGCGACCCCGCAGGGGCTTTGGGAGGCGATGCGCTACCACGACATCATCGCCGCCATCGCCGCCCGTCTGTTGGTCTACACGCTGCCGGACAAGTTGCCGACAACGCCGGAAGAAGGGTGGGTACAGTACATCGAGGCCTGGCGCCCCGGCAAGCCGCACCCGCACACCTGGACAGACGCCTGGGCCGTCGCCTCGACCATAGTTGGAGGCCAATAATGGCGCCAGCAATCGCAGCCCTTATCCCCGCCTTGGGGAATCTGCTCGACCGCGTGTTCCCGGATCCGGCCGCCGCGGCCGACGCCAAGGTCAAGGTCATGGAAATGGCCCAGCGCGGCGAGCTGGCCTACCTGGACGCCGACCTCAAAATGGCGACCGGCCAGATGGAAGTGAACCGCGCCGAGGCCCAGCACCAAAGTATCTTCGTGGCCGGCTGGCGACCGGCCATCGGCTGGGTGTGCGCCGCGGCGTTCGCCTTCAAGTTCGTTGTGGGACCCAGCGCCGCCGTGCTCATGACTATGGCCGGTCATCCGATCGTGCTGCCCGAGTTCGATTTCAGCGAAATGAGCACCATCCTGCTGGGGATGCTGGGCCTGGGCACCCTGCGCACGGTGGAAAAGATCAAGAAAGTTCCGTAATGGACTTCGACATCTTCGCCATCACGCCTGGTGGTGGTGGCCACGTGCTGACCGTCCACCAGCAGCAGAAGGACGTCAGCCCGCGCCTAGTCGTCATCGCTGGGGAGTCGCACCTGTCTCAGCCTGCGGAAGCGATGATGGAGCGGATGCTGGGAGAGCCCCTCGACGCGGACCACCGTCGATGATTACCCGCTGCACGACCGCAGGGGATATACCCTCGGCGTGCAGCACGCGTACTCCGGCGCCCATGCCGAACACTGCGGCGACGTTCACGGCCAGGTCGACCTGGACGGCCGCCAATCGATCAGTTCGTCTCTCCATTGCACGAAAATAGCACGGTGATCGCAACAGGCTTTGATCCTGCTCAACAGTGCTACACTCGGCCGATGCGAGTCCTTGTCAAACGCTTGAGAGAGCGCGGTCAGCGTATGTCGGACCGCCAAATCGATTCGGCGATACCGGTCGAGGGGGAGCTGCGCGTCTATGGTCTTGCAGGTGCTATCCAAGCCAGCATTTCCGATCCCAATAGCCAAGTGGCCGAGCCGTTGCTGATTCTGCACGAAGCCAAGTTGACCACGATGCACGGCGTCGGCATGCTGCTGAAGGGCGAGGAACGGCCAGCCGGCGATAACGGCCCTGCTTACATCCAAGAGTGGTCAATACGTTTAGAAAACTACTAGGAAGACAGCTCGGTGTAGTAAAGGGGCGGTTTCCAGTCACGCAAATCATATATTGGTACCGATTCCTTCATGATAGAAAGGATGGTAGTCATACTGCTCGTCGAGGTCGGAACATTAGGATACTCCTGCTTCGCAGAGAATAGATGGTCAAAAACTATTTCCTGAATCAGGTCGCCGTGCTGTTCCTTGAGCGTTGCTAAAATCGGATTTACTGTTTGAAGTACTGAATTCCCGAACAGTATGGCGTCCTCGTAGCTTGCGATCCTCCCTTTGTGGATGACCTTATTTCGTAACTCGATCATTTTCTTTGGAAGGTAAGGGGCTTGTCGACCCTCTTGCAACAGAAAGATGAAAAAATACGCGCCCAGTTGCCGCTCCGATTGGTTGCTAACCTCTTTCCAAGACTCGGAAAATACCTTCGTGTCGATCTTGTGTTTACGGCACATGAGCGTGATGTAAAACTCAATGAATCTTTCAAGCGACGACGCGAACGAAGATATCGCTTCGCGGTAATAATTGTCGAAGATTGCATGAGCGCCAATTTCAAACAAAACCTCAAAACGCAGTTGCTGCATCACCGAGTAGGATGTGTGTGAATTTTCGCAATCAAACTTCAACATGCCGCTATCTGTTGGGCTGATCAGAGACATCGTGGGCCCGGCCGGGCGGCCTTTAGCAATCGCGTCATCAAGACACTTATGGCAGACGGTAAGAACCTTCATGATGATGAAGTCAGAAAGAGTTGCGCAGCTCGGTTTTTCTTGGCGTAGCTTTAGGCGTAGCTTTGATCATCCCGCAAGAGTATCATGGTGGAACACGCCCATGCATCATTGGGATATAAGAAAGGGACCAAAGCCGGCTTCCCCTTTAATTAATTTTTTTTACTGGGGATAACGTAGCAGTCCCTCGGAGATTTTTCATGCCTTTAAGTTCATCCGGTAGTGTGAAGGAAACCTGAATCTTCTGCCCCTCACCTGCTTGATCGGTAATAGGCGCAGTGTATGGAGGAACTACGGGAAGAACGCGCTCCCCTAGCTCGGGAACATTTTCGAGTAAGGTGGCTATAACTTCGTGCGCTATCTGCCTCATGCAGGCAAGGACTGGGCGCCCAACGAACGGTATCGCTTGATCGCCAAACTTGTAGCCAATCGAATTACCTCTTGTTAGATCCATATAGGAATCATCAAGGCCAGGATCGACGTGAGCTCCACCATCTGTATCTGCCACGTGCATGACCAGATCCATTCGTGTAAATCGCCTACGCTTTCCGTCTAGAACAATTGTTTCGCTCCACCATTCGGTGAATGGTAGCTTGCGGGACTCTCTGCAATGAGGGTCAGTGCACGCCCGTGGTTCCCATTTCACAGCGGTTTTCGTGACGTTCATTGTCAAAATTGTTGGCCTGGGCGCAATGTTCGACTCATCAAAATCTTCGCAACTGCTGATGAACTTGCCGCTTCTGTAGCCTAATTGATCCAATAAGCCACGCGACTGTTTATGGCTATACAGCAACACACGAAGTATTGTTGCAATGGTTTTGCCAGCAGCTTCAACGCCGTTGTCATAAGCAGTGCAGGAAACACGAAGAAGATCTAATTGATCTCGCAGCTCTTCTTTTAAATCTTCTCTAGACCGCACAACCCGATTTCGCTTAGTCATAATTACAGTAAAATTTTAGTTTAGGTATGGCTGGCAGTGTAACTACAGTGCATAGCTGAAGAATGTCTGACTGGTTTTTCCAAATTTGGGAAAATCTTTCAATAAAACAAATGGGTCACAAGCAATAGCATGTAACCCATTGTTTATTGCTGAACGCCTTGGGATGGCTGATGGGATTCCAACCCATGACGACAGGAATAGTTAGATAGATTCAGCCTGGACCATTCATATGCATCCCACGACGCAATCGAGCCCTACGAATATCCTCGTTGACCTTTGAATATAAATCATCAAACGGTATCAATACCATCAGCAAAATCACTACTTGCCAATAAGAAAGTACACAAAACAAGGAAAATGAAACCTTCTGTAAGGACGCAATTTCTGCCGCGTAATTAGCTGCGTCGAGCGTAGTTATCCACGCAATAGCGGGTGCTAATATCACCAATATCACTAGAAGCATGGCAGAATGACCGCAAGGGGTGATTAACTTACGTAATCCCCCATCAGTAGGCTGGACCGAGGCCCCGCCACGCAACGCATTCTTCACTGCGTCAGGATACACCAATGCAATTAATGCGCCCATAATCCCGAAAACAATCGAGGTTGTATTTCTCAAGGTATCGTATAAAGGCCATTGATCGTTGAGCGCTATAGGCGTGCCGAAACGATAGCCCAACCAGGCTACTGCTATCACCACACCTAAACGTAAAAAGAACATATTATCCTAGCGCAAGTACCGCAGTTCGATAGGCCTGTAGTTGAGAGAGCAGATGTTTGACATCAACAAGTTCAGCATCTTCCCAAGTGACATCAATTTGATATCCTGTTCTCGGATGTGTCCTGCTAAGCCATTTAATCTCACCGGAGGTGAGATGAAATCCAAGATCGTCTTCAGCAGTAGCATCAGTACTGCCATCTCGTTGTTGCCAGTTGGCAACAGCTTCATCAAACTCTTGGGGTGTAAAGCTCATTGGGAACTCTAGCCGCACCAATGATTCCTCCCGCAGCGGTGGCGGAGTACGCAAGAACCGCGACACATCAATAACCTTTTGCCAACGCTCCCAGTCACCAGGTGACTCAGACGAAAGAGTCGTCTTTGTCAGGACTTTGTCAATCGCTGCGGCGTTCGTTCGAAGGTACGATACATCGCCCGGCAGCACAATCGATTTTACAGAAAATTTAGGGAAGGCGCCCGCGGTAGGGGTTACTGTGGTCGTGTTCTGCCGATATCCGTCAACAACGATTTCTCCATTCGGCCCTGGTGGGCCCAGAACTACATTCTGAGGATTGTAGTACTTGAGGAAGGCCAGCATGTACCGCCTGAATGTCTCCAAACCTTGGCTATCATGCTTTAACCGCAAACAAGCAATGCGGGCCTCCGAGGGCATGACCCAGAAATAAGTGGCGATGCCCGGGATCCTGTTGAGGTCAATTTTGGTTTCGGCTGCCGATGCGCTCCCAACGACGTCACCGACGCCTACCGAAGAAATGTTGTTCTTGTTCCCGGGGAGGCGGTTCCACAAACCGACAAGGAAATCGCCGTTGGGATGTTTTGCGATATCAAGGAAATAAGCGCCGCCGACGATGGTATTGTTATCGCCAGGCACCGAAAAGGTTGAGGTCTGACCAAGTTGCTTGCCCGCAGCCCACGCGGTCAGGGCGTCGAATGCTTGGGAGATGCCGCCGAACAACGGAGGAGTGTCTCCACGGAAAGGGAAGTAGCCACATTTTGGGAGTTCGTAAAGCCAGATTTTGACATCGGTCAACATAATGTTCCTTGAGTGAGGTAGAGCAGTCCTGATCACGCCTCAGCGCAGCATCCACAGGGCAACACAGTTTAGTTGCCATTTTCATCAGTTGCTCGCAGCATACCCCGTGGTGAACCCAAACTCAATGCACTGTGTTTAGAGATCTTCCAAAAATTGGAATCTATCTTCCAAAAACAACAAAGGGCTACAAGCTAGGAAGCATGTAACCCTTTGTTATTACTACTGAATTCTTGGGGTGGCTGATGGGACTCGAACCCACGACGACAGGAATCACAATCCTGGACTCTACCAACTGAGCTACAGCCACCACTGACTTTCTTTTCTATCTCTGCATTGCCGAGACAGAACGAGATTATAAGGGCTTCATCCCGAACTGGCAAATTTAAATGTGCACTCAGGATGCGGGGGACGGCGGCCAGCCCGCCGGCAGGGGCAGCGCCACCTCATGGACCGGCGGATCGATGCCCAGCAGGCTGCGAAACGCCGCGGTCAGGGCGGTCGCGCTGGCGCTGGTGTAGCCGGTCAGGCTGGCGGGGATGGCGCCCTGCGCGCGCAGCAGGCCGGCGCCGGCCAGCAGGCGCGCGAGCTGGCGTGCCACGGCGTCGCCGGTGTCGACCAGGGCCACGTCCGCCCGGCCGGCATCCATCAACAGGCGCTCGATCGAGGCGCGCACCAGCGGATAGTGGGTGCAGCCCAGCACCAGGGTATCGGCGCCTTGCGTCAGCAGCGGCATGATGAAGCGTTCCAGCATTGCGCTGGTGGCGCTCGAATCGAGTTCGCCGAACTCGATCTGGTCGGCCAGGCCGACGCAGGGCTGCAGCAGGAATTCGGCGCCTGAATCGAGATGGATCTGGTCGCGCAGCTGCAGGAACTTGGCGCCGCGCAGGGTGCGTTCGGTGGCCAGCACGCCTACCTTGCCGCTGCGGGTGAGGGCGGCGGCAGGCTTGAGGCCCGGCTCGACGCCGACGATGGGCATGCCGGGGTGGCGTTCGCGCAGCTCGCGCACGGCGGCCACGGTGGCGGTATTGCAGGCGACGACCAGCGCTTTCGCGCCTTGGGCGAGCATAAAATCGCCGATCGCCAGCACGCGTTCGACCACGATGGCTTCGGGTTTGTCGCCGTAGGGGGCGAAGCCGGTATCGGCGAGATAAAGCAGGTGTTCGTGCGGCAGATGCGCCTGGATGTGGCGCAGCACCGACAGGCCGCCGACGCCCGAGTCGAAGATGCCAACTGGAGCGTCGGGGAGGGTCATGATGACGTCGAGATCAGGCGACGGTGACCGGCACGCCTTTCAGCGATTCGATCTTGGCCGACCATTCTTTCGGGCCGGTGTTGTGGACCGAGGTGCCGGTCGAATCGACGGCGACGGTGACCGGCATGTCGGTGACGTCGAACTCGTAGATCGCTTCCATGCCCAGGTCCTCGAAACCGACCACCTTGGCCGACTTGATCGCCTTCGACACCAGGTAGGCCGAGCCGCCGACCGCCATCAGGTAGGCCGACTTGTGCTTCTGGATCGACTCGATCGCCGCCGGGCCGCGCTCGGCCTTGCCGATCATCGAGATCAGGCCGGTCTTTTCCAGCATCATGTCGGTGAACTTGTCCATGCGGGTGGCGGTCGTCGGGCCGGCCGGGCCGACCACTTCGCTGCCGACCGGATCGACCGGGCCGACGTAGTAGATCACGCGGTTGGTGAAGTCCACCGGCAGCGATTCGCCCTTGGCCAGCATGTCCTGGATGCGCTTGTGTGCGGCGTCGCGGCCGGTCAGCATCTTGCCGTTCAGGAGCAGGGTCTGGCCCGGCTTCCAGGATGCGACTTCCTCTTTAGTGAGGGTATTCAGGTCGACGCGCTTCGATTTCTCGGTGTCCGGGGTCCAGTTCACGTCAGGCCAGGTCGACAGCGCCGGCGGTTCGATATAGGCCGGGCCCGAGCCGTCCAGCACGAAGTGCGCGTGGCGGGTGGCGGCGCAGTTCGGGATCATCGCCACCGGCTTCGAGGCCGCGTGGGTCGGGTACATATTGATCTTCACGTCCAGCACGGTGGTCAGGCCGCCCAGGCCCTGGGCGCCGATGCCCAGCGCGTTGATCTTGTCGCACAGCTCGATGCGCAGCTCTTCGAGCTTGTTGTTCGGGCCGCGCTGGCGCAGCTCGTACATGTCGATGTCTTCCATCAGCGATTCTTTCGCCATCAGCATCGCCTTTTCTGCGGTGCCGCCGATGCCGATGCCGAGCATGCCCGGCGGGCACCAGCCGGCACCCATCAGCGGCACGGTTTTCAGTACCCAGTCGACCAGCGAGTCGGACGGGTTGAGCATGACGAACTTGGTCTTGTTTTCCGAGCCGCCGCCCTTGGCAGCGAGCTTGACGTCGACGGTGTCGCCCTCGACCAGCTCCATATGGACCACGGCCGGGGTGTTGTCCTTGGTGTTCTTGCGCTCGAAGTGCGGATCGGCCACGATCGAGGCGCGCAGCTTGTTGTCGGCGAAGTTGTACGCGCGGCGCACGCCTTCGTTGACCGCGTCGGTGACGGTGCCGGTGAAGCCTTCGAAGCGCACGCCCATGCCCACCTTCAGGAACACGTTGACGATGCCGGTGTCCTGGCAGATCGGACGCTTGCCTTCGGCGCACATGCGCGAGTTGGTCAGGATCTGGGCGATCGCATCCTTCGCGGCCGGGCTTTGCTCGGTCTCGTAGGCGCGTGCCAGGTGCTGGATATAGTCGGCCGGATGGTAGTAGCTGATGTACTGCAGCGCGGCCGCGACGGATTCGATCAGGTCTTCCTGGGTAATGACGGTTGCCATGGTGGGAAATCTCTCGTGATGGAGTGTCGGAGTATCGTTATCGTTGTGTGTACTGCTGGTGCTTCAGTGCTTCTCTTTATGCGTCATGGTGGTGATGCGGTCGGTCCACGAGATCGCCAGCGCCGACACCAGGAAGGCGATGTGGATCAGGGTCTGCCACATCAGCGTCTTCTCGTCGTAGTTGGCGGCGTTGATGAAGGTCTTGAGCAGGTGGATCGACGAGATGCCGATGATCGCCATCGCCAGCTTGGTCTTCAGGACCGACGCATTCACGTGCGACAGCCACTCCGGCTGGTCCGGGTGGCCATCCAGGTGCATGCGCGAGACAAAGGTTTCGTAGCCGCCGACGATCACCATGATCAACAGGTTCGAGATCATGACCACGTCGATCAGGCCAAGGACGACCAGCATGATGACGGTTTCGGTCAGGCGCTGCGGACGGTTGCCGGACAGGCCGACGGCGTCGATGATGTGGTTCAGCGAATCGACGTTGCCCATGGCGGCGCCGATCAGGTCGACCAGTTCGACCCAGAAGTGGAATACGTAGACGCACTGCGCCAGGATCAGGCCGAGGTACAGCGGCAGCTGCAGCCAGCGGCTGGCGAAAATCAGATTGCTCAGCGGGGACAGCTTGCGGACTTGCTTGCTTGGTTCTAGGGCGGACATCGGGATGGAACTCCAGGGGGATGCGAAAAAAATTCAGCTCGGCATTTTACACCGGAGCCTGTCAATGAGGTGCGGCGCGCGCTGGCTTGCTGCCCCACTTGCACGCTTTGCAACGGCTGGCGTTAGAATAAAGGCGAACAAGAACGGGCGGGCGCCGTCAATACCGACCCGGCGGAGGGGTTTCCATTGTAAGGGCTCAGTAAGCGAGCCCCCCTATGGTATCTGGCATAACCTACTACATTAATATGGAGACTAGTATGGCCGAGAACGAGACCACCCAAGAGCAAACCCAGGGCCTGCAGGAGCACCGCGTGTTCCAGCCGCCGAAGGAGTTTGCCGACAAGGCCGCCATCAACGGCATGGCCGCCTACGAAAAACTGTGTGCCGAAGCCGAAAGCGACTACGAAGGTTTCTGGGCGCGCCTGGCGCGCGAGAACCTCGACTGGCACAAGCCGTTCACCTCGACCCTCGACGAATCGAATGCGCCGTTCTACAAATGGTTCGCCGACGGCCAGCTGAATGCCTCGTACAACTGCCTCGACCGCAACCTTGAAAACGGCAACGCCGACAAGACCGCGATCATCTTCGAGGCGGACGACGGCACGGTCACGAAAGTGACTTACCGCGAGCTGCACGAGCGCGTCTGCAAATTCGCCAACGCCCTGAAGTCGCGCGGCATCAAGAAGGGCGACCGCGTCGTCATTTACATGTCGATGTCGATCGAAGGCGTGACCGCGATGCAGGCCTGCGCCCGCATCGGCGCCACCCACTCGGTGGTGTTCGGCGGATTCTCCGCCAAGTCGCTGCAAGAGCGCATCATCGACGCCGGCGCGGTGGCCGTCATTACGGCCGACGAACAGCAGCGCGGCGGCAAGGCGCTGCCGCTGAAGGCGATCGTCGACGAGGCCCTGGGCCTGGGCGGCTGCGACACCGTCAAGGACGTCATCGTCTACAAGCGCACCGGCGGCAACATCAATTTCAAGGAAGGCCGCGACCTGTGGCTGCACGAGCTGGTGCAAGACCAGTCGGCCGAGTGCGCGCCTGAATGGGTCGATGCGGAACACCCACTGTTCATCCTCTACACGTCCGGCTCGACCGGCACCCCGAAAGGCGTGCAGCACTCGACCGGCGGCTACCTGCTGTGGGCCGCGCTGACGATGAAGTGGACCTTCGACCTGAAGCCCGAAGACGTCTACTGGTGCACCGCCGACATCGGCTGGATCACCGGCCACACCTATATCGCCTACGGCCCGCTGGCCGTCGGCGGCACGCAAGTGGTCTTTGAGGGCGTGCCGACCTTCCCGAACGCGGGCCGCTTCTGGCAGACCGTCGAGAAGCACAAGGTCAGCATCTTCTACACGGCGCCGACCGCGATCCGTTCGCTGATCAAGGCCTCGGACCTGGACGAGAAGGTGCATCCGAAGAACTACGACCTGTCCAGCCTGCGCCTGCTCGGCTCGGTCGGCGAGCCGATCAATCCGGAAGCCTGGATGTGGTACTACCGCAATGTAGGCCAGGAGCGCTGCCCGATCGTCGACACTTTTTGGCAGACCGAGACCGGCGGCCACATGATCACCCCGCTGCCGGGCGCGACGCCGATGGTGCCGGGCTCGTGCACGCTGCCGCTGCCGGGCATCATGGCCGCGATCGTGGACGAAGCCGGCGCCGACGTGCCGAACGGGCAGGGCGGCATCCTGGTCGTCAAGCGTCCATGGCCGTCGATGATCCGCACGATCTGGAACAACCCGGACCGCTTCCGCACCAGCTACTTCCCGGATGAGCTTGGCGGCAAATACTACCTGGCCGGCGACGGCGCGATCCGCAACAAGGACACCGCCAACTTCACCATTACCGGCCGCATCGACGACGTGCTGAACGTCTCGGGCCACCGCATGGGCACGATGGAGATCGAATCGGCGCTGGTGGCCAATCCGATCGTGGCCGAAGCGGCGGTGGTGGGGCGTCCGGACGAGACCACCGGTGAGTCGATCTGCGCCTTCGTCGTGCTCAAGCAGGCGCGTCCGACCGGCGAGGAAGCCAAGAAGCTGGCCAACGAGCTGCGCGCCTGGGTGGGCAAGGAAATCGGTCCGATCGCCAAGCCGAAAGAGATCCGCTTTGGCGACAACCTGCCGAAGACCCGCTCCGGCAAGATCATGCGCCGCCTGCTGCGCGTGCTGGCCAAGGGCGAGAACATCACGCAAGACGTCTCGACGCTGGAAAATCCGGCCATCCTTGAGCAGTTGAAGGAATCGGCTTGAGCTACAATGCCTGAGCAACCTGCCTGCGGCGGCCCACAAGGATGACGCAAGGCTTGCCCGCCTACTCGGGAGAGGGGGCGGGCATTTTTTTGGGTGACGGGTTGGGCTTGCGGGGACCATGGCGCTTCCTGATGACCGCATACGTCGTCGCGTCCAACGTCACTCCGGTTCGCCATCCGCATGTTGAACACCGTTGTCGGCCTTGTACTGCTGGGAATACTTGCTATAATAGGCGGCTTCGTGGAGATCCCACGTCGACCCATCAGGAGAGATGGATGAGTGGTTTAAGTCGCACGCCTGGAAAGCGTGTATAGGTTCATAGCCTATCGGGGGTTCGAATCCCCCTCTCTCCGCCAGCATACAAAAAATCGGCCACCCTTGGGGTGGCCTTTTTTTCGTCGCAGCAAAAGAGAAGCCATTGCTCTAGGGGAATTGTTACCGACTGACTTTGAGAGTTGTCAATTTGTATTTGAAATTTACTGAGCGTGTTAATGTAGAAGCATAAGCCCATCTGTCTAAACAAATCTCATATTGGCGATGCTCTACTGAAACCTGTGAGCCTCTCAATCCCATACGGCCATGAATCCTTTCCCGAGAAAATCGCGACCTACGATCGGTGAAAATTCATTTGTCGCGCCCCACCTCCCGTTCGCCGCCGCCAACCAGTCGACCAAGCTATTGCTTGTAGACGACGAGCCCCGCATGCTCGCGTCGCTGCAAGAACTGCTCAGCCACCGCCATTTTGACATCGACACCGCCAGCTCCGGCGCTGAAGCTTTGTCGTGCCTGTCCGACACCCGCTACGACCTGGTCCTGCTCGATCTCAGCCTGGAAGACATGGACGGCCAGCACGTCATGGACTTCATCAACCATCACTGCATCGAAACCGACGTCATCGTGATCAGCGGAAATGTGCAGATCGACGCCGCAATCGGCGCAATGCGGCGCGGCGCGCACGACTTCCTGCGCAAGCCCTTCAGCCAGCAGGATTTGCTCAAGACCATCGATAACGTCCTGACCCAGCGCCGGCTCAGGCAAACCAACCGCGACGTCGCCTATCGGCTTGAGCTGTCGGAACGCACCTACCGGTACATGGTCGATACGTCACCGGATCTGATCTATATGGTCGAGCCGGACGGACGATTCACCTTCGTGAACGACCGGGCCTGTCAAATGCTGGGCTACGATCGCCGCGAACTGATCGGCAAGCATTATTCGATACTCGTGCACGAGGAGGATTTCGCCCGGGCGCGCTATGCCTTCAACGAAAGGCGCTCCGGCGATCGGGCCTCGCGGGATGTCGAGCTGCGGATGACGCGCCGGTCGAATGCGACCGAGATGGATACGCTGGATGACGCATCGATCACCGTATCGCTGAATGCGGTCGGCATGCATCTGGAGCATATGGAGCCGGGTAGATCGAAATATATCGGCACCTACGGCATCGCACGCGATATCACGGCGCGCAAGCAGGCGGAAGCCATCATCCTACATCAGGCTTACCATGACGTGCTGACCAATCTGCCAAACCGCCTTTTATTCAAGGACCGGCTAGGACAAGCGATCCTGCAATCCCGGCGCAACCGGACCGAGCTGGCCACGATGTTCATCGATCTCGATCGATTCAAACAGGTCAACGACACGCTCGGTCACGACAAGGGCGATGAGTTGCTGCTGCAAGTGACGGCGCGCCTGAAAGGCTGCCTGCGCAAGGGCGATACGCTGGCGCGCCAGGGCGGCGACGAATTCACCGTGGTGCTGCCCGATCTGCATACCCGTGACGACGCATGCGTGGTCGCCGACAAGTTCCTGGAATGCCTGAACCTGCCGTTCGACCTGGGCGGTAAAGCGGTGACGATCTCCGCATCGATCGGGATCGCGGTGTTTCCCCATGATGGCGAAACGATCGATGAGCTGATGCGCCGAGCGGACGTCGCCATGTACACCATCAAGGAGCACGGCAAGAACGGCCAGGCGTTTTATGATGCTGCGATGGAGCAGGGCGATGGCCCCTGATCAGCACTCATCGGGGACCCATACCACCAGATCGGTGACGCCGATGTCCACATTCGCCTGCGACAGCAAGGTGCTCGCCTGGCCGCGGTGATGCGTTTGATGGTTAAAGAAATGCAGCAGCAGGCTGCCGAATTTCTTGCAGAATGCGCCACGCGAATTCTTGTAACTGAACGGCTGCGCCAAGTCCCGATCCGAACATTCCGCTGCCAGCGCCTCGATAATCACATCAAGCCGCTCGCGGTGTTCGCGCAGCACGCCGAGGTCGTCGCTGTAGATATGTGTCAGTCCGGTAGGCGGTGCGATCTCCTTCATTGGCGCCAGCGCACGAAAGCCGGTTGGATGGTTCTGGAACCGCTGTAGCCAAATGGTGTCGCCGGCGACGATGTGATTCAGGGTGCCGAGAATCGAACCGAAGAACGCGCCACGGTCGACGGTCAGCGCGTCCGCGGGCAAGGTCGCCGCAGCGGTATATACCCTGGAATTCATGTCAGCGTTGTACGACGCTAATAAAGCAATGTCTTCCCGTGTCGGCATGCTGGTCGGTGTCCTTTATTGAACGAAACCACACTGTAATCCTGGTCGCCAGTCGAAGCAGCGTACTGAGCGACTGTTGTTTTTTCGCAGCTCAACTATTCGTCTCCCGAGCTGTGCAATTCGTCTCCCAGATTCGACATCACTGCCGCGCCCCGGCTGCACATGTGACGTTTGAGTATGTTCGTGCGCCCAATCTTCCGTGTATGGCCTGGATCGGCAGGCGCTATCTGAAAAACGCGACCGAGCGATGGAGTGATGCTTCATGGAAATTGTGAAAACATTTCCCGTGGAGAATTATTGTTATTCGGAGAATATTGAATTTGAATAAGCATGTGTCTGATAAAATGTTTCAGTGCAATTGTTTTTGAATGTTCTCAATTATTCACGTACCTAGCATATCGGCGTGACCGGATTCCGCTCACCCACCGTCCGGCCCAGAAAACGCCGGCGCTCGTATATCGCCATTGACCATTTTCTGGAGTTCGCGCCATGCGTATCAAACCATTCCTGCTGACCTTGTTGGCCGCTTCGGCGCTGAGCACCAATGCCGCTCACGCAAACTTCATCAAGAACGGCAATTTTGAAGAAACCACCAATGGTGGCAACAAGCAGCTCGCCGGTGGCACCTCCACCACGCGTAGCGACCGTACTACCCTGACGCACTGGGAAAGTGGCTATGGCAGGGACGGCCGCTACAACTTCGTCCTGAACGGCGATATCGCCAATACCGACAAGTCGGCGATCTGGCTGAAGGACAAATACCCGAGGGTTAACGGGCGCGAGGGATTGAGCAATGGCTACTCCGCGTCTCCAACTGGCGGCAATTTCTTCGCATCGGACTGGATGTATTTTCCAGGCCCGCTCAAGCAACAGGTCAATGGCCTGACGGTCGGCGACAAGTACACGCTGACCTTCGATTTCGCGCTGGCCCAGCAGGTCATCGAGACCGGCGCCAACAATAACAATTACTGGGAAGTCGATTTCGGCGGCGTCAAGCAGCAATCCGAACTCCTGAGCATCGTGGACAGCGGCTTCAGCGGATGGAAGACGGCCACGATGACCTTCACCGCGACCAGCGCCACTGATTGGCTGAGCTTCCTGGTCCACGGCAGCGGCGCCGGCGCGCCGCCGTTCATGCTGCTCGATAACGTCGCCCTGAACGCCGAAGTGCCGGAACCGGCAACCCTGGGCATGTTGCTGGGCGGCCTTGGCCTGATGGGCTTCACCGCCCGACGCCGCCGCAACAGCCAGGCCTGATACGCCTGTTCAACGGCCGCGGGGCTGCCCGCAGCCATCCGCCGCCGGCCTTGCCCGGTGGCGGCGTCCACATCGCGACACCGCTTCCACCATCGCCGCATCCGCCATGAACATCGACCTCGCCGAATTCGCCACGACCGCGCTGCGCCTGTGCATCTGGCTCGTGCTGCTAACGGCGCTGTTCGTCCCGCTCGAACGCTGGTTCGGCGTGCGCCACGCGCAGCCGAACCCCGAGCTGCGCCACAATCTGGCCTATTACTTCATCAGCAGCCTGGTGCCGGTCGTGGTGCTCGCCGTGCCGATGGCGCTGCTGGCTTCCATCGCCCATTACCTGGTGCCGGCCGCGCTCAAGTCGGCCGTCGCCGAACTGCCGCAGGCGCTGCGCATCGGCCTGGCCTTTGTGATCGCCGAAACGGGTTTTTATTGGGGCCACCGGCTCAGCCACGAGCTGCCGTGGCTGTGGCGCTTCCATGCGCTGCACCACTCCACCGAGCGCATGCACTTTTTGGCCAATACCCGCAGTCATCCGGTCGACATGGTGATCACCCGGCTGTTCGGCCTGGTGCCCCTGTACGTCATCGGCCTGGCCAGCCCCGGCATGGCCGGCAGCGGCACGCCGGCGCTCGTGATCGCGCTCGGCATCGTGTGGGGCTTCTTCATCCACGCCAACCTGCGCTGGCGCTTCGGCCCCCTCGAGTGGCTGGTGACGACGCCGGCCTTCCACCACTGGCACCACAGCCGCCACGACCACATCAACCGCAATTACGCGTCCACCCTGCCGTTCCTGGATCGCCTGTTCGGCAGCCACTACCTGCCGCGGCACTGGCCGGCCGAGGTCGGGACCGATACGCCGTGCCCGCCCACGCTGACCGGCCAGCTGCTCGAGCCGATGCTCCCGGCGCGCAAGGCCGCGCCGGTCGCAGAATGAAATTCAACCCCGGGTTCTACCCGCGCGTTCCGCTGCCAGCTTGACCAGCAGCGCCAGCGTGGCCGCCACCCCGGCCAGCGCCACGACAGCGAAGATCCCCTCGATCCCGAAGCGCAGCCGCGCCAGCTCCGCCACCAGGAAGGAGCCGGCGATCCCACCCAGCCGTCCGATGCCCATCATCCAGGCCACGCCAGTGGCGCGGCCCCGGGTCGGATAGAAGGCCGCGGCCAGCGCCGGCAGCGATGCCTGCGCGGTGTTCATCGCCAGCCCGGCCGCGAGCACCACCGCCATCAGCAGCCCGAGGTCGTGGGCGCTCTGGCCGATGGCGAAGATGGTGGCCGCCGTCAGCGCGAAGCAGGCCGCGATGACGGCGTTGGCGTTGTAGCGGTCCATCAGCCAGCCGGCCAGCACCGCGCCCACGCCGCCCAGCGGGAACAGGGCGGACACCAGGGTCGCGTTCTGGCCCGACAGGCCGGCGTCGCGCAGTAGCAGCGGCATCCAGTTGACCAGCGAGTAGAAAATCACCAGTCCCATGAAATAGGTCAGCCACAGCATCAGGGTGCCGACCACGTAGGGCCGCGACAGGATCATCCTGACGCCGGCCCCATCGCCAGCGGGCGTGGCCTCGCGCGTCACGAAGGCCTGCGCCGCGTCGGCGGCCGGCGAAATGCGGCGCAGGATGGCGCGGATGCGTTCCTGGTTGGCGCCGCGCGCGACCAGGAAGCGCACCGATTCCGGCAACAGCAGGATGATCAACAGTCCCGCCAGCAGCGGCGCCAGGCCGCCCAGCAGCAGCACGCTGCGCCAGCCCCACAGCGGGATCATCCAGGCCGCGAGGAAGCCGCCCAGGGCCGCGCCGAGCGGAAAGCCGCAGAACATCGCATTGGTGAGCAGGGCGCGCTTGCGGTCGGGGCAGAACTCGCTCATCAGGGTCACCGCGTTCGGCATCGCCGCGCCCAGCCCCAGGCCGGTGACGAAGCGCAGGATCGCCAGCTCGGTGACGCCGCTCGCGAACGACGACCAGGCGCAGGCGGCGCCGAACAGCAGCACCGACAGCGCCAGCACCTGCTTGCGGCCGACCCGGTCCGACAGCGGGCCGGCCGCCATGGCGCCGGCGGCCAGGCCGAACAGGGCGGCGCTCAACACCGGCGCCAGGGCGGGGCGCGTCACGCCCCAGTCCTGCACCAGCGAAGGCGCGATGAATCCGATCGCCGCGGTGTCGAAGCCGTCCAGCAGCACGATCAGGAAGCACAGGCCGAAGATCAGCCACTGATAGGGCGAGAAGTGGTGTTCGTTCAGGAAGTCCTGGACGTTAATGCCTTCTACGCGGCGTGGGTCCTGCATGGTTAATCTCCGTGATTGTCGTCGTCCGCGGCCTGCGGCGCTGCCGTAGGGCCGTCAGCCAGCCAGGATGCCAGTTCTTCCGGCGTCCCGTGCGGGAACGCCTCTTTCAAGTACGCCAGGAATGCCGATACCCGGCTGCTCAGCAGGCGGCGCGACGGGTACAGCGCCCACAGCGCGATCTCCGGCCCGTCGATCTCGCCCCAGCTGGCCAGCGAGCCGGCCGCCAGGTCGCGGCTCACCAGCGACAAGGGCAGTTGCGCCGCGCCGGCGCCGAGCCGCACCGCGTCGCGCACCATGAACAGCGATCCCAGCGACAGCGCCGGCTCGACCGCGAGCGTCGCGGCGCCGGCCGGGGTCACCACATTCCACGCCCGCCGCTCGCCCAGCGCGCCGCGCACGACGCCCCGGACGGCATCGCCTGCGGCGGGCCGCGCGAGGCCGGGCGCGGCCACGACCACCAGCCGGTCGCGCAAGAAAATGCGGCCGACCAGGCTCGCATCCGGCGCCGGATTGACGCGGATGACCAGGTCGACGCCTTCCTCGACCATGTCGACCGGCCGGTCTTCGGTAGTCACCTCCAGCCTGACTTCGGGATGCCTGAGCGCGAAGCCCGCGGCCAGCTTGCCCATCGCCGCCTGCGAGAACAGCAGCGGGGCGCTGATGCGCAACCGGCCCCTGGGGCGGGCGCCGCCCTGGGCGATCGCCCCGGCAGTCTCGTCGATCTCGTGCAGCAGCACGCTGGTGCGCTCGTACAGCGCCTTGCCTTCCTCTGTCAGCCTGAGCGCACGCGCGCCGCGCTCGAACAGGCGCAGGCCCAGGCTGTTCTCCAGATCGACCACGTGGCGCGACAGCGTCGCCTTGGGACGCCCGGAGGCGCGCGCCGCACGGCCGACGCCGCCGTGGCGCGCCACCAGATTGAAATCGACCAGGGCCAGCAAATCCATATGTTCCACCTGTGAGACGGTATGTCCAACTATACCGGCTATCGGACCGGAAGTGGAATGAATATGATGGATTCACCTTTTCAACACCACCACCAGGAGTGACATCATGACCATTCTCGTTACCGGCGCCACCGGCGTCATCGGCCAGCAAGTCGTCAACCAGCTCGTCCAGCGCGGCGCCAGCGTGCGCGCCCTCGTACGCGATCCGGCCAAGGCCGATTTCCCGGCCGCCGTCCAGGTCGTGAAGGGCGACCTGATGGATCCGGACGCGCTGCGCGGCGCCTTTGCCGGCGTGTCCGCGTTCTTCCTGCTCAATGCCGTCGCCCCGGACGAGTTCACCCAGGCGCTGATCGCCCTGAACGTCGCCAGGGAAGCGGGCGTCGAGCGCGTGGTCTACCTCTCGGTGATCCACAGCGACCGCTATGTCAACGTGCCGCACTTCGCCGGCAAGTTCGGCGTCGAACGCATGATCGAGCAGATGGGATTCTCAGCCACCATCCTGCGGCCCGCCTACTTCATGAACAATGAGTTGACGGTCAAGGATGCGGTGCAGGCCTACGGCGTGTATCCGATGCCGATTGGCACCAGGGGACTGGCGATGGTCGATCCGCGCGATATCGGCGAAATCGCCGCCATCGAGTTGATCCACCGCGCAAATGCGACCCGGCCGCTGGCGCTGGAGCGCATCAACCTGGTCGGCCCCGATACCCTGACCGGGATCGACGCCGCCGCCATCTGGTCAGATGTGCTGGGGCGCCCGATCGCCTATGGCGGCGACGACACCGCCAACTTCGAGCAGAACCTGCGCAACTTCATGCCGGGCTGGATGGCGTATGACATGCGCCTGATGGCCGATCGTTTCATCAGCGACGGCATGGTGCCGGAGGCGGGCGACGTCGAGCGCCTGACCGCGATGCTGGGGCGCCCGCTGCGCAACTACCGCGATTATGTCGCGTCCATTGCAACGCCATCCGGCGCCGCTGCGGGCCGCTAGGCCGCTGGTCGGCGCCGGTTCGGAATGGGGTAGACTGGCGGCTGCCACCGTTCGCGAAAGGCCCGCCATGAACGACCACCAGGACCAGCCGCCAGGCCCGCTCGCGGGGGTGACCGTACTCGATCTCACCACCATGCTGGCCGGGCCGTATGCGACCCTGCTCCTCGCGGGGCTGGGAGCACGGGTCATCAAGATCGAGAACCCGGACAACCCCGATCCGTCGCGCAGCAACTCGCTGTTCCTGGGCCGCGACGGCGTCAAGGCCGCGCCGGAACATGACGACGACCTGTCGCTGGCGATCCTCGACCGCGGCCGCAACAAGGAAGCGATCACCCTCAACCTGAAGCACCCCGAGGCGCGCGCCATCTTCCTCGACCTGGTGCGCCGCGCCGACGTGGTGGTCGAGAATTACAGCCAGGGCGTGACCGAACGCCTCGGCATCGACCATGCCAGCTGCCGCGCCGTCAATTCGGCCCTCGTCTACACCTCGATCAGCGGCTTCGGCGCCGACGCCGATCCCCGCTTGGGCAAGGCGGTGGACATCGTGATCCAGGCGATGAGCGGCCTGATGATGACCAGCGGCGCCGAGGGCGAAGCGCCGGTGCGGGTCGGCATTCCCATCGGCGACCAGGCCGCGCCGCTGTTCGCCACCATCGGCACACTGGCCGCCGTGCTGCAGGCGCGGGCGACGGGACAGGGCCAGCACGTCGACGTCTCGCTGCTGGGAACCTTGGGCGCGCTGGTGGCGGCCGAGCCGTTCGGCATGGCGCACAAGCTGGGGCGCGCGACCCGCACCGGCGAGGTCTTGCCGCGCATGGCGCCGTCCGGGGTCTTTCCGACCGCCGACGGCCATATCGCGATCAGCGCGCCCAAGGATGTCTTCGCGGCCGGCGTGTTTCGCGCCATGGGCTGTCCCGAACTGATACAGGACACGCGCTTCGGCAGCCTGGCGGCGCGGGTGCGCAACCACGCTGCCCTGCACGAGATGGTCGGCGCCTGGACCCGCAGCCTGGACACCGCGGCGGTGGCCGCGCTGCTGGCCGACTGCGGCGTGCCCAATGGTCCGGTACGCGATCCGGTCGAGGCCCTGCGCCATCAGGACCTGCTGCGCCGCGGCGATACCGTTCATCTGGAACATCCGCGGTACGGAGCGGTGGAAGAGGTCGTGGCCGGCGGCATGCCGATCCATATGTCGGACGCCTTCACCGGCTTCGACAAGCCCGCCGTCACGCTCGGCGCCAGCAATGGCGACGTCTATGGCGGCCTGCTCGGCTACGGCCGGGAGGAACTCGATCGGCTCAGGCGCGAGGGCGTGATCTGAGGCGTACGCTGCGCTTCATGTCGATGGACTAACATTGCCGGGTTTGCCAATTTTTCGAAAGGACCCACGATGCGACTCCCGACCTTGCTGACCGCGCTGGCCAGCGCCCTGTCCTTACTCGTGGGCGCCAGCGCCATGGCGCAGCCGGCCGGGCAGGCCACCGTCCTGCAAGGCGCCCGCATCATCGACGGCCAGGGCGGCGCGCCGATCGAGAACGGCAGCATCGTGATCCGCGACGGCCGCATCGAGGCGGTGCAGAAGCAGGGCGCCGTGGTGCCCGCCGGCGCCAAGGTCGTCGACCTGCGCGGCAAGACCGTGATGCCGGCCCTGATCGCCGGCCACGCCCACCTGGGCATCACCAACGGCACCAGGTCGGGCGCGGCCGAGATCAACGAGGCCAACGTCACGCGCCAGCTGCAGAAATACATGCGCTATGGCGTCGGCACGGTGGCGGTGTTCGGCACCGACCACGACTTCATCTATAAAATGCGCGCCGACCAGCGCGCCGGCAAGATGGCGCTGCCCGCCATCGTCACCGCCGGCCACGGTTTCGGCGTGCCGCACGGCGCGCCGCCGATCGCCATGGGCATGGACCAGGTGTATCGCCCGACCACGATCGAGGCGGTGCGCGAGGACTTCGAGAAGCTGGCGGCGCAAAAGCCCGACCTGGTCAAGATCTGGGTCGACGACTTCGGCGACAGCAAGACGAAAAAGATGGATCCGGCCCTGTACCGCGAAGTCATCCAGCAGGCGCACAAGCGCGGCCTGAAGGTCGTGGCCCACGTCTACTACCTCGAAGACGCCAAGCGCCTGGCGCGCGACGGCGTCGACCTGTTCGGCCACAGCGTGCGCGACAAGCCGGTCGACGCCGAACTGATCGCCCTGATGAAGGAGAAGAACATCGCCTACATTCCAACCCTGCAGCTCGACGAAGCCTTCTTCGTGTATGCCGACAAGCCGGACTGGATGCAGGCGCCGTTCTTCAAGGATGCGCTCGACCCGGGCGTGGGCGAGTGGCTGGCCAGCCCGGCGTACAAGGTCAAGGAGATCAGCAAGAAGGACCTGGCCAATGCGAAGGCGAATGTGCTGGCGCTGCACAAGGCCGGCATCAAGGTCGGCATGGGCACCGATTCGGGCGCCACGATCCCCCGCATCCAGGGCTTCGCCGAGCACCGCGAGCTTGAACTGTTGACACAGGCCGGCCTCTCGCCGATGCAGGCGCTGCAGGCCGCGACCGCCGGCAATGCCGCCATCCTGGGCATCGACAAGGAGCGCGGCACGCTTGCCGCCGGCAAGCAGGCCGACATCCTGGTGCTGGATGCCAATCCGCTGGACGACATCCGCAATACCCGCAAGATCAACGCGGTGTGGCTGCGCGGTGCGCCAATGGAATAAGCCGGGGCCGGGCAGGGCGGGGCGGCGCCGGGCGATGCCGCTTCGCCGCCCGTTCTGGCCGGATGCCGGCACGATCGCGTACAATGCCCCTTCCTTAACTACAAAACTCTCCAATGGAATGGCTACTTGACCCGAATATATGGGTCGGCTTGCTCACCCTCGTCGTGCTCGAGATCGTCCTGGGCATCGACAACCTGATCTTCATCGCCATCCTGGCGGACAAACTTCCCCCGCACCAGCGCGACAAGGCACGACTCCTCGGCCTGTCCCTCGCCATGATCATGCGCCTTGGCCTCCTCACGATGATCTCGTGGCTGGTCACGCTCACCGCACCCTTGTTCTCCGTCGGCACCCTGTCGTTCTCGGGGCGCGACCTGATCCTGCTGATCGGCGGCATCTTCCTGCTCGCCAAGGCAACCATCGAACTGCACGAGCGCGTCGAAGGCAAATCGCATGTCCAGAGCGGCAAGCGCGAATACGCGAGCTTCGCCGCCGTGGTGGCGCAGATCATCGTGCTCGACGCCGTGTTCTCGCTCGACGCCGTGATCACCGCGGTCGGCATGGTCGAACAGCTCGGCGTCATGATGGCCGCCGTGATCATCTCGATGGGCGTCATGCTGTTCGCATCGAAGCCGCTGACGCGCTTCGTCAACGCCCATCCGACCGTCGTCGTGCTGTGCCTGTCCTTCCTGTTGATGATCGGCCTCTCCCTGATCGCCGAAGGCCTGGGCTTCCACATCCCGAAGGGCTACCTGTACGCCGCGATCGGCTTCTCGGTCGTGATCGAGTTCTTCAACCAGCTGGCGCGCCGCAACTTCATCAAGCAAGAGGCGCACATCCCGCTGCGCGACCGCACCGCCGACGCCGTGCTGCGCCTGCTGGGCAGCAAGCGCGGCGCCGACCACCACGACGAGCCGGAAGCCGAGGCGCAGGCCGCCGAGGAACCGGCGTTCGAGGC
>DDKG01000278.1 GCA_002339265.1 Massilia sp. UBA2604 | reverse complement strand
ACTTTCGTGTAGCAGTTCACTGCGCGGGAACGACGGCTTTAAAGCTAACTCAATCGTCCAGCGGTGCGAAGATCGCCTGCAGGTCTTCCTGCGTCAGCGCCATCTTCTGCGATTCGCCTTCGGACAGGATCGACTGCGCCAGCTCGGACTTCTTCTGCTGCAGTAGCTGGATCTTTTCTTCCAGCGTGCCTTTCGCAATCAGCTTGTACACGAACACGGGTTTGTCCTGCCCGATGCGCCAGGCGCGGTCGGTCGCCTGATTTTCGGCCGCCGGGTTCCACCACGGGTCGTAGTGGATGACGGTGTCGGCCGCGGTGAGATTGAGCCCCACGCCGCCGGCCTTCAGGCTGATCAGGAAGATCGGCACCGCGCCCTGCTGGAAGGCTGCCACCTGGGCCGAGCGGTCGCGCGTCTCGCCGGTGAGGATCGCGTACGGGATGTTGCGGGCGTCGAGTTCTTCCTCGATCAGGCCGAGCATGCTGGTGAACTGCGAGAACACCAGGATCTTGCGGCCTTCGCCCAGCAGGTCTTCGACCATCTGCATCAGGTCCAGCAGCTTGGCCGACACCGCCGCCGTGTTCTTCTTGGACGGCATCGCCTTCACCAGGCGCGGATCGCAGCAGACCTGGCGCAGCTTGAGCAGCGCCTCGAGGATGACGATCTGGCTGCGCGCCACGCCCTTGCGGTCGATCTCGTCGCGCACCTTCTTGTCCATCGCCAGGCGCACGGTCTCGTACAGGTCGCGCTGCGGGCCGGCCAGCTCGATGCGGCGCACCATCTCGGTCTTCTCAGGCAGCTCCTTGGCCACGTGGTCTTTCGTGCGGCGTAGCAGGAAGGGACGGATGCGGCGATTCAGCAGGGTGCGGCGCACCGGGTCGTCTTGCCGTTCGATCGGATGGCGGAACTGCGTATTGAAGGTCTTCTCGTCGCCCAAGAGGCCCGGGAGCAGGAAGTGGAACTGCGACCACAGCTCGCCCAGGTGGTTCTCGAGCGGGGTGCCCGACAGGCACAGGCGATGGCTGGCGTCGAGCGAGCCGGCCGTCTGCGCCGCCTTGGAACGGGTGTTCTTGATGTAGTGCGATTCGTCCAGGATCACCAGGTGATAGTGGTGCTTGCGCAGTTCTTCTTCGTCGCGCGGCAGCAGCGCATAGGTGGTCAGGACGATGTCGGCGCCGTCGATCTGGTCGAACAGGTCCATGCGCTCCTTGCCTTGCAGGAGCAGCACCTTGAGGCTCGGCGCGAAGCGCGCGGCCTCGTCGAACCAGTTGGCCATCAGGCTGGTCGGGGCGATCACCAGGGCCGGGCTGGTGAGGCGGCCGGCTTCCTTCTCGGTGAGGATGTGGGCCAGCGTCTGCACCGTCTTGCCGAGACCCATATCGTCGGCCAGGATGCCGCCCAGGTCGTACTCGCGCAGGAACTGCATCCACGACAGGCCGTCGAGCTGGTAGTCGCGGAGCGTCGCCTGCAGGCCTTTCGGGGCCTCGACCTTCTTGACCGCGCCGAACTGGCTCAGCTTGCGGCCGGTCTCGCGCAGGCGCTCGCCGCCGGTCCAGCGCAGCTCGACGCCGCGCGCCAGTTCTTCGAGGCGCGCCGCGTCCAGCGTCGACAGGCGCAGCTTGCCCTTGATCTTGTCGTTGAAGTACAGCTCGCCCAGGGTGGCGAGGATCGGCTTGAGGCGGCCCCACGGCAGCGCCACGCGCACGCCGTCGGGCAGCACGGCCAGCATCTGGTCGGACTCGGCATGGGCGGCCAGCACCGCCGGGTCGAATTCGAGCGGCGCGCTGCGGATCAGCTGCACCAGCACCGGCAGCAGCGGCACGCGCTTCTTCGCCACCACGATGCCCAGCTCCAGCTCGAACCAGGCATTGCCTGCTTCCGCCGGTTCGTCGATGTCGGCATACCAGTCTTCGACCGGGACCACGTCGTAGCGGTACTTGTTCGATTTCTGCAGGTGCCAGCCGGCGTCAGACAGCGCATCGACGTCGTTCTCGGCAAAGCGCAGCCAGTGCGCCTGGCTCTCGAGCTGCAGCGCGCCGGCCATGGCGTTGAACGGCGCGGTGGCTGGTTTACGGAAGCCGATCTCGCCCAGTCTGTCCAGGGCGTCGCTCTCGGCCTTCGGATCGCGTTCGATGATCTCGGTGAGGTCGCCGATCTGGCGCACCACGCGCTGCGACGGGTCGAACGAGACGCGCTGGCCGTCGTAGTCGAAGGCCAGCACGGCGAAGTCCTGCCAGCGCGTGACGTTGCCGTCGGCCAGCTGCACGGCGTCGAGCAGCAGGTGCGGTATGGGTTTTACATCGTTCCGCAGGCGCTGGGTGAGCGGCTGCGGCAACGGCATCAGCTGCTGCAGGCCGTGGGCCAGTAGCAGCTGCGAGACGCGTTTTTTATCGGTGCCGGTCAGGGCCGGGGCTTGCGCCACCAGGGCCTGCAGTTCGGCCAGCGAGATGTCGATGCCGCCGCGATTGAGTTCGAGCGGCCCGCACGACAGGTTGTCGATGTACCACGGCGGATCGGTCGGCAGCATGTAGTCGATCTGGTCGGCCGCGCTGTGGGTGGCGCCGCCGCCGACCGGCTCCACCGACCATCCGAGCTTGGACACGCGGCCTTCGTCGCGCCAGGCCAGGCTGGCCAGGCGGGTCGGGCCGCCCTGCAGCGGGTACACCAGGCCGCTCGACATGTCGGACCACGAGTTCGCCCACAGCAGCTTGCCCTGCTCGAGCAGCATCTGCAGCAGGATCGCGCCGACTTTACCTTTGGGTTCGGTGGCGCTGGTGCCCTGGGCCGACCCGCTGCGCATGGCGATGAAGAAGCGCACCAGGTCGACGTCGTCGCCTTCCAGGTACGCGGGCGGCGCCGACAGCAGCGAGAACACTTCGCTGACCGGGCTGGCCGCGGCCACGTCGCCGTTCGGGCGCAGGCGCGCCTTGCACAGGCACAGCGCGACGTGGCGGCCGCCGCTGGTGGGCGCCATGACGTAGACGAATTTGTATTGCGCGACCTTGGGATCGACGACTTCGTCGGTCAGCTTCGGCTGGGGGTGGGCCGCGGCCTCGACCCGTTGCAGCCAGCTCACCACCGGCGCCGGAAGGGCCGGGGAACGTGCGGGAGCGCGGACCGGAGGTGCGTCGCTGGCTTTCTCGCGAAGATAATCGACTGTGGTCATTGGGTCTCGTGGCTTCGTATCAAAAAAGGCAATAAACGGCATTATCTCGCATACGAACACTTCCGTTTTGTTCGGAATCGCACGTAGCGGACAAATCTCATCCGTGCGCAAGGCGCACGCTTTCTCGTCAACCGGTTGTTCTCTCATGTCCGCGACACGCTGTCAAGACTGGCGCATCGTCGACGAGCGGGTATCATTGATCGCTTGATCTTCGATACAACGATTCACGATCCATGCTGCCATCCATCGAACAACGCCTCGCCCAAGAACTCGCCGCCAGGCCGGCCCAGGTGGCCGCCGCCATCGCCCTGCTCGACGAAGGCGCCACCGTGCCCTTCATCGCCCGCTACCGCAAGGAAGCCACGGGCGGTCTCGACGACGTCCAATTGCGCCTGCTCGAAGAACGCCTGCGCTACCTGCGCGAGCTCGAAGACCGGCGCGCCGCGATCGTCGCGTCGATCACGGAACAGAACAAGATGACGCCCGAGCTGATGCAGGCCATCGCCATGGCGGAAGATAAAACCCGCCTCGAAGACCTGTATTTGCCGTACAAGCAGAAGCGCCGCACCAAGGCCCAGATCGCGATCGAGGCCGGCCTGGCGCCGCTGGCAGACAGCCTGCTGGCCGATCCGACGCTGAACCCCGAGGACGTCGCGAGCGGCTACCTGCGCGAGGCGTTCACCAATGCCGATGGCGGCGCCAACCCCGGCGTGGCGGACACCAAGGCCGCCCTGGACGGCGCGCGCCAGATCCTGATGGAGCGTTTTGCAGAAGACGCCGAACTGCTGCAGTCGCTGCGCGAATACGTGCAGGAGCATGGCGTGGTGGAGTCAAAAGTCGTCGCCGGCAAGGAAGACGAGGGCGAAAAGTTCGCCGACTACTTCGACTACAACGAGCCCTTGAACGCCGTGCCATCGCACCGCGCACTGGCCCTGCTGCGCGGTCGCCGCGAGGGCGTGCTGGATGTGAGCCTGCGCCTGGATTCGGAACCCGAGAAACCGAAGTGGGACGCGCCGCTGAACCCGTGCGAGGGCCGCATCGCGGCGCGTTTCGGCATCAAGGCGCAGGGCCGCCCGGCCGACAAGTGGCTGCAGGACACCGCGCGCTGGACCTGGCGCGTGAAAAGCTTCATGCACCTCGATACCGAGTTGATGGGCGCCCTGCGCGACAAGGCGGAGCAGGACGCGATCGGCGTCTTCGCACGTAATTTGAAAGCCCTGCTGCTGGCGGCGCCGGCCGGCCAGCGCGCCACCATGGGCCTCGATCCGGGCCTGCGCACCGGCGTGAAAGTGGCCGTGGTCGACGCCACCGGCAAGGTGGTCGATACCGCCACCGTCTATCCGCACCAGCCGCGCAACGACTGGCATGGCGCGCTGCACACGCTGGGCCAGTTGGCCGCGAAGCACAATGTGTCGCTGATCTCGATCGGCAACGGCACCGGCTCGCGCGAGACCGACAAGCTGGCGCAGGACCTGATCAAACAGCAGCCGGAACTCAAGCTGACCAAGATCGTCGTCTCGGAAGCGGGCGCCTCGGTGTATTCGGCATCCGAATTCGCCTCGCGCGAGCTGCCCGACATGGACGTGTCGCTGCGCGGCGCGGTCTCGATCGCGCGCCGCCTGCAGGATCCGCTTGCCGAACTGGTCAAGATCGATCCGAAATCGATCGGCGTCGGCCAGTACCAGCACGACGTGTCGCAGACCCAGCTCGCGCGCTCGCTCGACGCCGTGGTCGAGGATTGCGTGAACGCCGTGGGCGTGGACGTGAACACCGCCTCGGCGCCGCTGCTGGCGCGGGTGTCGGGCCTGTCGAACACGGTGGCCCAGGGCATCGTGGCCTACCGCGACGCCAACGGCGCCTTCGCCTCGCGCGCGGCGCTCAAGAAAGTACCGCGTCTGGGCGACAAGACCTTCGAGCAAGCGGCAGGCTTCCTGCGCATCGTGAACGGCGCCAATCCGCTGGACGCGTCGGCGGTGCACCCGGAATCGTATCCGGTGGTCGAGAAGATCCTGGCCGACGTGAAACGCGACATGAAGGCCGTGATCGGCGACAGTTCGCTGCTCAAGGGCTTGAATCCGTCGAAGTACGCCGATGAAAAATTCGGCGTGCCGACCGTGAGCGACATCCTGAAGGAGCTGGAAAAGCCGGGCCGCGACCCGCGTCCGGAATTCACCACCGCCACCTTCAAGGAAGGCGTGGAAGAGATCTCGGATCTGCGTCCGGACATGATCCTGGAAGGCGTGGTGACCAACGTCGCGGCCTTCGGCGCCTTCGTGGACATCGGCGTGCACCAGGATGGCCTGGTCCACATCTCGGCGCTGTCGAACACCTTCGTCAAGGATCCGCACACGGTGGTGAAAGCTGGCCAGGTGGTCAAGGTCAAGGTGCTCGAAGTGGACCCCAAGCGCAAGCGCATTGCGCTGACCATGCGCCTGTCGGACAGCGCGCCGCAGGCGGGTTCGCGGCCGGAGCAGCGCGGCGACCGTACGGACGCCAAGCGCGTGGCCCAGCACCAGCGCCAGGAACGTTCGGCGCCGCCGTCCAACAATGCGATGGCCGACGCCTTCGCCAAGCTGCGCGGAAAATAAGCGGATGCGGGTCGCCAGCGCCGATCCGGACAGCGTGGATGCCAGGCGCCTGATCTCGGAACTCGACGCCGCGCTGGCATCCATCACGAGCGACAGCGGCGCCTCGTCGTTCGACCCGCAGGATTGCCGCGGGGCCGGCGCGGTCTTCGTGATCGCCTACGACACGCAAGGCGTGGCGGTCGGCTGCGGCGCGCTGCGGCCGCTCGAGGGAGAGGTCGGTGAAGTCAAGCGGATGTATGCGTGCCCCGGCAGCGGCGCCGGCGCGCACATCCTGGCCGAGCTGGAACGGCATGCCGCTGCCTGCGGCTACCGTCAATTATGGCTGTCGACGCGGCGCGTGAACGCGCGCGCGGTCGGTTTCTACGAACGGCACGGCTACGCGGAAGTGCCGCCCTACGGCCGCTACGTCGGCCGCGCCGTGTCGATCTGCCTGGGCAGGCAGCTTATCCGCTGTGCTTCATGAACATGCCGATCAGGTAGACCGTCAGGCAGCCGAAGCCGATCAGCAGCATGCGCGCCTGCGGGATGGCCGGCAGGCCGGTCTTCTTGATGTGCAGGGCGTCGCGCACCAGCAGCGCGGCATAGATCAGCGCGGCCAGGCCGGACAGGATGTCGCCCACGCTGGAGCGGGTGATGCCGCCGTAGACGTTCAGCAGGCCGGGAACGCCCAGCAGGGCGGCGATCACGAAGTTCATGGTCGGCGATGGGACGCGCGGGCGGGGTTGCTGCATCGTTACTCCAATATCAAATGACAAACCGGCCGATCATACCGCAATGCCGGTCGCATAAGCGTCAAAAACCAGCCAGTTTCAGCGTCGAGCCCTGGGTCATGATCTTGACCAGGAAGCTGCCGACAAAGGCGCCGAAGCAGATATAGCCGATCAGCGTCGCGCGCGGCGACTCGAGCAATGCCGTGCGGCCGGCGCGCCGCTGCAGCGCGCACCAGGCAAGGTACAGCGCCATCATCAGCGGTCCGAGCGCGAAGAAGATGCCGGCAAGCCAGCCGCGCGAGATGGCGCCGGCGATATCGTACAAGGCAGGCAGTCCCAGCAAGGCTGCGAACACCCACATGGCCACTGGGGGCAAGGTAGCAAACGTCTTCATCGTGTGTTTCTTGATAATCTTGAACCAGTCGATGATACCGCAGACCACCGGCAGTCGACGGCCATGCTAACTTGGCCCCCACCTGCGTGGGGGCGACTCGGCCAACTTTGTCGGCCAAGTCGTTATAGAATGTCGCCATCTACTTATTCCTTTTCTTCAAAGGCAGAATCAAATGAGCGACGTGCAAACCTGGATCAAAGAAACCGTGACCAACACCCCGGTCGTGCTGTTCATGAAGGGCACCGCCCAGTTCCCGCAGTGCGGCTTCTCGGGCCGCGCCATCCAGATCCTGAAAGCCTGCGGCGTTGACAACGTCGCCACCGTCAATGTGCTGGACGACGCCGAAGTGCGCCAGGGCATCAAGGACTACTCGAACTGGCCGACCATTCCACAGCTGTACGTGAAGGGCGAGTTCATCGGCGGCACCGACATCATGAACGAGATGTACGAGTCCGGCGAACTGCAGACCCTGCTGAAGAACGACTGATCGCATGGCCGATCGTCCGCGTCGTATCGTTGTCGCCATCACCGGCGCAACCGGCGCGACCTATGGCGTGCAGCTGCTGCGGCGGCTGCACGGCACCCCTGGCGTCGAGACCCACCTGGTCGTTTCCGACGCCGCCTCCCTCACCCTGCACCAGGAACTCGGCCTGCAGCGGCGCGACGCCGAAGCGCTGGCCCACGTCGTCCATCGCAACCGCGACGTCGGCGCCTCCATCGCCAGCGGCTCGTTCCAGACCGACGGCATGGTGATTGCCCCCTGTTCGATGAAAACGCTGGCGGCGGTGGCCCATGGTTTTTCTGATAACCTTGTGACACGCGCGGCCGACGTGATCCTGAAGGAACGCCGGCGCCTGGTCCTGATGGTGCGCGAAACGCCCTTCAACCTGGCGCACCTGCGCAATATGACGGCCGTGACCGAGATGGGCGGCATCGTCTTCCCTCCCCTGCCAAGCTTCTATCACCGGCCGGCGACGATCGCGGACATGGTCGAGCACACGGTGGACCGTGTCGTGGATTTATTAGGGATAGAGAATGCCCAAGCCGCCCGCTGGGGCGGCATGAAGGGCGAACAAGACGCCTGAACGCGCACCAGCGTCCTGCCGGTGCACGCGTTCAGCGCTTGTCGTCGTACTGCTTGTCTTCGGACTTCTTCAACTCGCGCGCCTCTTCAAGCATTCGTCGCCGGGCATTGCGTTCTCGCATGACCTCGGCATGACGCGCTGCCGTCATGGGCGGCGCCGTCATCAAATCCTTGAGCTGGGCGGTATTGGCGTAGTTGTTTCGCATGCGTCAGCTGCTCCTGGGTGGACCTGGGGCGGTGGCGGACGTGCTGCCACCTGAACAGATTATGACCCAGCTGCGGCCGTTTGTGCGGCCCGGCATGACGAAAAGTGCAAGCCCCGGAGGAGCCGGCTTACTTCGCTTCCGTTTTCTGGTGATTCATGCGCACCAGCATACGGATGAACTCGCGCGCCAGCTGGCGGTGGTGTTCATCCAGGCGCTGCAGGTCGGCGATCAGTTTGACGTCGGCCGATTCGAAGCGGGCGCCGCCACCATTGGCGGCGTCAAGACTGGCGGCCTGCTCGGCGCCGCCGAAGCGCAGCCAGTCGGCCGGCACGCCCAGCCATTGGGCGATCATGCGCAGTTTTTCCTGGGTGGGGATGGCTTCGCCTACCAGCCATTTGCGGGCCGCGTGGACCGTGATTGGACGGCCTTCGAAGCGGATATTAAATTCTCTGGCCAGGCGGGTCGGGCTGTCGGGCGAGTAGTGTGCGTTCTTCAGGGCCTGCTGCAGTCGCTCACTGAAGCTCTCCCGTTCATTCGTTGAATTCATCGTGATACTGGGTTTGTTGAGACTGGACGGGCGGCTTCGTATTCCTTATGGATGAGAAGCCAAGGGTCCAAATCATACAACTAAAATGTAACAATGATGTGGTTTTTTAAGAGTTTTTACGTCCAGTGCAACTAATACCCAACAGCAATACAGCACAGCATGATTTTCATGAGATTTTCTATTATTCGAAATGAATAACTCTACGCATCATTACTTAGACAAGGTGACTAGAACGCACATACCATCGGAATTGTATCCAGTGGTTACAATTGTATTGTTAGATTTGTTGAAATTTCATCACGCCATCGTGACCTTTGACCCGGTGTAGCCGGCCGTCGCGCCACAGCATGTGCAGGTGGGCCAGGGCCTCGCCCAGGGCAAAACTGAGCTGGTGCGCATCGAGCGGCCGCCGGAACATGAGCGGCACGATGTCGGCCGCCGAACGTGGCGTGGCGCAGGCCTCGATCACCTCGGCCAGGCGCGCAACATGGTGCTCGCGTAGCTGGGCGATGCGGGTATGCAGTCCGCGGAAGGGCTTGCCGTGCGACGGCAGCACCAGCACGTCCGCCGGCAGGTCGGCGAACTTCGACAGCGAATCGAGGTAGAGCTGGAGCGGATTGCCCTCGGGCTCGACCGCGAACACCGAGACATTGGTCGAGATCCGCGGCAACACCATATCGCCCGAGACCAGCACATTCAGCGCCGCGCAGTAGAGCGAGGCGTGTTCTGGCGAGTGGCCGAAGCCGGTGATCACGCGCCACGCGCGGCCGCCGATCGTGACCTCCTGGCCGTCCTGCAGCCGGGTATAGGCTTGCGGCACCGACGGCACCAGCGAAGGATAGTAATTGCGGCGGCTGCGCATCTGGTCCAGCATCGCCGCATCGACCAGGCCGTGGCGTTCGAAATGGGGAATGGCCGACGGCCC
>DDKG01000279.1 GCA_002339265.1 Massilia sp. UBA2604 | reverse complement strand
TCGGCCGGCGTGGTGGCCAGCACCAGGTCGACCGACAGGTAGTGCGCGGCCTGCTCGTTCGGCGCGCGGCGCAGCATGACGATCACCTTGTCCAGCGTGACGTACTTGGTCGGCTTCTTTTCCGGGGCCGGCTTGGCCACGGCGCCCGCGGCCGGCGCAGGGTTCATGTACCACATGGCGCCGCCCGCGGCGGCGGCGGCCGCTACGGCGACCCCGGCAAAGGCGATGATCAGTTTTGCTTTCATGGTCTTTTAGTCGCGGTTATTCATCGAAAACAGGGCGCCGGCGTCGCCGGCTTCGTTCAGGGCCAGGCCGGGCATGCGCTGCTGCTGTTCCTGTTGCTCCTGCTGGCGGCCGCGGCCCCCGGCATCGGCGCCGGGCTGGCCGGACGGCTGGTTGCCGGCCTGGGCGCTCGCCTGCGCGCGCGGGGTCTCGCTCACGTTGACCGAGACGCTGCTGTACTGGCGGCCGGCCAGGTCGTTGCGCAGGCTGTCGCTGACCGTGTTCAGCTGGCGCAGCACCTCGCTGTTGGTGGCCGCGATATGCACTTCGAGGTTGCCGCCGCTGTGGCGCACCGAGATGTCGATCCGGCCCAGCATCGGCGGCTCGAGGCGGATCGTGGCCTGCGCCGCGCCGCGGCCGAGCTGCAGCTGGAGGCGGTCGCCCAGGGCTTCCTGCAGGGTCTGGCGCCAGGCGGTCGGCGGTCCGGCGAGCGTGACGCTGTCGGCGCCGCGCGCCGCGGTCGGCTGGCTGGAGGCAGAGGCGATGCCGGCACTGGTGGTGGCTGGTGGCGCGTCGACACTATCGGCGTCGGCGGCCGGCGCAGCGTGGGCCAGCGTGGCGCTCGAGGTGGCCGGCGCGGCTGGCGTTGCGCTCGCTTGTGGCAGGGCCACGGCGGCATCCGCACGCGCTGCGGCGGGTGAGGGCGATGTGGCTGGCGGCAGCGGCAGGGTCGGGCTGTCGGCCGCGTCGCTGGCCGCGCTCTGCGGCGTGGCATCCATCACCAGCGTGGTATCGGTCACGGCAGCCGTCACGACAGCGGTCGCGCCAACGGTGGCGGGCTTGGCGCCGTCGTTGGCAGTGCCGGGCTTCGCGCCCGGCATCGCCATCATCATGGCCGGCAGCGCGACCGGCGCGGCCTGCGGCGTCATTGCGGCCAGCATGGCGTCGAGCGTCGCGCCTTCGAGGGCGGCGTCGTCCGGCTGCGCGGCGGCGTCTTCCGGCGCGGCGGCGTCCGGCGGCAGGGCCGCGTCGGCCGCGGGCAGCGCGGCGTCAAGGGCGATCCATTGCTGGAACGGCAGCACCTGGGCGGCCGGCTGCGCCGCCGCGTCAGGTGGCAGCGCACCTGGCAGCAGCACGGCGTCGGGCGCGCTCGTCGCATCGAGCGGCGCGCCGTTGGCGGCGATCTTGCCGGCGCTGGCGCCGATAGCATTCATGGCATTCATCGCGCTGTTCATGGAAAAATTCATCATGGGGTGAGGCCTGTTTCGAGTTCGCCCGCGAGGGCATAGGCCATCCAGCCTTCCTTGTTGTCGCGCATCTCGCCCAGCTGCGCCTGCAGCAGCGACGCCGCCTCGGCGCCGGCGCTGGCGGCGCCGTCGTGGGCGGCGCGCAGCCGGGCGAGGGCGGCGCGTTCGGGCGCGCTCCAGCCACCGCGCGCGGCCAGCGCCTGCAACTGCGGCGCCAGCTCGGTCACGGCGCGCTCCAGCAGGTCCCAGTCGGCGCGCGCGCTCGCGTCGCGCAGCCGCGCCGCCAGGCGCTCGATGGCGGCGCTCCTATCCATTGCGTTCCTGCACGCCTTTCCAGCCCTGGCGGATGGTCGTGAGCACCTGCACCACCTCGTCGACCATGGCCGGGTCGAGCTTGATGCTGGCGCCGTTCAGGCGGGTGGCGCAAAAGTCGTAGATGCGCGCCAGGTTGGCCACCGTCTCGCCGCCGCTGTCGAAATCGAGCGAACTCGACAGGCCATTGATGATCTCGACGCATTTGTCGATGCTGGCCGCCTTGGCCTCGTAGCGGCGCGCGACGATGTGGGCGCGGGCGCGCGCCAGCTCGTCGAGCAGGCCGTCGGTGAGCAGGAGGACCAGCTCGACCGGCGAGGCGCGCGAGGTCTGCGCGTCCAGGTTGACGGCGTGGTAGCCGCCGTAGGCTTCCTGATAGGACATGGTGGAGAGGCTTTCTTAGTCTTTGTCGTTGCCGAACAGGGCGTCGAACAGCGACACGTTATGGGTCATCACGCCTTGCATGGCCTGTAGCTGCGTGAACTGGCGCAGGTAGCGGTCGTAGGCGGCCTTGTGCTGCAGGTCGAGGGCGGCCTGGCGGTCCACCAGGCGCGACTGCAGCGTGCCGTTCTGGTCGCGGCGCTGCTTGATCTGGCCGTCGATGCCGTTGCTCCAGGATTTCAGGTATTTGTCGAGCTCGCCGGCAACGCCGGTCGGATTCGAGGCCGAGGCGGCGCCGATGACCGCGTCCAGGCCATTGGGGTTGCGCGCCAGCTGGGCCAGCAGGCGGTCCGAATTCACCTCGAGCGTGCCGCTGCGGGTGGCGATGATGCCGTAGGTGGCCAGCGATTCGCCGCTGCCCGGACGCAGCAGTGCGGACAGGCGGTCATTCAGCGCGCGCACGCCGCCGTCGCGGGCGAAGGCGCCGTCGTCGGCCGAGGTGGACGGGTCGTTGCCGGCGGTGAGCTTGGCCAGCGTGGTCCGCAGCTTGTTGAAGGCGTCGACGAAGGCCTGGACGTTGGCGACGGTGGTCTTGTCGTCCGGCCCCACGGTCAGGGACACCGGCGCGTCGCCCGCGGCCTGGGCCTTGGTGAAGGTCATCTTGACGCCGTCGATCGCGGTGAAGGTATTGTTGGCCTGGGTGATCGCGGTGCCGCCCTCGCCGCCGACGTGGATCTCGGCGTCGCGCGCCTTGACCAGCTCGCGCCAGTTTCCGGCGTCGAGTTTGCTGGCAAGCGTTTCCTCGCCAACGTCGCCATTCAGGCCGGCGGTATTGATCGTGATTTCCGATGCCTCGCCGGTGTCCTTGGCGGTGAGCACCAGTTCCGAGTTGCCGTTGCCGGTGCTGACCACCGAGGCCACGACCTTGCCGGCGTTGCCTTCGGCGGCATTGATGGCGGCCGCCAGTTCGCGCGGGGTCAGGTTGCGCGCGCTCGCGCCCAGATTGACCTCGAACGAGGTGCCGGCGGGGCCGCCCAGCTGGATTTCCAGCTTGCCGCTGACGCCGGTGGCGTCGCCCAGGCCCGCGTACGAGACCTGGCTGGCGCTGGCCAGCTGCTTGACGAAGAAGGAATAGGTGCCGGCCGCTGCGGTCGCATCGGCACTGGCGCTGCCGATGCCGGCGTCGCCGAAGGTGGCCGACTGCGCGTACATGGTCTTGTTCAGGCCGGTGAGCGAGGCGAGGCTGGTCTGGAATGCGGACAGCGCCGAGCTCAGGTCGGACAAGCCCTTCTGGGCGGCGTTGGCGGCCGTCTTCTGCGCGTTCAGGATCGCCTGGCGCGAAGCGATGTACTTGTCCGCCAGGTCGTTCGCGGTCGGGATCGGATCGTAGGCTGGTGCGGTGATTGGGTTTGCCATGAGTACTCCTTGGTGTTATGCGTGTGCGTCGTTCATGCCGCGGCCAGGCCGCCCGGTTTTCCGGCCATCCACGATTGGGTGGCGATATCGTCTTCGCGCTTTCTGGTGGCGCGCTCCTGTTCGACTGCCAGCGCATCCTGCTCGCGCACCAGCACCTTGCCCAGCAGCTCGCGCCGCACCCAGGCATCCTTCAGGCGGCCCTGCGCCACCGCCATATTCGCTTCGTGCAGCGACAGGTCGACGCGGTGGCTGTCGGCCAGCGCCAGCACGTCCTGCTTGTAGGCGCCGCAGTTCAGGGCCAGCGCCGGGTTCAGCGCCAGCTTGGCGCCGGAAGCGCCGCTGCCTTCGGCCAGCAGCGCCAGCCGCTCCAGGTTGACCTGGTAGCGCACCCGGGTCGCTTCCTGGCTGGCCAGGTCGGCCTGCAGGCGGTCGACCTGGGTCGTGCGCAGCTGCACCAGCGTGTCGAGGCTGCGGATCGTGTTCTGGCGCTTCATGACATCATCGCTTTCAGGGCATCGACGCAACCTTCCATCGGCGCTTCCTCGCGCGTGCCTTGGCACAGGAAGGCTTCGATCTGCGGCTGCAGCTGCACCGCGCGGTCGGTTTCCGGATCGGCGCCCGGCACGTAGGCGCCGAGCGGTATCAGGTCGCGCACGCGCGCATGGCGCGCCATCGCGGCCTTCAGCTTGCGCGCGGCCAGCGCGTGCTCCTGCGGCACCACCTGCGCCATGCAGCGCGAGATCGACTGGGCGACGTCGATCGCCGGATAGTGGCCGCGCTCGGCCAGTTCGCGGGTCAGCACGATGTGGCCGTCGAGGATCGCGCGCGCCGAGTCGACCACCGGATCCTGCTGGTCGTCGCCTTCGGCCAGCACCGTATAGATGGCGCTCATGCTGCCTTGCGGATGTTCGCCATTGCCGGCCGATTCGACCAGCTGCGGCAGGTTCGAGAACACCGACGGCGGATAGCCGCGCGTGGCCGGCGGCTCGCCCAGCGACAGCGCGACTTCGCGCAGCGCCATCGCGTAGCGGGTCAGCGAATCGCACAGCAGCAGCACGTTCAGGCCGCGGTCGCGGAAGTGGGCGGCGA
>DDKG01000370.1 GCA_002339265.1 Massilia sp. UBA2604 | reverse complement strand
GGAGGCGTGGTATGACCAGTACCGCCGGATCTATGAACTGTTCGAGCGCTCGCTCAAGCAGAAGTAATCCGTAGCATCAACACGTCGTTCCCGCGCAGGCGGGAACCTAAGTCTTTTGCGCAGCCACTTCGATTTATTTAAGTGGTGTGCGTATAAGCTTAGGTTCCCGCCTCCGCGGGAACGACGTTTTTGGGCCAACAATAAACGAAGTTCTGCAGCACGCTAAGGCTGCAGCCCGAGAAAATCCAACAGCGTCAGCGCCACCACCTTGGTCGCCTTGCGCAAATCCTCCAGCTGCAACCGTTCGTCGGCCTTCTTGGCATTCGACTCCTCCACCGTGCGCGGCCCGGCCCCATACAGCACCGTCGGGATGCTACGCTCGCCATACAGCCGCGCATCCGCATACAGCGGCGTGCCATGCGCCGCAATCTCCTCACCCATGATGGCGCGGCCATGGCGCTGCAGGCGCTCCACCAGGGGCGCCACGCCGGGCAAGGGCCGCAGCGCCTGCGACAGCAGCAGGCGCCGGATCTCGAGGCGGATGCCGGGCATGCCACGCACCGCATCCTCGATCAGGGCGCGCACCCGTGCCTCCACCGCCACCGGGTCTTCTTCCGGAATCATGCGCCGGTCCAGGCGCAGCACGACCTTCCCCGGCACGACATTGGTATTGGTCCCGCCATCGATGCGGCCGACGATCATGGTCGGCGAGCCGATGCCGGGTACATCGCTGCGAGTTTTCTTCAGCTCGGGCAGTTCGCCGTAGATCGCATTCAGCACCTTCGTGGCGGCCTGCAGGGCGTCGACCGCGGTCTCCGGCATCGCGCCATGCCCGGCCTTGCCGTGCACGGTCACTTCCAGTTGCAGGCAGGCGTTGTGGGCGGTGACGATGCCGTAGCCGAAACCGGCCGCGATCACGTAGTCGGGCCGGGTCAGGCCCCGGGCCAGCAACCAGTCCGGTCCCAGCAGGCCGCCGACTTCCTCGTCGTAGGTGAAGTGCAGTTCGACCGCGCCCGACAAGGGCACGCCCAGCGCCTCCAGCGCGCGGGTCGCGAACACATAGGTGGCGAAGTCGCTTTTGGACACTGCCGCCGCGCGCCCGTACAGGTAGCCGTCCTCGATCACGGCGCCATACGGCGGCCGGGTCCAGCCCTCGCCCGGAGGCACCACGTCGCCATGGGCGTTCAGCGCCAGCGTCGGGCCGCCGGCGCCATACGCGCGGCGCACGATCAGGTTCGTGATGCTTTGTAGCCCGTGGTCGAGGACCTCCTGCGCCGGCACCGCATGGCGCTCGACCGGCCAGCCGGCGCCTTCCAGCATGGCCGCCACCGCCTCGGCATGCGGCGCGTTATTGCCCGGCGGGGTATCGGTCGGAATGCGCACGACCTCCTGCAAGAAGGCGACCTGCTCGTCGAAGTGCGCATCGATCCAGGCGGTAAGACGATCGTGCATGGGATGGTTCATGGTGCCTTTCCTGTGACTGCGCCGGCTTCGAACCAGGCCCCCACCTGGGCGCGTTCGGCATCGGTCATGTGGGTGAGATTCGCCAGCGGCATGGCCTTCAGTTGCACCGTCTGCTGGTAGATGCGGGCCGCATGCTGGCTCACCAGTTCCGGCGTGTGCAGCATCACGCCGCCCGGCGCCGCCGCGAATCCGGCCTGGGTCGGCTGCTGGGCGTGGCAGGACACGCAGCGCTGCTCCATGATCGTGCGCACCTGGGCAAAGCGGGCGGCGGCGTCCAGCTGCGCAGTGGCCGTTGGATCGGCGGGCGTGCGCGGCGCCGGCGCCAGCACGACCGCCAGCGCCAGCAGCAGCGCCACGCCCGCGGCCGGATAACGCCATTCGATGCGTCCCTTGTGGCGCAGGTTGAAGAAGTGGCGGATCAACACCCCGGCCAGCATGATCGCGCCCAGCACGGCCCAGGCATGCGGATGGCTGTAGGTCATCGCATAGTGGTTGCTGATCATGATGAACAGCACCGGCAAGGTGAAATAGTTATTGTGGACGCTGCGCTGCTTGGCCTTGATGCCATGGCGCGGGTCGGGCTTGTCGCCCGCCAGCATGGCGTTCACCATCTTGCGCTGGCCGGGAATGATCAGCATCGCCACATTGGCCACCATGATGGTGCCGATCATCGCGCCCACGTGCAGGTAGGCGGCGCGTCCGCTGAGCAGGTGGGTGAGCACCCAGCTGCTGCCGACCAGCAGCAGCCAGATCGTGGCGCCGAACGCCAGCTGGTGCTGCACCAGCCTTGACCTGCACAGCAGGTCGTAGACGATCCAGCCCACCACCAGGCTGCCGATGCCGATGCCGATCGCCTGCCAACTCGAAAGGTCGGCCACGCTGCGATCGACCATCATCGCCTTCGCGTTCAGGTAGTAGACGACGACCAGCAGCGCGAAGCCAGAGATCCAGGTGGAATAGGCTTCCCATTTGAACCAGTGCAGCTCCGGCGGCAGCTCGGCGGGCGCCACCAGGTACTTCTGCGGGTTGTAGAAGCCGCCGCCATGCACCGCCCATAGTTCGCCGGACACGCCCTCGCGTTCCAGCTCGGAGCCCGGCGCCGGCGGCTTGATGGTGTTGTCGAGCCAGACGAAATAGAAGGAGGCGCCGATCCAGGCGATGCCGGTGATGATGTGCAGCCAGCGCAGCAGCAGGTTGAACCACTCCAAAACATATGGTGCCAGGTATCCGGTGTCGAACATGGGCTTCCCTTGTGAACGCGGTGCGGCTGAGATGAATCGAAGATACGCCGATTCCAATTTCTGTGACATGAAATTTAGCGTATATTCGACATATCCTCCTTGATATACGTGCCACCCCGGCCGCCTGCGATGTCCAGCCTGCCCCGCAACCTCGACCTGCACCTGATCCGCATCCTCTACCTGCTGCTGGTGGAGAAGAACGTCTCGCGGGTCGCGCTCAAGCTGAACCAGCCGCAGCCCTCGATCTCGGCCTCGCTGCGTAAACTCCGCGAGCTGACCGGCGACCCGCTGCTGGTGCGCGGCGCGCGCGGCATGGTGCCGACCCAGCACGGCGAGAGCCTGCTGAAACCGGCCAAGCGCATCCTCGACGAGGCCGAGAGCCTGTTCGTGCGCAAGGCGCCCTTCGTGCCCGAGCAGGCGGCGCGCACCTTCCACATCGCCGCCCCCGACTACCTCGACGCGCGCTTCCTGCCGAACGTGGTGGCGCTGCTGCGGCGCGGCTCACCGGGCAGCAAGGTGATCATCCACGCCCTCGGCCCCGGCCTTGACTACCTGCGCATGCTGTCCGACGGCGACATGGACCTGGTCATCGCCAACTGGGACGAGCCGCCTGCCCACCTGCACATGTCCAAGCTGTTCGAGGACCCGATCATCTGCACCATGCGCGCCGACAGCCCGTACGCCCGGCGCACGGCATCCGACGCGATGACGCTCGAGGACTACCTCGACCTGCCCCACGTCGCTCCTACCCAGATGCTGCCTGGCTACCATGGGGTGATCGATGCCTACCTGGAGCGCCACGGCCTGCAGCGCCGGGTGGCGGTGGAGTCGCCCTATTTCGGCGTGATCCCGTATATGCTGACCCAGAGCGACCTGGTGCTGACCACCGGCCGCCAGTTCATCCGCGCCTTCGAAAAGACGCTGCCGCTGAAAAGCTTCACGGTGCCGGTCAAGTTTCCGCCGATGCGCTTCTACCAGCTGTGGCACCAGCGCGTGCACCAGTCGACCGAACACAAATGGCTGCGCGACCAGGTGAGCAGCGCGGCAAGGGCACTCATACAGGAGTAGACGATGCCGACGATCCAGGAGCTGAACGAACTCGATGCCAATGCCTTCACCGCGGCGCTCGCTGGCATCTACGAACATTCACCCTGGATCGCGACGCGCGCCGCCACGGCCCGTCCCTTCCATGGCCTGGCGGCGCTCAAGCTGGCCTTGCAGGCGGCGGTCGACGACGCGACCGACAACGAGCGGCTGTCGCTGCTGCGCGCCCACCCCGAGCTGGCCGGCAAGGCCGCCATCGCCGGCGAGCTGACGGCGGAATCGACCGGCGAGCAGGCCAGTTCCGGCCTGGATCGCTGCACGCCCGAGGAATACGCCCGGCTGCACACGCTCAATGCCCAGTACAACGAGCGCTTCGGCTTCCCCTTCATCCTTGCCGTGAAAGGCCCGACGGGGCGCGGCCTGGCGCGGCAAAGCATCATCGACGCCTTCGTACGCCGCCTCGACAACGCGCTAGATGACGAGCTGCGCGAAGCGCTGCGCCAGGTGCACCGCATCGCCGAGATCCGCCTCAATGCCCTGCTGGGCGTCGAACCTTCGATCGGCGCCACCGTGATGGACTGGTGCGAGACCCTCGGCGCCATCAGCGACAGCGAAAATGACCTGACCTGCGCCTACATGACGCCGGCCCACCAGCGCACCGCCGCGACGATCGCCGGCTGGATGCGCGACGCCGGCATGGCGGTCCACATCGATGCGGTCGGCAACGTGGTCGGCCGCTATGCCGCCGCGCGGCCCGGCGCGCAGACCTTGATCACCGGCTCGCACTACGACACCGTGCGCAATGGCGGCAAGTACGACGGCCGGCTCGGCATCCTGCTGTCCATCGCGCTGGTCGGCCGGCTGCATGAACGCGGCGAACGCCTGCCCTACGAGCTGGAAGTAATCGCCTTCGCCGAAGAGGAAGGCGTGCGCTATCGCAGCACCTTCCTCGGCAGCAGCGCGGTGGCCGGCGGCTTCGACCCGGCCTTGCTCGATGCGCGCGACGCCGACGACATCGTGATGCGCGACGCGCTGGCTGCGGCCGGCCACGATCCGTCAGCCATTCCCGCCATCGTGCGCGATCCCGCCACGGTGCTCGGCTTCGTCGAAGTGCATATCGAGCAGGGGCCGGTGCTGCTCGAACGCGGCCTGCCGCTGGGCGTGGTGAGCGCGATCGCGGGCAGCTCGCGCTACCTGGTCGAATTGAAGGGAGTAGCCAGCCACGCCGGCACCACGCCGATGGGCATGCGGCGCGATGCGGCGGCCGCCGCGGCCGAGATCGTGTTGCTGGTCGAAAGCCGCTGTAGCGGACCCGCCTCGCTGGTGGGCACGGTGGGCCAGCTGGACGTGCCGGCCGGCTCGGTCAATGTGGTGCCCGGCGCCTGCCGGCTATCGCTCGACATCCGCGCCGCCGACGATGCAACCCGGCTGGCGGCGGTCGACGATATTTTGGCCGGCATGAGCGCCATCTGTGGGCGGCGCGGGATCCAGGAAAAGGTCTGGAAGCTGCTCGAGATCGACGCCGTGCCCTGCGCGCCGCGGCTGATGGCGCAGCTGGGAGCCGCGGTCGAACGCGCCGGCCTGCCATCCTTCGATTTACCGTCGGGCGCCGGCCACGATGCGATGCGCATGGCGCAGCTGAGCCCGGTCGCGATGCTGTTCGTCCGCTGCGGCAACGGCGGCATCAGCCACAATCCGCTCGAGACCATGACCGCCGACGATGCCGAGATCGCGGGGCAGGTGCTGCTCGACTTCTTCCACACCCTTCCACGCTTGGTTTGAACGCGTGGGCGGGGTACCCGCCCACCCTACGGTTGCACTGCCGGCAGGATCAGCGTCGTGAGCAGCTTTTCGGTCAGCGGATGCGGCCCCGGCACACGGAAATTGGTGGTGGTGATGACTACCACCGTATCCCACTCCGGCAGCACATAGACTTTGTTGCCGCCCAGGCCCGACATCGCATAGGTGGCCACCTTCCTGTCGCCCACCGTGAAAGGCTGCAGCCACCACAGGTAGCCGTAGTCGACGCCTTCGCGCACCTGCGCATGCGGCTTGATCGAGCGCTCGACCCAGGCCTGAGGCAGCACCTGCTTGCCGGCCCACTTACCGCCGTTCAGGTAGAGCTGCCCCAGTTTCCACAGGTCGCGGCTGCGCAGGCTCAGGCTCCCGCCGGTCATCGCCGACCCGGAAGGCTGCACCTGCCACTTGACCGGTTCGATGCCGAGCGGCTTGAACAGCACTTCGTCGGCGAAGTCCTGCACGCTGCGTCCGGTGGCGCGCTCCAGCAGCGGCGCGATCAGGGCCGTGCCCGCGGTGCAGTAGCTGAAGGCGCGGCCGTAGGGCTGCTTGTCGGGAGGCGGCGTCCATTCCGGGAAGCCGCGCACCGGCAGGTCGAGGTAGAAGCGGCTCCAGTCCTCGATCAGGTACATGCGCTCCTCATGCCCGCGCGAGAACTCGTTGAAATCGTCGCATTCGACGATGGCGCTCATGGTGAGCAGGTCTTCGACCGTGATGCGGTCCTTGCGCGGATCGGGATTCGCGACCGGCTGCTTGTCCTGGAAGAAGGGCAGCACCGGCGCATCGACCGTGAGCAGCTTGCGCTCAACGGCCGCCCCGACCAGCATGCCGCCCACGGTCTTGGTCACCGAACGCGTATTGCGCAGCCCCTGCGCGCCTTCGCCGTCGAAGTACTGCTCGTACAGCACCTTGCCGTGGCGTGACACCAGCACGCTGGTGATCTGCTTGAAGTTGCCGGCCTTGATCTCGCTCGTGACAGCCTCTAAGTCCGCGGCGCCGGCGCCGGCCGCCGCCAGCAGCAAGGCCAAGGCAATCGCATATCTGGACATGCATCCCCCCGTCAGGAAAAACACCAGTCTAGCTAGGTCATTCAGGCGCCGTCTTGTATCCATCAAACATCCGGCGCCGCCAGGCGCCGGGCGGCATGCCGAAACGCTGGCGAAAGGCGTGGCTCATATGGCTCTGGTCGACGAAGCCGGCGTCCAGCGCGATCTCGGCCACGCTGCGGCCCTGCTCACGCAGCATGGCGCAGGCGCGTTCGATGCGGCGCCAGCGCAGCAGTTCTCCGGGCGAACAGCCGAACAGCTCGCGGAACACGCGCGCCAGGTGCACCGGATGCACGCCGCTGCTGGCCGCGACGTCGGCGATCGACAGGCCGGGGTCCACGGCGCCATCCATCACGGCGCCATAGGCGTGGCGCATCCACGACGGCGGCTGGCGCACTGCGACGCCGGGCCGCATGTCGGTATGGGCGAGCAACTCCCACACGCCCGCTTCGAGCAGGAAGGAATCCGGCTGCCCTTGCATGCCACGGGCGAGCGAAAATGCGGTCCGCAGGCAGGCTGCCTGCTGAAGATAGCTGGCGCAGGCCGGGATGCGGCGCAGCGCGTCGCCGGCATCGAGGCGCGCCGGCTCGATCGAGATCGTCATGAAGCGCCCCTTCCCGCCCAGGAAGCGGTCGCGGTGCACCGTGCCGGGCGGGTTGTAGACCAGCGCCGGCGCCGGCGCCATGCTTGGCGCGCCATGGGCGCTCGAGATATAGGTCCCGGCCAGCACCAGCACGAAATGCGCTTCCTCGTGCAGGTGCAGGTGGACGTCGTGCTCGGGCGCGGTCGCCTCCAGCACGCCGAGTTCGAAGATTCCGCCCTGGGTGCGGTCATGCCGCACGCCATAGAATTGTCCAGGGCGGAAGCGCACCGTCATCTCGCGCCCCGCCCCTTCATCATGAAGCCGTAGACCACGGCGGCGATCGCGACGCCGACGAACCACGCATACGTGTAAATCGTCTTGAAGGCGTCGCTGACATTGGGGAAGCTGGCCGGGAAGGCGGCGTTCAGGAAGCCCGGGATGTTGGGCAGCACGCCCAGCACGAAGGCCGCCAGGGCCACCTTGTTCCAGCCATCCCCATATGAATAAATGCCATCGTGGCGATACAGCTGGTCGACGTCGAGCGCGGTCTTGCGCACCAGGTAGTAGTCGACCACCAGCACGCCGGCGATCGGCCCCAGCAAGGCCGAGTAGCCGACCAGCCAGGTCATGATGTAGTTCTGGGTCGACTCCAGGATCTTCCACGGCATCATGACCAACGCCAGCCCGGCCGTGATGTAGCCGCCCGTGCGGTAGCTGATGCGGCGCGGCGCCAGCGCCGAGAAATCGTAGGCCGGCCCGACCAGGTTGGCCGCCAGGTTGACGCTGACCGTATCCACCAGCAGCACGATCAGCGCCACCAGCACCGCGATGCCGGTCATGCGGCTGGCCAGGTCGACCGGGTCCCACAGCGCCTTGCCGTACAGGACCACGGTGGCCGAGGTGACGATCACCGCCAGCGCCGCCAATAACCCCATCGGCAGCGGCAGGCCGACGGTCTGGCCGACCACCTGGTCGCGCTGCGACTTGGCGAAGCGGGTGAAGTCGGGGATGTTCAATGCGAGCGTCGCCCAGAAGCCGATCATGGCGGTCAGCGACGGCCAGAAGGTGGACCAGAACTGCCCTTCCTTCAGCCCGCCCGGCACGAACTGCGAACGCTGCTCGAGCAGCGGACCGAAACCGCCGGCTTTATCGTGGACCCACCACAGCAGCACGAAGCAGATCGCGATCTTCAAGGGCGCGGTCCAGGTCTCGAGCTGGCGGATCGATTCCATGCCATGCACCACGAAGTACAGCTGGATCGCCCAGAACGCCAGGAAGCACAGCAGCTGCGCCAGGTTGATGCCGAGCCAGCCCAGGGCTTCGCCGCCGATCGGGGCGCCGTTCATCACGCCCAGCAAGGTATAGATCATGCTGCCGCCGAACCAGGTCTGGATGCCGTACCAGCCGCAGGCGACGATGGCGCGCATCAGCGCCGGCAGC
>DDKG01000076.1:13045-13822 GCA_002339265.1 Massilia sp. UBA2604 | reverse complement strand
AAGCGCCCATCTCGGTGGTTTTCTGTCTGACGCTTGTCATTGCGTCCGAAGAGGCCCGAATTATAGAGGCTGGGTTTCAAGGTCTGCAAGGGTTTTTCGAAAAAAATTCAAAAACCTTTTTTCGACCCCTGGCGAAAGGGCCGGAAGGCGGAGCCCGAACCGGCACATCTGCATGTGTTGTAATCAAGGCGTAACCATCGATATTTACTTGCCGTCGCACATACCCATCACGGACAATACCGCCTTTGACAAGTCGGCAACCTTAAAAACATCGCAAAGATGTGCGCCTCAGATGCGCTTGCCGAGGGCGGGTCATATCCGCTCGCGCTCCCGGCGGGGGAAGCGTCCATAAGAAGAGGAACGGGGACATCGGTTCTTTTTTTAATCAACAGGAAACACTCCAATGACCAAGATGTCCAAGATGCACAAGCGCGTCATCCGCGCGCATGGCGCAATGCTGGCGCTGTCCGCCGCGTTGCCGATCGCACCGGCGTTCGCCCAGACGACCGAGTCCAACCAGTCCCTCCAGCTGCAATCCGTGACCGTGACGGCCCAGCGCCGCACCGAGAACATCCGCGACGTGCCGGTTTCCGTCACCGCCCTCAAGGGCGACAAGCTGGATGTGCTGGTGTCCGGCGGCGAAGACATCCGCCTGCTGGCCGGCAAGGTGCCGAGCCTGAACGTCGAATCGTCGAACGGCCGCACCTTCCCGCGCTTCTACATCCGCGGCTACGGCAATACCGACTTCAACACCTTCGCCTCGCAGCCGGTCTCGCT
>DDKG01000076.1:0-12871 GCA_002339265.1 Massilia sp. UBA2604 | reverse complement strand
AAGAAGGTCGAGGGCTACTACAACCTGTCGGCCGCCTCGCACTACACGATGAACGCCGAAGGCGCCGTCAACGTGCCGCTGTCGACCAATGTGGCGATGCGCGTGTCGGCCGTCGGCCAGCACCGCGACGACTACGTCAACAACTTCAGCGACGTCGCCAAGACCCAGAAGCGCGGTGAACTCGACGGCTACAACGAGCACGCCGAACGCGTCCAGTTCTTGTACAGCAAGGACGGCTTCAGCGGCCTGCTGGGCTTCCACCAGCGCCAGACTAACGGCAGCGCACGCCTGTTCCGCGCCAACCTGATCAAGAAGGGCAGCAATACCTTCGCCGACGGCACCGACCTGGACGACATCGTCACCAACGCCCAGAACTTCCAGAGCCTGAAGACCAACGGCATCAACCTGCGCCTGCAGTGGGACCTGGGCAACTACAAGCTGCACTCGATCACCGGCTACGAACACATCGTCGATTACTCGAGCCGCGGCGACATCGACGGCGGCACCCCTGCCGGCCCGGGCTTCATCCCGTTCCAGGTCGAGACCAACGGCTATATCGAGAACCTGGACCAGTACACCCAGGAATTCCGCCTCGAGTCGCAATACGCCGGCCCGTTCAACTGGCAGACCGGCCTGTACTTCTTCGATGAAGACGTGACCGGCAGCAGCGACAACTTCAACAGCACCACCTATGCCCGCACCTCGCGCCTGCGTTCGAACCAGAAGAACGAAGCCTGGGCCGCCTTCGCATCGGCAAGCTACGACCTGACCCCCGACTGGACCGTCCGCGGCGGCCTGCGCTACACCAAGGACAAGAAGGACTTCCGCACCATCGAGGCGGACAACGTCGTCCAGATCGGACCGTCGTCGGTGAGCGAAGACAAGGACAAGATCAGCTGGGACGTGTCGGCCACCTATAAAGTGACCCCGACCGTGAACGTCTATGGCCGCGCCGCCACGGGCTTCCGCGCGCCGAGCATCGCCGCCGCCTCGGCCGAAGTGCCGATCACCGTGGCCGACTCGGAAACCATCAAGTCGTTCGAGCTGGGCGTGAAAGCCGACCTGTTCGACCGCCGCGCCCGCACCTCGTTCTCGATCTATGACTACACGATCGAAGACCAGCAGCTGACCGTGGTGGGCGGCAACTCGAACGTCAACCGCCTGATCAACGCCGACAAGACCAAGGGCAAGGGCGCCGAGTTCGACTTCGAAGCGGCCGTCAGCACCGCCCTGCGCGTGAGCGCCGGCGCCAGCTACAACTACACGCAGATCCGCGACGGCAGCCTGTCGGTCAACAAGTGCGCACAGTGCACCATCACCGACCCGCTGAACGCCGTCGGCCGCGTCGTCATCGACGGCAACCCGCTGCCGCAGGCGCCGCGCTGGACCTTCAACGCGACCGCCCGCTACGGCGTGCCGTTCCGCGACGGCGAGCTGTACGTCTTCACCGACTGGTCGTACCGCAGCAAGATCAACTTCTTCCTGTACGAGGCCACCGAGTTCACCGGCGCCCCGCTGACCGAAGGCGGCGTGCGCGTCGGCTACATCTTCGGCAACGGCAAGTATGAAGTCGCTGCCTTCGGCCGCAACGTCCTCGACCAGCGCCGCATCACCGGCGCCATCGACTTCAACAACCTGACCGGCTTCACCAACGAGCCGCGCCAGTGGGGTATGCAGTTCAAGGGCAATTTCTGATCTTTTAACAGTCAGCTCGCCTGAACCGAAGGGCCGCGCATTGCGCGGCCTTTTTTTCGTTTCGGCTTGCCTACATGCGATAAAAGCCGGAAGTGTTACATAAATATTTATCTGCTAATTACTATATTCACAATGCATACTTGTTCAATATCTTTATCACGGCAGTAAATATTCTGCATATTTAACGATTAGCCGAACAAATCATGTTTTTGCGGAATATGCTGATTTAACCGTTGTATGCACGCCGAACACGATTGGAATTTTCCCTGACGGCTCTTCCTTTCAGGCTACGCTGGGTTCGCCGCCTCGAGACGGCACCGGCACTGCCGGTCCTACAACGACACAAGCGAACCATCGCTTGACGGAAAACCTTGAAGAAGGAAGAACCATGAAGCAAACGCATTCGACTCATCCAACCGTGTTGAAGATGTGTGCAGCGGTCGCGCTGACGCTGGTATCCGCAGCGAGCCTCGCGGCCGCCGGCGGTGCCGGCAATGGCGCGCCGCAGTTCGTCGTGGAGACAGACCGTATCATCGTGAAGTACCGCGACTCGCAGTCCGCCGCCAGCGGCGCCATGGCCCGGGTCGCCAGCCTGAGCAGCGAGCGCAAGGCCAAGCTCGACCGCGCCGGCCAGCAACTGGGCGTGGTGGTCAAGGAAAGCCATGCCATCTCGACCGGCGCCCAGGTGTTCAAGCTGGACCGCAAGCGCCACCTGAAGGAAGTGGAATCGCTGGCCGCCGAGATGATGGCGCGCGACCCGTCGATCGAATACGCCGAGCCGGACCGCATCATGACCCATATGGCGACGCCGACCGACCCGCGCTACACCGACCAGTGGCACTACTATGAAACCGCCGGCGGCCTGCGCCTGCCGACCGCCTGGGACAAGTCGACCGGCAGCGGCGTGGTGGTGGCGGTGATCGACACCGGCTACCGGCCGCACGCCGACCTGTCGGGCCAGCTGCTGGCCGGCTATGACTTCATCAGCACCGCCACCATCGGCAACGACGGCAATGGCCGCGACAGCGACGCCAGCGATCCGGGCGACGCCGTGGTCGCCGGCGAATGCGGCAACGGCCAGCCGACCCGCGACCAGGGTTCGAGCTGGCACGGCACCCACGTCGCCGGCACGGTGGCGGCGCGCACCAACAACGGCGCCGGCGTGGCGGGCGTGGCGTACAACGCGAAGATCGTCCCGGTGCGCGTGCTGGGCAAGTGCGGCGGCTACACCTCGGACATCGCCGACGCGATCACCTGGTCGTCGGGCGGCAGCGTGTCGGGCGTGCCGGCCAATGCCAACAAGGCGCGCGTGCTGAACCTGTCGCTGGGCGGCGGCGGCGCCTGCGGCACGACCACCCAGAACGCCATCAACGGCGCCCGCTCGCGCGGCGCGGTGGTGGTGGTCGCGGCCGGGAACGACGCCGTCAACGTCAGCAACGCCAGCCCCGCCAACTGCTCGGGCGTGATCGCGGTGGCCGCCACCGGCCGCACCGGCGGACGTGCATCCTATTCGAACTACGGTAACCTGGTCGACGTGGCGGCGCCCGGCGGCGACGGCGCCTATGGCGTGCTGTCGACCCTGAATACCGGCACGACCGGGCCGGCCTCGGACAGCTATGCGGCCTACCAGGGCACCTCGATGGCGACGCCGCACGTGGCCGGCGTGGCGGCGCTGATGCTGGCGCTGAACACCAACCTGACGCCGGACGACATCGAATCCAGGCTGATATCGACGGCGCGCGCTTTCCCGGCCAGTTGCTCGGGTTGTGGCGCCGGCATCGTCGACGCCACCGCGGCGGTCAACGCGGCCAGCGGCGGCGGCACATCCGCCACGACGCTGGCCGAGAGCGAGACGAACAACACCATCGGCACCGCCGACCTGGTCAGCTCGGGCAACACGACCGTGACCGGCAATATGGGCTCGAGCAGCGACACGGATTATTTCCGCGTCAACCTGCCGGCCGGTAAGACGCTGAGTGCGAGCCTGACGCCGGGCCTGTCCAATGCCGACTACGACCTGACCGTGTACAACGCGTCGGGCACCCAGCTGGGCACCAGCCAGAACGGCGTCGGCGCGGTCGACAGCGTCAGCTCCGCCAACACCGGCAGCAGCACGGCGACCCGCTATGTGCGCGTGACCTATTACAGCGGCGGCACCGGGGCGACCAATGGCAAGTACTCGCTGAAGCTCACCTGGTAAGTCGGGCTGCAGAAAGCAAGCTGCAATAACCACGTCGTCCCCGCGGAGGCGGGGACCCAAGTTTTTCAGCGCAGCCGCTACGTTCTGTGTAGACACAGAGCTTGCAAACTTGGGTCCCCGCCTGCGCGGGGACGACGTTTTTACACTGCCGAATGAAGATGATGCGCGCGCTGTTTTTGCCGGTACAGCCCCGGCGCATAACCGCTGCTGCGCTTGAACGCGGCGCTGAACGCGCTTTCCGACGCATAGCCGAGACGCCAGGCGATGGTGGCGACCGGCGTGTCTTCCGCATGCAGCGCCTGCCTCGCCAGCCGCATGCGCCAGGCCTGCAGGTACTGCAGCGGCGCCAGGCCGACCAGCTGGCGGAACCGCAGCGCCAGCGCCGAACGCGACATCGCGGTTTCCTGCGCCAGCGCTTCGACGCTCCAGCGCCGTTCGGGCGCGCCATGCAGCAGGCGCAGTGCGGCGCCGATCTTCGGGTCGGCCAGGGCGGCGAGCCAGCCATGTTGCGAATCACCCGGCGCGCGCAAGGCCTGCACCAGGGCGATGCGCGCCAGGCCGTCGGTCACCAGGCGCGCGCCCGCATCCGGCGCACCTGCCTCCTTGCCGTACAAATCCAGCAGCGCGCGCAGCGCCGGCGCGGCCTGCGCATCCGCGCTGATGTGCAGCTCGGGCGGCACCACCTGCTCCAGCAGGTCGCGTTGAGAGGCGTCGAACTCGAAACGGCCGGCGACCATCTCCATGCCGTCCGCTGCATCCGGATCGCCCCATGAGATGGCATCGCCGCGCAGCGCCGCAAAGTGGGCCGTGCCATCCTGGGCCGGCAGCGCGAGATCGGTGCTCGTGACATAGGGCCGGCCGCTGCGCATCAACAGGCAGTCGCCTGCATCGAGCCGGTAGGGCTGAGCGTCGCCCTCGACCTGCACGAATAACGTGCCGCGCAGCTGGGCGATGAATTTGAGGTAGGGATATGCAGGAAAGCGCAGCGCCCACGGTCCGCCGGCCGTCATGCGCAGCGCGGCGCCGCTGCGCACCTGGAGCAGGGCCAGCACGTCGGAGAGCGGGTCGGAATGCGGGTCTGGACTGTCGCGCATGAATGGTGGAGGACGCAGCATGGTGGGCCACGCCGCCCGATTCTACACTGGCCCCATCGCTTTGATGGAAAGGTCCCTCCTATGCAATACCGACGACTCGGCAACTCCGGCATCATCGTTTCCCGCCTGTGCCTGGGCGCCATGACCTTCGGCGGCGCCGCCACGCCGCCCTACGACAAGGTCGGCGGCCTGGACCTGGCCGCCACCGACCGCCTGGTGGGTTCTGCGCTGGACGCCGGCATCAACTTCATCGACACCGCCGACGTGTACGCCGGCGGCGAATCCGAAAGCCTGCTCGGCCAGGCGCTGGCGGGCCGGCGCGAACAGGTGGTGCTGGCCACCAAATTCCATGCGCCGATGGGGAAAGGGCCGAACGATGCCGGCCAGTCGCGCATCTACCAGACGCGCGCGCTCGAGGCCAGCCTGCGGCGCCTGAAAACCGACCATATCGACCTGTACCAGATCCATAACGTCGATGAGCTCACGCCGATGGAAGAGACGCTGCGCGCGCTCGACGACGCGGTGCGCGCCGGGAAGATCCGCTACATCGGCTGCTCGAACTTATCCAGCTGGCAGACCGCCAAGGCGCTCGGCATATCGGCGCTGCACGGCTGGTCGTCGTATGTGTCGGTGCAGGCCTGTTACTCGCTGGCGGTGCGCGACGTCGAGCGCGAGATCCTGCCGCAGGCGCAGGACGCGCAGCTCGGCCTGATGGCCTGGAGCCCGTTGGCCGGCGGCCTGTTGTCCGGCAAATTCGACCGCGCCGGCAGCAGCGATCCGGAGGCGCGCCGCATCCACATCGATTTCCCGCCGATCGAGCCGGAGCACGGCTACACCGTGATCGACGCCGTCAAGCGGGTGGCGGCGCGGGTCGAGGCCACACCGGCCCAGGTGGCGCTGGCCTGGCTGCTGGCGCGGCCCGGCGTGACCACCGCCATCGTCGGCGCGCGCCGCCCGGAGCAGCTGCAGGACAATCTGCGCGCGCTGGAGCTGGCGCTGTCGGACGACGACATGGCGCAGCTGGATGCGGCGAGCAGCTTGCCGACGTATTATCCGGCCTGGGTGCAGGCGATGACCAATGTGCACCGGGGAGGCTTCCTGGTGCGCTAGCTTGCGCCAAACGGGATTTCGGACGATACTGTATGCAATTACAGTATCGTCCCCATCACGACATATCAGGCATGGGGCGCCCTCCAGCGTGAACGCCCCGGCCCGAAAAATCATCCACTGCGATTGCGATTGCTTCTATGCGTCGGTCGAGATGCGCGACGATCCGTCGCTGCGCGGCCGTCCGCTGGCGGTCGGCGGCCGGCCCGACCAGCGCGGGGTGGTCGCCACCTGCAACTATGAGGCGCGCCGCTACGGCATCCATTCGGCGATGGCCACTGCCACCGCCATCAAGCTGTGTCCCGACCTCTTGGTGATCCCGCCGGCGATGGAAAAATATCGCATCGCCTCGCGCCAGATCATGGCCATTTATCAGGACTATACCGAGATCGTCGAGCCGCTCTCGCTCGACGAGGCCTATCTGGACGTCACCGATTCGCCGCACTGCAAGGGCAGCGCGACCCTGATCGCGCAAGAGATCCGGCGCCGCATTTTCGAGACCGTCGGCATCACTGCCTCGGCCGGGGTGGCGCCGAACAAGTTCGTGGCCAAGATCGCCAGCGACTGGAACAAGCCGGACGGCCTGTTCCTTGTGCGGCCCGACGAAGTCGACGCCTTCGTCGCGGCGCTGCCGGTCAAGAAGCTCCATGGCGTGGGCAAGGTGACGGCGGAAAAGATGAACCGGCTCGGCCTGCAAACCTGCGCCGACCTGCGCGGCTGGAGCATGGACCAGCTACAAGAGCACTTCGGCAGCTTCGGTGCGCGTTTATACGACCTGAGCCGTGGCATCGACCACCGCGAAGTGAACACCTCGCGCGAACGCAAGTCGATCAGCACCGAAGAAACCTATACGCCCGACGTGCCCGACCTGGCCGCTTGCCTCAAACTGCTGCCCGAGCTGCATGAGCACTTGCTGGGCCGCATCAAGCGCGCGAATGCCGAAAAATTCATCAACAAGCTGTTCGTGAAAATCAAATTCTCGGACTTTCAGCAGACGACGGTCGAGTGCGTGGGCTATGCGCCACATATTCCCACCTATGCCCGCTTGATGGAAACCGGCTGGGCCCGCGCCAGCCGTCCCGTACGCCTGCTGGGTGTGGGCGTGCGCCTGGGCGATACCGAAACCGTCGAGCAGCTGCGGCTGTTCGACGACGTTCTGGACGATTCAATAACGTCCTGAGCTTTTTATGCGACGTTGCCGTATAGCAGCGTAGAATATCGATCCTTTGAAATAGACACAACCGGATAAGCTATGTGGTTCAAGAATCTACAGATTTACCGTCTGCCGGCCCCTTGGGCCTATACCCCTGAACAACTGGAAAAAGCCCTCGAGCCGCAAAGCTTCGTGCCTGCCAGCAGCAATGAATTGCTGCGCCAGGGCTGGGACAAGCCGCGCCCGAACGGCGGCCTGGTCCATGTGGTCAACAAGCAGATGCTGATCATGCTGGGCACCGAAAAGAAGCTGCTGCCGGCATCGGTCATCAACCAGGTGGCCAAGGCCAAGGCGGCCGAGCTGGAAGAGCAGCAGGGCTTCCCGCCTGGCAAAAAGGCAATGAAAGAACTGAAGGAACGCGTGGCCGACGAACTGCTGCCGCGCGCCTTCACCCTGCGCAGCAATGTCTGGACCTGGATCGACCCGGTCAATGGCTGGCTGGTGGTCGATGCGGCGAGCCCGGCAAAGGCCGACGACATCGTCAAGCTGCTGCTCAAGGCCGTCGACAAGATGCCGCTGGAATCGCTGCGCGTGCAGAAATCGCCGGTGGCCGTGATGACCGGCTGGCTGGAAGCCGATGAAGCGCCGTACGGCTTCACGATCGACCAGGACACCGAGCTGCGCGCGACCGGCGAAAGTCGCGCCGCCGTGCGCTACGTGAAGCACACGCTGGAACCGGACGACATCCGCCGCCACATCGCCGCCGGCAAGCAGTGCACCCGCCTGGCCATGACCTGGAACGACCGCATCAGCTTCGTGCTGACCGAGTCGCTGGCGATCAAGGGCATCAAGCCGCTGGACGTGATCAAGGAAGGCGAGAGCCCGACCTATAGCGACGATGAGCGTTTCGATAACGACATCGTGCTGATGACGGGTGAGCTGGCCAAGTTGCTGACCGATGTCGTTGAGGCCTTGGGCGGCGAAGCGAAGGCGTAAGTAAAAAACCGGCGGTGTGACGTAGGGTGGATGGCTATGCCATCCACGCGTTCAAACATCATTGGCAAATCCGATGCCGGTTGAACGCGTGGACGGCCAAGCCGTCCACCCTACCATGCTTACGTGTCACCTCATTTTGCTGCCGCGACTTCCTCGCTCGTGGCAGGCTCCGACTTCGCACCCGCACCACCATTCTCCAGCTCCCCGCTGGTATACGTCGCCCCCTGCCGATCCTCATGCGGCGCCGGACGATTCGGCAACGGCGGCAGCGCCTTCGCCTTCTCAAGGTCGATCCCGGCAATCTCCGCCACGCGGCGGCCGTAATCCTCGTCGCAGTGCCACAGATGCCACACCATGCGCAGCTGGATCGGTTCCGGACACTGTTTCAAGTCGCCCCCGACGTTGTTCACCAGGTCGTCGCGCTCCCAGTCCTCGAAGGTGCGGTAGCGCGCGCCGGCCTGCTTGTAGTCGTCGCGCGTGGTCGTGGTCTGGTAGCGGCCCAGGTGGCCTTCGACCCAGGGGCGGTATTCATAGCCCGGCGTATTGGCTTCCTTGTAGCCACCGATCAGGCTCGGCTCGTAGTTGATGTGCTTGTTCTCGCCATCGCCATCCACATAGAACGTCATCTGGCCGTCGCGCTGGTTGGTTTGCGCCTTGGCTTTTTCTTGCGGGGCGTTGATCGGTAATTGCAGGTAGTTGGGCCCCACGCGGTAGCGCTGGGTGTCCGAATACGACAGGGTACGGCCCTGCAGCATCTTGTCGTCCGAGAAGTCGATGCCGTCGACCAGCACGCCGGTGCCGAAGGCCGATTGCTCGGTTTCGGCGAACACATTGTCCGGATTCTTGTTCAGCACCATGCGGCCCACCGGCAGCAGCGGGAACTGGTCTTCCGGCCAGCGCTTGGTATCGTCCAGCGGGTCGAAATCGAGCTCGGGGTGTTCGCCGTCGGCCATGATCTGGACGCAGAATTCCCACTCCGGATAGTCGCCGCGCTCGATCGCGTCGTACAGGTCGCGCGTGGCGTGGCTGGTGTCGCGGCCCTGGATCTCGGCGGCCTGCTGGGCTGTCAGGTTGCGCACGCCCTGTTTGGGCTGCCAGTGGAATTTCACCAGGTGGGCCACGCCCTGGGCATTGACCAGTTTATAGGTGTTGACGCCCGATCCTTCCATCTCGCGGTAGTTGGCAGGAATGCCCCATGGGCTCTTGACCCAGGTAACCATGTGCAGCGCTTCCGGATGGCTGCAGATGAAGTCGTAGAAGCGCCACGGCTCTTGCTGGTTGGTGACGGGGTCGGGTTTGAAGGCGTGGATCATGTCAGGGAACTTGATCGCGTCGCGGATGAAGAACACCTTGAGGTTATTGCCCACCAGGTCCCAGTTGCCATCGACGGTCTTCAGTTTGACCGCGAAGCCGCGTGGATCGCGCGCGGTTTCGGGCGACTCCTTGGCGCCGATCACGGTCGAGAAGCGCACGAATACCGGGGTCTGCACGCCGGTCTCGTTGAGCACGCGTGCGCTGGTGTATTTGGAAGCAGGCTCGTCGCCGATCTTGCCATAGGCTTCGAAAAAGCCGTGGGCGCCGGTGCCGCGCGCATGCACGACACGCTCGGGGATACGCTCGCGGTCGAAGTGGGTGATCTTTTCGATGAACTGGTAGTTCTCGAGTGTCGCCGGGCCGCGTTCGCCGACCGAGCGTAGAGACTGGTTGTCGCGGACGGGATGACCTTGCCGCGTGGTCAGCGTGGGACGCTGTTCGCTCATTGCCTTCTCCTTTGAAGCAGTGTCAGAGAAGGCCAGTATAGAAAGTCGCGCATGAAGGCAGCGCGCGGCTGCCTTCGCTTTTAATCCCTGTCAAACAGGCGTTGGAACGATTGCTTACAACTCCTGGAACACGCCTTCGCTGCGGTTCTTGGTCACGTTATCCCATGGGAAAACCTGGCCGTTCATGGCGACATACACGCCGGCCGGCAGGGTCTGCGCCACGCCGCAGGCAAAGCCCAGGTTGAACAGCGCGTCCGAGTTGGCGATGGAATAGGGGATCATGGCGCCGGTCAGCACGATGGTCTGGTCGAGCCTGGCGGCGCCGAGCACGGCGGCCGTCTCGCGCATGGTGTCGGTGCCGTGCACGATCACGATCGCCTTCTCGCTGGCAGCCTTGCACGACGCCAGCACGCGTTCGCGGTCAGCGTCCTGCATGTCGAGCGAATCGAGCAGCGGCAACACGTCGAGCGCGACCGGCACGGTCATCCGAGTGCGTTTGATGACCTCTGGCAAATGGCTTTCAGCAAAGCCGAGCACGCCGTTCAGTTCGTTGTAATGCTTGTCGAAAGTGCCACCGGTGGCGATGAGTCGCAAAGTCATGTTGGTTTATCCACTCGCAGAAAAAAGGTGCGTCATGATAGCCGCAAACCATAGTGTATCGGACTGTGAAGCGCTAGAATCGTCCGGATCGGATGAGTACACTCATCGTCGCTGTTCCTTATTTTCTTCTCTTCCTTTCCACCAGCCATGAAAGCAGTCGCACCCGGTACCGTCATCTTCCACCGCCATCGCGGCTATGGCGTGATCACCCACGTCAACCTGCTCACCGGGTGGATCTCGGCGCGTTTCAACGACGAGGCGCGTGCGCTCGACCTGAACCTGTCGAGTGACGAAGTCCAGCACGCCGACGGCGAGCCGATCCTGTTCCGGCGCGCGCCGCCAGACCGCATGCCGCATGCGCGCCTGATGGCCGTGGTGCGTGCGTTGCACGAGGCCGGCTACCAGAAACTGTACCTGTATTCCTGGCCCAAGCCGTCCGGCCTGCACTGGCGCTGGCACCTGTTCACGGGGCCGCGCAACTGGATGCAGCGCACCTGGCGCGAAGGCTGGTATGGCTCGGGCGCGGAGTACAACAACAATCCCGTGATGGGATGGGGCGACGTGCCGGGCGCCACCACCGAAGAGCTGATCCACGCGCTGGCGAAATTCGATCCGCAAGGGCTGGCGCAGGCGCTGGGCCGCGACGAAGACCATACCGCCTGGTTTGCGCGCACCTGCGAGCTGCTGCTGCCGGGCTATATGTACAGCCTCAATATGGAACGTCCCGCAGGTGGCAGGCTGGTCGAGGCGCCGGCGGTGCCGGTCGTGCCGGTGCGGGCGGGCTTGAAAGGGTACAGCGGCCCCGACATCGGCTGGCCGCCGGGCTGGGCCGGGCTGTGGACCGGCACCCACGTGATGCCGGCGCCAAAGATCAATCTGACGGGCGAGCCCGAACTGCGCTGAGCGCATCCGGGTTGAGGATATTTGCCGGTTCGCCTTGCGCGAATTTCACGATGTTCTCGAACGCCGCCTGGAAATAGATCTCGTAACTGTCTTTCTCGACATAGCCCAGGTGCGGGGTGGCCAGCACCGTCGGGATGCGCAGCAGCGGCGCATCCTGCGCCAGTGGTTCGCTGGTGAACACGTCCAGCGCCGCCGTACCCGGCCGACCCTGCTTGAGAGCCTGCTCGAGCGCACCCTCCGCCACCAGTTCGGCGCGGCTGGTGTTGACGAACAGCGCGTCCGGCTTCATACGCGCCAGGTCGCCGGCCGTGACGATGCCGCGCGTCGAGTCCGCCAGCCGCAGGTGCAGGCTCAGCACGTCGGCCTGCTCGAACAGCGCTTCGCGCGACTGCGCCGCCTCGAGGCCGTCAGCCAGCGCCGCCGCGCGGCTGGCTTCGCTGCCCCAGACCAGCACCCGCATCCCGAAGGCGCGCGCATAGCCGGCCACCAGCTTGCCGATCTTGCCGTAACTCCAGAGACCCAGGGTGCGCCCGTGCAGCACCCGTCCCACGCCATTGAGCGCCGGATTGATCGAGGCCGTCTGCCACAACCCATCCTTCAGATTGTTCGCATACGGCACGATCTTGCGGCTGGCGGCCATGATCAGGGCCCAGGTCAGCTCGGCCGGCGCGATCGGCGAACCGACGCCTTCGGCGATCGCGATGCCATGCGCGCTGGCGGCGGCCACGTCGATGTGGCCGCTGACCTTGCCGGTCTGCGAGATGAGCTTCAGGTTCGGCAACTTCGCCAGCAAGGTGGCGGGGAAGGCGGTGCGTTCGCGGATCAGCACCAGCGCGTCGAATGAGGCCAGGCGGATCGCCAGCTGGCCCAGTCCACGGGTGGAATTATTGAAGACCTTGACCTCGTGGCCGTCGAGCAGTCGGAAGCAGTCAAGGCCGAGCACGGCGTCTTGATAATCGTCAAGAATCGCGATTTTCATTGATGTTGTCAGAGTTATATCAGTTAAATGTAAACAAATAACAGGGTAGGGCATGTGCCCAAATAGCCTACTACATTACTAGGGCATTTCTCCTACTTTTTTGTAGTGAAAAGGCCCGTCAGGCGGTTTTTGGGGTGTACAATCGGCGCAGAACTTAAAGGAATGACACGTATCCAACGGTGCTCATGAGACGCACTGCCCAGCCTTGCCGGAGGCTGCCGACCCGACCGCTGTCCCACCGCGATCCTGACCCGACCGCTGCCCATCGTCGACGCCGACGACAGGGCGCTCCGGTCAATGATCGATCCCGACCCAGCGATCCACCCGAATTCTTTATTGGCATTTGGAGGACTCCCCATGAACCAGCCCGTGATGGGCGGCGTC
>DDKG01000095.1 GCA_002339265.1 Massilia sp. UBA2604 | reverse complement strand
GGGGCTTCTTTCGACAGGTTGACGTTGCCGCCTTTTTGCAGACTGATTGCCATGATGAGACTCTCCTAGTTAATGAACACCGGGTTGCAAACGCAGCGAGCTGGTGTTCAGCCGCTCGCCGCGGATTCTGTACTGCCTTACACGCCGCTTTCCAGCGCCGCGTGCTTCTTCTTGTACTGCAGCGAACTCCACAGCGAAGCCAGGATGAAGGCCACGCCGACGCCGCCGGTGATCAGCTCGGGCACATGCCACTTCATGCTCGCCAGCATGATCACGGCCAGGATGCCGATCGCGTAGTGCGCGCCGTGCTCCAGGTAGACGTATTCGTCCAGCGTGCCTTTACGGACCAGGAACACGGTCATCGAACGCACGAACATCGCGCCGATCGCCAGGCCCAGCATGATGATCACGACGTCGCTGGTGATCGCGAAGGCGCCGATCACGCCGTCGAACGAGAACGAGGCATCCAGCACTTCGAGGTACAGGAAGCCGCCGATACCGCCCTTCTTGACCGCATCGCCCACGGCGCCGGCTTCGGATTCGCTCTTTTCCAGCATGCTGCTGAGCATGTCGACACCGACATAGACCAGGATGCCCCACATACCCGCGATCAGGACGACCATCTTCTGCGCTTCGTCAACATAGGTCATGCTGAACAGCAGCGCGGCGATGGCGATCATCACGGCGATCGAGGACACCTTGCCCAGCGCGCCGATCTTTTGCTCGAAGTTGCCCAGCCAGTGGGTTTCTTTCTCGTCGTCCAGCATGAAGTTCAGGAACACCAGCAGCAGGAACATGCCGCCGAAGGCCGCCACTTCGGCGTGGTGGTTGGTCAGGTGGGTGGAAAACGCCTTCGGATCCGTCAGCGCGAGGTCCCACACCTCCATGGCGCCCAGGTCCGCGGCCACGGCCACGATCACCAGCGGGAACACCAGGCGCATGCCGAACACGGCGATGATGATGCCGACGCCCAGGAACAGCTTGATCCAGAACTCGTCCCAGCCCTTGAGCACCGAGGCGTTGACCACGGCGTTATCGAAGGACAGCGAGACTTCCATTACCGCCAGGATGGCTGCCACGCCCAGTGCGGTGAACGCGGCGCTCATGCCGCCATGCTCGAAGCCCCACCAGGCGGAGAGCGCCAGGCAGACTGCGGTCACGATGAATGACCAGGTAAAGTACTTCATAAGTTTTTCCCTCTTATAAGTTATGCGCCAATGGTATCGGCGAGCTGTATTGTAAAAGCTTGGCTCTTATTGAAAAAGCGAAGATAATCGAAATATTACTTCCGAAAAACAGAAGCCATGAACCACGCGCCACCCAATTTCCGTCACCTGTATTACTTCTGGGTGGTGGCCAAGGAAGGCAGCATCACGCGCGCCGCCGAACGCCTTGGCCTGGCGATCCAGACTGTCAGTACACAGCTTACCCTGCTTGAGCAGGCGTTTGGCAAAGCTTTGTTCACTCAGCAAGGCCGGCGCCTGAGCCTGACCGAGGCGGGCCGCCTGGCGCTGTCCTATGCCGACCAGATCTTTCTTTTGGGAGAGCAGATGCAGGAAGCGCTGGATGCCTCGGACAGCGCCCGCATCCGGCTCGCGGTGGGCATCTCGGATTCGCTGCCCAAGTTCACCGCCTACCGCCTGCTCGAGGTGACGACCCAGCTCGCCATTCCCGTGCGCCTGGTCTGCCACGAAGACGAGTACGAAGCCCTGCTGGGCGACCTGGCCCTGCACAAGCTGGACGTCGTGCTGACCGACCGCGCGGTGCCGACCGGGACCACCTTGCGCGTGTTCAGCCACCTGCTGTCCGAGAACGAGATGTTCGTGGTCGGCGCCCCGGCCCTGGCAAAAAATTATCGGAAAGGCTTCCCGGCCTCGCTGCATGGCGCCCCGATCCTGCTCCCGACCCGCAACAATGCCCTGCGCGGCAAGATCGACGACTGGTTCGAACGCCACGCGATCCGGCCCGACGTGGTCGGCGAGTTCGAGGACAACGCCCTGCTCAACACCTTCGGCCGACGCGGGCTCGGCCTGTTCTTCACCCCGGCGGCGCCGGCGGCCGAGATCAAGATCCAGCTCGGCGCCGAGCTGGTCGGCCGGGTACCCGAGGTGCGCGAGCATTTCTATGCGATCTCGAATGAACGCAAGATCAAGCATCCGGCGGTCGAGGCCATCCTGGCCGCCGTGCACAAGGAAGCGCTTGGCGAAGAGTAAAGACGGGCCAGGTTGTACAATGACCCCTTGCTTTGCCTTTTGTTAATACAAAACCGGTATGGAAAACTTTTTATTCGTCATTCTCGCCTTCTTTTTGGTGGCGCTGAATGGCTTCTTCGTGGCGGCCGAATTCAGTATCGTCACGCTGCGCAAGACCCGCGTGCGCGCGATCGCCAAGACCACCGGCCTGCGTGGACGCATCCTGGCCACGGTCCACGGCCAGCTCGACGCCTACCTGTCGGCCTGCCAGCTCGGCATCACGCTGGCCTCGCTGGGCCTGGGCTGGGTCGGCGAACCGGCCTTCGCCAGCCTGCTCGAGCCGGTGTTCGCCTTCGTCGGCGTCACCTCCGAGGAACTGATCCACGGCGTGTCCTTCGTCGTCGCCTTCTCGGTGATCTCCTTCCTGCACATCGTGGTCGGCGAGCTGGCGCCCAAGTCGCTGGCGATCCGGCTGCCGGAATCGGTGGCCCTGTGGTGCGCCATGCCGCTGTACGCCTTCTACTGGGCGATGTACCCGGCGATCTACGTCCTGAACGCCAGCGCCAACGGCGTGCTGCGCATGGCCGGCCTGGCCGGCGCCGGCGGCCACGACACTCACTACTCGCTCGACGAGCTCAAGCTCATCCTGCGCACCAATACCAACACCACCACGCCGGGCGAGCAGATCACCCAGGACGACCGCAACATCCTGGCCCAGTCGCTCGACTTCAGCACCCTGCAGGTGTCCGAACTGATGCGGCCGATCAACGAGGTCAGCGCCCTGTACGCCAGCCGCTCGCTGGAAGAAAACCTGGAAACCGTGCGCCGCAACCGCTTTTCGCGCTACCCGTATTTCGATGAAGAGGGCGAAGAGGTGCTGGGCGTGATCCACCTGAAGGACCTGTATTTCGCGCTGCAGGCGGGCCGCCCGGTCACCGACCTGACGCAATTCCTGCGCCCGGTCGAGCTGATCTCGGCGCGCACGCCGGCCCAGGACATCTTCCGGCGCTTCCGCGGCGGCGCGCCGCACTTCGCACTGATCGGCGAGAAAGGCAAGCGCCCGGTCGGCTTCGTCACCCTGGACAACCTGCTGGGGGCGATGGTGGGCGAGATCCGCGACGAGTTCCGGATGAACGAAAACGACTGGCTCAAGCAGACGGACGGCACCTATATCGGCAAGGCCAGCCTGCCGATCTTCTCGCTCGAGCGCCTGCTCGGGATCGACATCGACAACGAGCAGATGGGGCTGGAAGACGTGGAGTCGGTCGGCGGCCTGCTGATGGAAAAGCTGGGCGACATCCCCAAGCAGGGACAGCGCATCGGGTTCCCGCATTTCGACGTCGTGGTCAAAAAGATGAACGGGCCGCGCATCTTGCTGGTCAAAGTGATACCGCAAATGACCCGCACAAATGAGAGCGACGAGCGCGATTGAGGCGTTTGCGTCCCGTTTTCACCCTGATCGCATGCCGCTTTTGCTGACTTTTCACGCGAAAAATGTTATTTTCAATGCATGTCGGCGTGAAAATTATTAGAAGGCATTAAATGTCCGTCAAGACTCGCAACAATGTCCACGTGACCGGCCAGGGATCAGCAACGATGGTATTTGCACACGGTTTCGGCTGCGACCAGACCATGTGGCGCTTCCTCGCTCCCGTCTACCAGGACCGGTTCCGCGTCATCACCTATGACCTGACGGGCTGCGGCGGCTCCGACCTGGCGGCCTACGACCGCGCCAGGTATGCGTCGCTGCACGGCCACGCCGACGACCTGCTCGAGATCGTGGAGGAATTCGCCACCGGGCCGACCGTGGTGGTCGGCCACTCGGTCAGCGCCATGATCGGCATGCTGGCCACCATCTCGGCGCCGCAGCGCTTCGCCGCCCAGGCCATGATCGGCCCTTCGCCCTGCTACATCAACGACGGCGACTATGTCGGCGGCTTCAGCCGCGAAGACATCGGTGAGCTGCTCGACACCATGGAAGCGAATTACCTGGGCTGGGCGCAAAGCCTGGCCCCGGCCATCATGGGCGCCCCCAACCGCCCCGACCTGCGCGAGGAACTGACCGACAGCTTCTGCCGCAACGATCCCGAGATCGCGCGCCATTTCGCCTGCGTCACCTTTTTGTCCGACCATCGCGCGGACGTGCCGAAATCGACCGTGCCCGCCCTGGTCCTGCAGTGCAGCGACGACCTGATCGCACCGCGCACGGTCGGCGAGTGGCTGCACCGCAACCTGCCCCACAGCAGCCTGGCCGTGATCGACAACGTCGGCCACTGCCCGCACATGAGTGCGCCGACCGCCAGCTCGCGCGCGATCGACGTCTTCCTCGCGCAGACGCTGCGCTAGCCTTTGATGAACGCCGCCCTGCCCGCCGCCGACTCCCTGTACGAGCAGGCGGCGTGCGGGCTGCTGGCGACCGATGCCGGCGGCATGATCGTGCGCGCCAACGCGACCATCCACGCCTGGCTCGGCGCGCCCCCTGATGCGCTGGTCGATAAACGGCGTTTCTGCGACCTGCTGTCGGTCGGCGCCCGCCTGTTCCACCACACCCGCTGCGTGCCGCTGCTGCAGCTCGAAGGAGCAGTCAACGAGGTACAGGTCGACCTGCTCACCCTCGACGGCCGCCACCTGCCGGTGCTGCTCAATATCGTGCGCCATCCCGATTCCAACGGCGCCTGGCTCGACCACTGGGCCGTGTTCCGCTCAAGCGCGCGCCACGCCTACGAACACGCCCTGCTTGGCGCGCGCAAGGTGGCCGAGGAAGCGCTCGAGGCCCAGCGCGCGGCCGACCTGCAGCTGCAGGCGCTGAACCTGCAACTGACGGCGGCCGACCGCCGCAAGGACGAGTTCCTGGCCACGCTGTCGCACGAGCTGCGCAACCCGCTGGCGCCGATGCGCAGCGCGGTCGACGTGTTCAAGCTCAAGTACGGCGGCGACGCCGACGAGCGCTTGCTGCAAGCCTTCGACCGCCAGCTGCGTCACCTGACGCGGCTGGTGGACGACCTGATGGACGTCTCGCGCATCACCCAGAACCGGATGCGGCTGCGGCGCGCGCCGGTCGACCTGGGGCCCCTGGTGCGCGGCGCGGCCCAGGACCTGGCGCCGATGATGGCGGCGGCGCGCCACACGCTGCGCCTGACCGTGCCGGACACGCCGCTGGTGGTCGACGGCGACGCCACCCGACTGGCGCAAGTCGTCATCAACCTGCTGGCCAATGCCGCCAAGTACACGCCGGACGGCGGCCTGATCGACGTCGAACTCGCCTGCGCGGACGGCCACGCCGCGCTGCGCGTGCGCGACAACGGCATCGGCATTCCGGCCGACGCGCTGGGCGCGGTCTTCAATATGTTCGCCCAGCTCGAACCCGCGCTCGACCGCGCCCGCGGCGGGCTCGGCATCGGGCTGGCGCTGGCGCGCGGCATCGTCGACCTGCATGGCGGCGACATCCTTGTCGAGAGCGCCGGGGCCGGCCTGGGCAGCGAATTCACGCTGCGCCTGCCGCTGGTCGCCGGCTGCGCCATCGCCGAAGCAACGGCGGCGCCCGCCGCGCTGGCGGCGCCGCTGCGGGTGCTGGTGGTGGACGACAGCGTCGACACCGCCGAGACCATGGCGCTGGCGCTGGAACTGTTCGGCTGCGAGACGCGCATGGCGCACACCGCGGCGTCCGCGCTGGAACTGGCGACCGAGTTCGCGCCCAACGTGGCCCTGCTCGACATCGGGCTGCCCGACTACAACGGCTACGAACTGGCCCGGCGCCTGCGCACGCTGCCCTCCGGCCTGGCCATCACGCTGATCGCCGCCACCGGCTGGGGCCAGGACAAGGACCGGACGCTGGCGCTGGACGCGGGCTTCGATCATCACCTGACCAAGCCGATCGATTTCGAGCAGTTGCGTCTGCTGTTACGATGAAGGCTTGTGAATTTCGAGCACGATTCATGGACATTCAGTTTTCAATTTTCCCCAGGCTGGCTGCCGGCCTATTGTGCCTGGCTTCGCTGATGCATGTGGGCGTCGCCGACGCGTGCGAACGCCATTATCCCGAAGCCAGCAAGGATGACCGTACCCGCCACGTCGGCCTGTCGGCGCGCTGGCCCGACGCCCAGATCCTGCAGAACCTGCGGCTGCAGATCGACCGCGCCGAGGTCAAGCAGACCGAGAGCAAGGATGCGCTCAAGACGGAGTACGGCTATTTTGGGCGCACGGTGACGATCACGCGCTCGGTGAAGAACGGCGTCGAAGTGCAGTTGCTGGAGCAAGGCAGGGGCAAGCTGGTCTGGAAGCTGGGCAGCTGCTAGCCCGGCGCGACGTCCTCGTCGTGCTTGACGATCGGGTCTTCGGTCCCGGTCCACTCGCTCATCAGGGAGTAACCGACCGCCAGCAGCACCGGCCCGATGAACATGCCGACGAAGCCGAAGGCGATCACGCCGCCCAGCACCCCGAGCAGGGTGAGCAAAAAAGGCAGGCTGCTGCCGCGGCTGATCAGCATCGGCCGCACGACGTTGTCGACGCCGCTGATCAACACGGTGCCCCAGATCGCCATGAAGATCGCCCAGCCGGTCTCGCCGTGGGCGAACAGCCATATCGTGGCGCCGCCCCACACTAGCGGCGGGCCGAGCGGAATCAGCGAAGTCAAAAACACCAGCACCGAGAGCAGCGGCACCGCCGGCACGCCGGCAATCGCGAACCCTACCGCCGCCACCAGCGCCTGGGCCAATGCCGTGCCCAGCAGGCCGTACATGACGCCGCGCACGGTCTGGCTGACCGTGTGCTGGATCGACTCGGCGCCCTCCCCCATGATCTTGCGCATCGTCACCGCGATCACGGCCAGCAGCGCATTGCCGTCGCGGTACAGGAAGAAGCTGACGAAGGCCGCCAGGCTCATCTGCACGACGCCGGTGCCGAGCATGATGCCGCCCGCGACCAGCCAGTGGCGCGCCGGTTCCAGCATGCGCTGGGCCAGGGACAGCATCTGTTCGCGGCTGGCGATCAGCTCATTGAGGTAGTCGACCAGCGTGGACCCGATCAGGGGGATGTCGGCCAGCCAGGCGGGCGGCGCCAGTTCGCGGTGCTCGATCAGGAGGCGCAGTTCGCCGAAGCCGCGCGCCACGTCGTCGGCCAGGTTGTAGGCGACCATCGACAGCGGGATGATGAACAACAGGGTCAGGGTGAGCGTCATCGTCAGCGCAGCGATCGTGCGCTGGCCGCGGCACTTATCCAGCAGGCGCAGGTACAGCGGCCAGGACGAGATGGCAACCGCGGCGGCAAACAGGATGGCCGGCAGGAAGGGACGCAGGACGTAGAGGCAGCCCAGCGTCAGCAGGACGACGATGGCGATGCGGGTGTAGTTTCTACCAGGGCGTGCTTCCATGCGGCTCGTTTAGGGATGATGTTTACGCCATCTTAGCAGGTACAAAAGATAGGAACCCGTCTACAGCACTTCGATCTGGTAACCGATTGATTAGCGACTCATATTGTCGCTAGGCAGGATACACTTTCACATCAGATCAATTTACGCAGGCAATTTTTGAATCCCAACAAAACAACAGAGAAGGCGTTGCACGAACTATTGGATCGATACGCTGAAATCCTTGGCCAGATGAAGAAGGAAAATTTTTCACTTGGCGAGGATCGCTATTCAGGTGTTTTCTTGCCTATCGCCTTCGACGATTATTGGTCGGCCGACTTTAAGGTGATGCATATAGGTCGCGAAACAGCGGGATGGAATACAAACAATAGTCGCAACACGCTTGGGCGTATATTTGCTGCCAATCAAATGGGAAACATACGTCAACTTGTCGACGAGGCAGTGAAACGGTATCGAGATCATCTACCGTTCGAGCCGGACGGCAAACTGAAGACGACTTCCAGAAGCCGATTCAAGCAGTACTATTTTCGGATAGCCAAAGAACTGGGCCTGGCGCCAACATCTCTGATATATGGCAATTTGTTTGCATGGGACTATGACCGCAAATCTCCGCTAGGGCGTCCGCAAACCGAGCTGAATGCTGTCAGCGACATCTCACTGAAATTGCTAGCCACGCAAATCAAGTTCTTCGAACCTGACGCAATCGTTTTTTCGACCGGACGGGATGGTATCGACGGTTATATCAAGCAGCTGTTCATCGATCACTTTGACAGATACGAGACCACTAACCTTAACCCCGGCAAGATGTGGGAATTCCAAGCAAGAAAAATGACGTGCTTCCGCATCGCCCATCCAAGAGCGCAACGGGGCCATCAGCAATACCGGGCGGAGGTCATCCAGCGGCTGAAGGCCATCCGCGCTGGCCGTTCATAGCAGCTGCCGCAGGTCGTGTGCGATCAGCGCCGGCCCCTGGCCGTGGCGCACGAACAGGCGCAGGTGGCCCTGCTTGTCGAACACGAAGCTGCCGGCCGTGTGGTCAACCGTGTAGCTGGACGGATCGGCGCCCGGCACCTTGGCGTAGAACACCTTGAATTCCTTGGCCACCTTGGCCGTCGCGGCGGCGTCGCCGTACAGGCCGACGAAGCGCTTGTCGAAGGCCGGCACATAGTGCGACAGCAGTTCCTGGGTGTCGCGATCGGGGTCGACGGTGATGAACAGCACCTGCACGTCTTCGCTCGACGGGCCCAGTTCCTTCATCACGGTGGCCATCTCGGCCATCGTGGTCGGGCACACGTCGGGGCACTGGGTGTAGCCGAAGAAGATCACCACCACCTTGCCCTTGTAGTCCGCGAGGGTGCGCGGCTGGCCGGTGTGGTCGGTGAGCGCGAAGCCCTTGGCGTAGTCGACGCCGGTGACGTCGGTGTTGTGGAAGGCTGGCGGCTTGTCGCTCAATTTTTCGCAACCGCTTGACAGCAGCGCGACGGCCGTGAACCCCACTACGCTCAAGAATTTTTTCATGTCAGAACCTGAAGTAATGGTCGACCAACAAGGCCGCGAACAGCAGCGACAGGTAGACGATCGACCAGGTGAAGGTCTTGCGCGCCGCCATATCGCTGTAGTTGCGATGCACCCGCCAAGCGTGGCGCAGGAAGATGGCGTTGAGCGGCACCGCCGCCGCCAGGTAGATCAGGCCGCTCATGCCGACCGCGAACGGCAGCAAGGTGGTCGCGGCCAGGCCGATCGTGTACAGCCACACCTGCAGGCCGGTGAATTTCATGCCGTGGGTGATCGGCAGCATCGGCAGGCCCGAGCGTGCGTAATCGTCGCGGCGGTACATGGCCAGCACCCAGAAATGCGGCGGGGTCCACATGAAGATGATCAGGACCAGCAGCCAGGC
>DDKG01000113.1 GCA_002339265.1 Massilia sp. UBA2604 | reverse complement strand
GCCGACCTGTTTTCCAATGCGCTGCGGGCCGCCAACGTGCCGCCCGATTCATCGATCACGGACATCATCATTCCGGAAGTTCCTCTAGAGGAGAGCATGTGATGGCCCCGAGCCTGCACGACACCATCGAATGGATCCGCGCCGCCGCCCCAGGCGGCCGTCTCGTTTCCGACTCGCGCCGCGTCAAGCCCGGCGACGTGTTCTTCGCCTATCCGGGCGAGGCCGCCGACGGTCGTCGTTTCATCGAAGCCGCCATCGAAGCCGGCGCCGCCGCCGTGGTGCACGAAGCCGCAGATTTCACGTGGGACGCCGCCTTCACCGTGCCGCACCTGGCCGTGAGCGATCTGAAACGGAATGCCGGCCCGATCGCGCATGCGGTGCTCGATTATCCGGACAGCGCCATGTTCACCGTGGCCGTCACCGGCACCAACGGCAAGACCTCATGCGCGCTGTGGACCGCGCAGACGCTGGCGCGCTTGGGCGAAGCCGCCGCCGTGATCGGCACGCTGGGCGTGGGACTCATTAAAGGTAAAACGTCAAGCGAGCCCCAGTTCGACGTCACCGGCTACACCACGCCGGATGCGGTGCTGCTGGCCCAGAAGCTGCTTGAGCTGAAAAAAGAGGGCGCGACCGCGCTCGCCATCGAAGCCTCGTCGATCGGCCTGGTGCAGGAGCGCACGGCCGGCATGCACGTCGACGTCGCGATCTTCACCAACCTGACGCGCGACCATCTCGACTTCCACGGCGACATGGAAAGCTACGAGGCGGCCAAGATCAAGTTGTTCGAATGGGATGGCCTGAAGCACGCGATCGTGAACCTCGACGATCCGGCCGGGCAGCGCCTGGTGGCGCACCTGCGCACCAATTTCCCCGGCCTGGCCGTCACCGGCTACACGATTGCCGCCGCTGCGGCGCCGGAAGGCGTGGCCGTGCTGCGCGCCGCCGGCATGCGCAGCAAGAACGCCGGCACCGAATTCCAGGTCGAGACGCCGCAAGGCAATGCGACCGTGCGCACGCAACTGGTGGGCAACTACAACGTCAGCAATACGCTGGCGGTGCTGGGCGCGCTGCTGGCGAAAGGCGTCGTGCTCAAGTCCGCGGTCGATGCGATCGAGACCCTGGTCCCGGCGCCGGGCCGCATGCAGCAGATGGGCGGATCGGATGCGCCGATGGTCGTGATCGACTACGCGCACACGCCGGATGCGCTGGAAAAAACCCTCGACGCGCTGCGCCAGGTGGCGACGGACCGCGGCGGCCAGCTGTGGTGCGTGTTCGGTTGCGGCGGCGACCGCGATCCGGGCAAGCGCCCGCAGATGGGCCGCATCGCGCAGACAGCCGACCAGGTGCTGGTCACCAGCGACAACCCGCGCACCGAAGAGCCGGCGAGCATCATCGCCCAGATCGTGGCCGGCATGGACACCTCGCAGGCCGCGCGCGTGCAGACGGTCGAAGACCGCGCGGCCGCGATCCTGCTGGCGGTGAAGCAGGCCGCCAAGCAGGACGTGATCCTGCTGGCAGGGAAGGGCCATGAGCCCTACCAGGAAATCAAGGGCCGCAAGATGCCGTTCTCGGATGCCGACCACGCCTCGCTGGCATTGACGGCGCGGCTTACCATGTTGAGGACGCATTGATGCGCGGATCGTTGGCACAACTGGTCAAGGCGATTCCGGGCGCACGCCTGGTCGGTCACGACGCGTCCTTCGAGGGCGTGTCGACCGACAGCCGCAAGGTCGACGCCGGCGCGTTGTTCGTCGCCCTGCGCGGCGAGACCTTCGACGCCCATGACTTCCTCGACCAGGTCGTCGCGCGCGACGTCGCCGCGGTCGTCGTCTCGCGCCTGCCGGAAGGCTGGACCCTGCCGGCGATCGTGGTGCCGGACACGCTGGTGGCGCTGGGCCGCATCGCCCATGCCTGGCGTGAGCAGTTCCAGATTCCTGTGATCGGCGTCACCGGCAGCAATGGCAAGACGACCGTCAAGGAAATGATCGCATCGATCCTGGTCGCCGCCGTCGGCGAGGAAGCGCGCCTGGCGACCCAGGGCAACCTGAACAACGAGATCGGCGTGCCGCTGACGCTGTTCCGCCTCGATGCTTCGCACCGCGCGGCGGTGGTGGAGCTGGGCATGAACCATCCGGGCGAGATCGGCCGCCTCTCCGCAATCGCGACGCCGACCGTCGGCCTGGTGAACAACGCCCAGCGCGAGCACCAGGAATTCATGCACACCGTGGAAGCGGTGGCGCGCGAGAACGGTTCGGTGCTGGAAGCGTTGTCGAACGATGGCGTGGCCGTGTTCCCCGGTGACGACACCTACACCGACCTGTGGCGCGGCCTGGCCAAGGGCGAAGTCATCACCTTCGGTCTGGATAATAGTTGCGACGTTCATACGCAATACACGGGTAGTGGCTTCGGCAGTGAGTTCACGGTCGACGCACGAGGCACCTGGTTCAGCGTGTCACTGGCCGCGGCAGGCGAGCATAACGTCCGTAATGCGCTTGCGGCAATCGCCTGTGCGCTTGGCGCTGGCATCGAGCCGGAGGCGATCCAGCAGGGCCTGGCAGCCTTTGCTCCGGTAAGCGGCCGCCTGCAGCGCAAGCAGGCAGAAAATGGCGCAACCGTCATCGACGATACTTACAACGCCAATCCCGATTCGATGCGCGCCGCGATCGACGTGCTGGCGGAATTTCCCGCGCCGCGCATCCTGGTGGTGGGCGATATGGGCGAAGTCGGCGCGCAGGGAAAAGAGTTTCACGAAGAAATCGGCGCTTACGCAGCTTCGCGTGGCATCGAGACCGTGCTCGCGACCGGCGAGCTGGCGCGCCATTTGGTCGCGTCGGGAGCGCGGCATTACGAGCAGTTCGACGAATTATTGGCAGCACTGGATGAAAAACTGGGCGGCAATACCAAAGCGACTGTGCTGGTGAAGGGCTCGCGCTTCATGAAGATGGAGCGCGTGGTCCAGCACCTGACCGGATCAATCAATACTGGCAAGGACGCCCACTAATATGCTTCTCTGGCTCGCACAATACTTCCAGGACTATATCGGTCCGCTGCGCGTGTTCAACTACATCACCTTCCGCGCGGTGTTCGCCACCATCACCGCCATCACGATCGGCCTGGTCGCCGGCCCGGTCGTGATCCGCAAGCTGACCGAACTGAAGGTCGGCCAGGCGGTGCGCACCTATGGTCCGCAAAGCCACCTGATGAAGCACGGCACCCCGACCATGGGCGGCGTGCTGGTGCTGATCGCGATCGGCATCTCGACCCTGCTATGGTGCGACCTGTCGAACCGCCTGATCTGGCCGGTGCTGATCGTGACCTTCGGCTTCGGCGCCGTGGGCTGGGTTGACGACTACCGCAAGGTGGTCTACAAGGACCCGGAAGGCATGCGCTCGGGCGAGAAATACTTCTGGATGTCGCTGGTCGGCATCGTCTCGGCCCTGTACCTGGCGTTCGCGCTGTCGGCAGCCTCGCCATGGGAGGCCCTGGGCCTGTTCTACGCCTGGGTGCAGTCGGGCTTCTCGATGGACTTGCCGCCCAAGGCCGACCTGATCGTCCCGTTCTTCAAGACCATCAGCTATCCGCTGGGCGTGTGGGGCTTCATCGCGCTGACCTATTGCGTGATCGTGGGCGCCTCGAACGCGGTCAACTTCACCGACGGCCTCGATGGCCTGGCCATCATGCCGACCGTGATGGTGGGCGGCGCCCTGGGCCTGTTCGCCTACCTCACCGGCAGCGTGACCTATTCGAAATACCTCCTGATCCCGTACATCCCGGGCGCGGGCGAGCTCTTGATCTTCTGCGGCGCGATGGCCGGCGCCGGCCTGGCCTTCCTGTGGTACAACGCGCACCCGGCCCAGATGTTCATGGGCGACGTCGGCGCGCTGGCGCTGGGCGGCGCGCTCGGCACCATCGCCGTCATCGTGCGCCAGGAAATCGTGCTGTTCATCATGGGCGGCATCTTCGTGGCCGAGACCCTGTCGGTGATCATCCAGGTCAGCTATTTCAAATATACGAAGAAGCGCTACGGCACGGGACGCCGCGTATTCCTGATGGCGCCGCTGCACCACCATTTCGAACAAAAGGGCTGGAAGGAGACCAAGGTCGTGGTCCGCTTCTGGATCGTGACCATGGTGCTGATCCTGGTCGGCCTGTCCACGCTGAAACTGCGCTGAGATGAACTACGACGGCAAACACGCATTGGTACTGGGCCTGGGCGAATCCGGGCTGGCGATGGCGCAATGGCTGGCGCGGGCCGGCGCACGCGTGCGCGTGGCCGATACGCGCGCCGAGCCGGCGCGCCTGCCGGCGCTGCGCGCCGCCGTGCCTGACGCCGAATTCGTTGCTGGGGGTTTCAACGCGGTGCTGCTGGACGGCGTCGACTTCGTTGCCGTCAGCCCGGGCCTGGCGCCGAATCGCGAGCTGGCCGAGATCGTGCCCGCCGCCCAGGAACGCCGCATTCCGGTGTGGGGCGAGATCGAGCTGTTCGCCCAGGCGCTGGCGCACCTGCGCGAATCGCAAGGCTACGCGCCGAAGGTCATCGCCATTACCGGCACCAACGGCAAGACCACGGTGACCAGCCTGACCGGCCTGCTGTGCCGCCGCGCCGGATTGAGCACGCGCGTGGCCGGCAACATCAGCCCGGCGGCGCTGGACGTGCTGCGCGAAACGATCGATGCCGACGAGCTGCCGCAAGCCTGGGTGCTGGAACTGTCCAGCTTCCAGCTGCACACCACCTTCAGCCTGCAGGCCGACGCCGCCACGGTGCTGAACCTGAGCCAGGATCACCTGGACTGGCACGGCAGCATGGACGCCTATGCGGCGGACAAGGCGCGCATCTTCGGCACGGATACCGTGCGCGTGCTGAACCGCGACGACGCGCGCGTGATGCGCATGACGGCGGTCGACACTCCGGCATTCACGTTCGGCACCGGCGAACCGCTGGACGCCGACAGCTTCGGCCTGCTCGAAGAGCGCGGCGTGCTGTGGCTGGCCAATGCCGTACCGGGCGAAGAGATCGAGAAGAAACGCAAGAAAAACGAGGCGCCCGAGCCGGTCGAGGTCATCGTCAACCGCCTGATGCCGGCCGACGCCCTGAAAATCCGCGGCCTGCACAACGCCTCCAATGCGCTGGCCGCGCTGGCCCTGTGCCGCGCCTGCGGCCTGCCGCTGGCGCCGTTGCTGCACGGCCTGCGCGAGTACGCGGGCGAGCCGCACCGCGTGGAACTGGTCGCCACGATCGACGGCGTCGACTACTACGACGACAGCAAGGGCACCAATGTCGGCGCCACCGTGGCCGCCCTGACGGGCCTGGGCAAGGCCTTCACCGGCGCCGATCAGCAGATCCTGTTGATCGCCGGCGGCGACGGCAAGGGCCAGGACTTTTCGCCGCTGGCGCAGCCAGTCGCCGATCACGTGCGCGCCGTGCTGCTGATCGGCCGCGATGCACCCGCCGTGCGCGCCGCGATCGAGCCGACCGGCGTGCCGGCCTTCGACCTGGATGACTTGCCGCAGGCCGTGCGCCGCGCCGCGGGTCTGGCTCGTCCAGGTGACGCCGTGCTGCTGTCGCCGGCCTGCGCCAGCCTCGACATGTTCACCAATTACGCGCACCGCGCCCAGGTGTTCGTCGACACCGTGCGCGAGATCGCACTGGACAAGGGACAGGAGATCTGATGGCCTTCCAGCTTCCCTTCAAGTTTTCCGGCACTGCCTCTGACGCGACGGTCGACGGCCGCAGCAAGCCGTCGAAGATGATGGAGTACGACCAGCCGCTGGTCTGGGTCACCTTGCTGCTGATGCTGCTCGGGATGGTGATGGTGTATTCGGCCTCGATCGCGCTGCCCGATTCTCCCAAGTTCCGCTACCTGGAAGACCGCAACGAGTACTTCCTGTACCGCCAGGCGATGTACATCATCGTTTCGATGGTGGCCGCCGCCGTCGTGTTCCGGATTCCGATCGCGGTGTGGCAGAAGTATGCGCCGATGATGTTCATCGGCACCCTGGTGCTGCTGGTGCTGGTGTTGATTCCCGGCCTGGGCGTGTCGGTCAACGGCGCGCGCCGCTGGCTGTCGCTGAAAGTCATGAACCTGCAGCCGTCCGAGATCATGAAGATTGCGGTGGTGTTGTACGCGGCCGACTTCACGGTGAGGAAGCAAGAGTACATGCACAAGCTCACGAAGGGCTTCTTGCCGATGATGGTCGCGATCGGCCTGGTCGGCGCCTTGCTGCTGCTCGAGCCCGACCTCGGCGCCTTCGGCGTGATCGTCTGCATCGCCATGGGCATCCTGTTCCTGGGCGGGATCAATATCGTCTGGTTCGGCGGCATCGGCGCACTGCTGGTGCTCATCTTCAGCACGATCATCGCGCTGTCGCCGTTCCGCCGCGCGCGCATGTTCGCCTATCTCGATCCGTGGGAAGAGGGCAATGCGCTGGACAAGGCCTATCAGTTGACGCACTCGCTGATCGCGTTCGGGCGCGGCGAATTCTTCGGCGTGGGCCTGGGCAGCTCGGTCGAGAAGCTGCACTACCTGCCCGAAGCGCACACCGACTTCATCATGGCCGTGATCGGCGAAGAGCTGGGCCTGGTCGGCGTGCTGGTGGTAGTGGCCATGTTCTACTGGCTGGTCAAGCGCGCCTTCGACATCGGGCGCCAGGCGATCGCCCTGGACCAGACCTTCGCCGGCCTGGCCGCGAAGGGCATCGGCATCTGGATCGGCGTGCAGACCTTCATCAATATGGGCGTGAACCTGGGCCTGCTGCCGACCAAGGGCCTGACCTTGCCGCTGATGAGCTTTGGCGGTTCCGGCGTCATGTTCAACTGCATCGGCCTGGCGATCCTGCTGCGGATCGACTACGAGAACCGGGTGCGCATGCGCGGAGGCAGATCATGAAAAAGCGTCTGATGATCATGGCTGCAGGAACGGGAGGCCACATCTTCCCCGGCATCGCGATCGCACAGACCATGCGCGCGCGCGGCTGGGAAGTGAGCTGGCTGGGCACCGCCCACGGCATGGAAACCGACCTGGTGCCGAAAGCCGGCATCCCGATGGACACCATCGATTTCGCCGGCCTGCGCGGCAAGGGCCTGGGGCACACCATCAAGGGCGCCTTCAAGATGGCGGCCAGTTTCCTTACCTGCCGCCGTTACCTGGGCGCGCGCAAGCCGAGCGTGGTGCTGGGCATGGGCGGCTACGTCACCGTCCCCGGCGGCATGATGGCGCGTTCGCGCGGCATTCCGCTGGCGCTGGTGAATGCCGACGCCGCGCTGCTGTTGTCGAACAAGACGCTGGCGCCGGTCGCGCAGCGCGTGCTGTTCGGCTTCCCGGCGGATTTCGGCAAGGCGGCGGACAAAGCGGTGGTCACCGGCAACCCGGTGCGCCAGCAGATCCTCGATCTGCCGGCGCCAGCCGCGCGCTTCGCCGGCCGCAGTGGCCCGCTGCGCGTATTGGTCGTCGGCGGCAGCCTGGGGGCGAAAGTCCTGAACGACAGCGTGCCGGCGGCCCTGGCCCTGATCGACCCGGCCGTGCGCCCGATCGTGACCCACCAGTCGGGCAAGAAGAATATCGATGCGCTGCGCGCGTCTTATTTGCAGGCCGGTGTCAACGCAAACGTGGTCGACTTCATTGATGACATGGCCGCTGCCTACGCGAACGCCGACCTGGTGATCTGCCGCGCCGGCGCGATCACGGTGTCCGAGCTGACGGCGGCTGGCGTGGCCAGCGTGCTGGTGCCGTTCGTGGCCAGCACCACCAGCCACCAGCGCGACAACGCGGTGTGGATGGACAGGCAGGGCGCGGCCGTACACCTGGCGCAGGGAGAATTGAATCCGCAGCGGCTGGCGAGCCTGCTGCAAGACACGACGCGCGAGCGTTGCCTGGCGATGGCGCAGGCGGCGCATGGCGTGGGCAAGCGCGACGCCAACGAGGCGATCGCGCAGGAACTGGAAAAATTGGCAGAAGCGGCAGGGCAGAATCAATGAAACACAAGATCAAGAACATTCACTTCGTCGGCATCGGCGGCAGCGGCATGAGCGGCATCGCCGAGGTGCTGCTCAATCTCGGCTACAGCGTGTCGGGCTCGGACCTGGGCAGCAATGCGGCCACCCAGCGCCTGGCCGGCCTGGGCGCGACCGTCCACCTGGGCCACCAGGCCGAGAATGTGAGCGGCGCCGACGTGGTCGTGACCTCTACCGCCGTCAACGAGGCAAATCCCGAAGTGATCGCCGCCCGCTCGAGCAAGATTCCTATCGTGCCGCGCGCGATCATGCTCGGCGAATTGATGCGCCTGAAGCGCGGCATTGCGATCGCGGGCACCCATGGCAAGACGACCACCACCAGCCTGGTGGCGTCCGTGCTGGCCGCCGGCGGCCTGGACCCGACCTTCGTGATCGGTGGACGCCTGACGGCGGCCGGCGCCAACGCGGCCCTGGGCAGCGGCGAATACATCGTGGCCGAAGCCGACGAGTCGGACGCCTCGTTCCTGAACCTGTCGCCGATGATCGAAGTCATCACGAACATCGACGCCGACCACATGGAAACCTACGAACACGACTTCGAAAAACTGAAGGCCGCGTTCGTGAACTTCACGCACCGCATGCCGTTCTACGGCCGCGTGATGCTGTGCATCGACGACCCGCACGTGCGCTCGATCCTGCCGCAGGTGACCAAGCCGGTCACCACCTATGGCTTCTGCGAGGAGGCCGAAGTGCGCGCACTCGACGCCTATGCCGACGGCACCCAGATGCACTTCACCGTGCGCCAGGAAGGCTATCCGGACACCAAGTTCGTGCTGAACCAGCCCGGCATGCACAATGTGCTCAACGCCTGCTCGGCGATCGCGATCGCACGCGAGATCGGCATCGAGGACGCCGCCACTGCCCAGGGCCTGCTGGAATTCCGCGGCGTCGGCCGCCGCTTCACGCGCTACGGCGAAGTGGCGCTGCCAGCCGGCGGCAGCTTCACCCTGGTCGACGACTTCGGCCATCACCCGGTCGAGACCGAGGTGACGCTGGCCGCGGCGCGCGCGGCGTACCCGGGCCGGCGCCTGGTGCTGGCCTTCCAGCCGCACCGCTACAGCCGCACGCGCGACCTGTTCGAAGACTTCGTGAAGGTGCTGGCCACCCCCGACGTGCTGCTGCTGGCCGACGTCTACCCGGCCGGCGAAGCCCCGATCGTGGCCGCCGACGGCCGCGCGCTGGCGCGCGCGCTGCGCACCTCGGGCAAGCTCGAGCCGATTTTCGTGGAGGCGATCGCCGATATGCCGGCCGCCATCCTCAATGTGGCGCGCGACGGCGACGTCGTGCTGACCATGGGCGCCGGCTCGATCAGCGGCGTTCCCAACCAACTGACCAATGCAAAAGGCTGAATCGTGACCACCCCAACTCTTGACGCAGCTGCTTTCGGCAAGGTCGGCGTGCTGTTCGGCGGACGTTCCGCCGAGCGCGAGATCTCGCTCATTTCCGGCGCCGGTGTGCTGGCCGCTCTCCAGAGCCGCGGCATCGACGCCCACGCCTTCGACCCGGGCACGCAAAGCCTGGCCGAACTGGCCGCGCAAAAATTCGACCGCGTGTTCATCGCGCTGCACGGCCGCTACGGCGAAGACGGCAGCCTGCAGGGTGCGCTCGAACTGCTCGGCATTCCCTATACCGGCAGCGGCGTGATGGCGTCCAGCATCGCGATGGACAAGATCACCACCAAGAAGATCTGGCTGCAGGAAAACGTGCCGACCCCGCGCTACCTGAAGGTCGACGAGGACGCCGACCTGGATGCGGTGGTGGCCGAGCTGGGCCTGCCGCTGATCGTCAAGCCGCCGCTCGAAGGCTCGAGCATCGGCATCACCAAGGTCACCCAGGCCGACCAGCTGAAGGATGCGGTGGCGCTGGTGAAGAGCATGGACGAGGCGGTGCTGGCCGAGGAATTCGTCACCGGCCGCGAGTTCACGGTCGCCGTGCTGGGCCACGGCGCCTCCGCCCGCGCGTTGCCGATCGTCGAGATCGTGGCGCCGGAGGGCAAGTACGACTACCAGAACAAGTACTTCACCGACGACACGCAATACCACTGCCCGGCGCCGTTGCCGGAAGCGCTGACCCACGAGATCCAGCGCCACGCGGTGAATGCCTACCGCGCGCTGGGTTGCGAGGGCTGGGGCCGGGTCGACGTGCTGGTGCGCGAAAGCGATATGCGTCCCTTCCTGCTGGAGGCGAATACCTCGCCCGGCATGACCACCCATTCGCTGGTGCCGATGGCGGCGCGCGCGGTCGGCATTGCGTATGAAGACCTGTGCGTCGAGATCCTGCGTTCGGCGCGGCTCAAGATGGGCCAGAAGGCCAAAGGATAACGAACGATGTGGCATGACGTCCGGGCCCTCAACGCGACCGCCAGTTTCCTGACGGCGGTGACGGTGCTCGCCGCCTTGATCTCGGGCGTGTGGTGGCTGTCGCAGCGTCCGATGTTTTCGCTCGGGTCGGTGACGGTGGAGAGCATGTACGGGATCGAGTTGAAGCACGTGAACGAACTCACCGTGCGCAACGGCGTGCTCGGCAAGATCCGCGGCAACTTCTTCACCGCGGACCTGGAACAGGTGCGCGCGACCTTCGAAACCGTGCCCTGGGTGCGCCGCGCCACCGTGCGCCGCGAGTGGCCCAATGCGCTGGTGGTCGAGGTCGAGGAACACGAGGCCCTCGGCACCTGGGGCGAGGACGGCCGCCTGCTGTCGGTGAAGGGCGATGTGTTCACCGCCAACGTGGCCGAGACCGAGGATGAACAGGCGCTGCCGGCCTTCGATGGTCCGGTCGGCAGCGAGAAGGAAGTGCTGGCCCGCTTCAACGAACTGCGCACGGCGTTCGCGCAGGTGGAGCTGGTGCCGCAGGAGCTGTCGCTGTCCAACCGGTATGCCTGGACCGTGAAGCTGGACAACGGCATGAGCGTCGCGCTGGGACGCGAGCAGGATCGCAACACGCTGAAGAAGCGCGTGCAGCGCCTGGTCGGCGTCTATCCGCAGCTGGTGGCGCGGCTGCAGGAGGGCCGTATCGACACGATCGATATGCGCTACCCGAACGGACTGGCCCTGTCGTCGGCGGCATTGACCGTGCCGCTTGATGCGACCAAGCCGGTCAAGGCGGCGAAGAAGCCCAAAGAAGCAAAACACGCAACACCCAATAAAACAACCAAGCAAATCTGAGCAGGCGAACAGCAATGACAAAAGACGCGAAAAACCTGATCGTCGGCCTCGACATCGGCACCTCCAAGGTGGTGGCCGTGGTCGCCGAAGTGATGTCCGACGGACGCCACGAGGTGATCGGGCTCGGTCAGCACGAGTCGAAAGGATTGAAGAAGGGCGTGGTCGTCAACATCGAGGCCACGGTCGAATCGATCCAGCGCGCGCTCGAGGAAGCCGAGCTGATGGCGGACTGCAAGATCCGCAACGTCTACGCTGGCATCGCCGGCAGCCATATCCGCTCGTTCAATTCGAGCGGGATGGTGGCGATCAAGGACAAGGAAGTGACGGCCACCGACGTGGCGCGCGTGATCGAGACCGCCAAGGCGGTCAACATCCCGACCGACCAGCAACTGCTGCACACGGTGCCGCAGGAATTCATCGTCGACAACCAGGAAGACGTGCGCGAGCCGATCGGCATGAGCGGCATCCGCCTGGAAGTACGGGTGCACATCGTCACCGGTGCGGTGTCCGCGGTACAAAATATTGTAAAGTGCGTGCGCCGTTGCGGACTCGAGGTCTCGGACCTGATCCTGCAGCCGATGGCGTCCGCCGACGCGGTGCTGACGGTCGACGAAAAAGAACTGGGCGTGGTCCTGATCGACATCGGCGGCGGCACCACCGACATCGCGGTGTTCTCGGACGGCGCGATTCGCCACACGGCGGTCATCCCGATCGCCGGCGACCAGATCACCAGTGACATCGCAATGGCCTTGCGCACGCCGACCGGCGAGGCGGAGGACATCAAGATCCGCTACGGCGTGGCCAAGCAGGTATTGGCCGATCCGGGCGAGACGCTCGAAGTGCCAGGTCTCGGCGACCGCGGCCCGCGCGCATTGTCGCGCCAGGCCCTCGCAGCCGTGATCGAGCCCCGGGTGGAAGAACTGTTCGCCATGGTCCACCAGGCCGTGCGCGAATCGGGCTACGAAGGCGTGCTGTCCTCGGGCATCGTGCTGACGGGCGGCAGCTCCATCATGCCGGGCATGATCGAGATGGCGGAAGACATCTTCCTCAAGCCCGCGCGCCTCGGCACCCCGGACTATCGGGGCCAGCTGGCCGACGTGGTACGCAGCCCGCGCTATGCGACGGTGCTCGGCCTGCTGCTCGAAGCGAAGAAGCAGTACCTGCGCGGACACATCGTCACGCGCCAGGACGGGTCGGTGAAGGCGGTCTGGCAGCGAATGAAAGAATGGATAGCAGGGAATTTCTAAGCTTTGGTAACAAATTCAGTTGTAAAAATTCGTCACGGGTACAAGGTTTTTAAATACAATCGCAGTTACCGGTTTGAGGCAGCGAACCAATAACGCCAAGGCCTCTTCCCTGGAACCGCATTCTGAAAATAGGGAGTTCATCATGGAGTTCGATATGGTCGATAACGCAGCACTGGGAACCGTGATCAAGGTCGTGGGCGTCGGCGGCGCCGGCGGCAACGCGGTTCAGCACATGATCAATAAAGGTGTGTCCGGTGTCGAGTTCATCGCCGCAAACACGGACGCGCAGGCCCTGGCGGTTTCCAGCGCCAACAACATCATCCAGATCGGCGACTCCGGCCTGGGCGCGGGGATGCGTCCCGAGGTCGGCCGCCAACTGGCCGAGCAGTCGCGCTCGCGCATCGAGGATGCCCTGCGCGGCGCGCACATGGTCTTCATCGCCGCCGGCATGGGCGGCGGCACCGGCACCGGCGCCGCGCCGATCGTGGCCGAAGTGGCCAAGACCATGGGCGCGCTGACCGTGGCCGTTGTCTCCAAGCCGTTCTCGTACGAAGGCCAGAAGTGCATGGACGTGGCCGAGGAGGGCCTGGAAGAACTGACCAAGCACGTCGACTCCCTGATCGTCATCCTCAACGAAAAACTGGAAGACATCTACGAAGACGAATCGATGCTCGACTGGATGAAGCACGCGGACGATGTGCTCAACAACGCGGTGGCCGGCATCGCCGAGATCATCAACGTGCCGGGCCACATCAACGTCGACTTCAACGACGTCAAGACGATCATGGGCGAGCAGGGCAAGGCCATGATGGGCACCGCGACCGCCGCCGGCGTCGATCGCGCACGCATCGCCGCCGAACAGGCCGTGGCTTCGCCGCTGCTGGACGGCATCGACCTGTCGGGCGCCAAGGGTGTGCTGGTCAACGTGACCGCCAGCCGTGGCCTGAAAGGTAAGGAAATCAAGGAAGTCATGGCCGCCGTGCGCGCCTTCGCGGCGCCGGACGCCTCGATCGCCCAGGGTATCGCCTACGACGACGCGATGGGCGACGAGATCCGCGTGACCGTGGTCGCGACGGGCCTGGGCAAGAACAAGAAGTCGATCCAGCTGGTCCAGCCGCAGCAGCAGCTGCGCACCGGCACCTACGACGCGCCGGTGATGCAGGGCGCGGCGGCAGTCGCCGGCGGCCTGACCGCGGGCAAGGCCAGCGCCGACGCCCTGGGCGGCATGAAGCAGCCGGCCGTGTGGCGCCGCGAGCAGGCATCGGAGCAGGTGCAGGCGATGCAGCGCAACGGCGTCGAGACCTACGACATCCCGGCCTTCCTGCGCAAGCAGGCTGACTGATCGAAGTCGGTAGTTCGCAATGAAGAGGCCAGCGCAAGCTGGCCTTTTTGTTTGCGCAGCGCGAAATCATCCATTACCCCCGATGTCAGCACGTCGTACCCGCGCAGGCGGGTACCTAAGTCCGACGCGCAGCCGCTGCGCTCAACGCAGCAGGCAGCGCGAGCAAACTTGGGTACCCGCCTGCGCGGGTACGACGTGCAGAAGCCGCAGGTTGCAACTTGTCGTCATCGCCAGCGCATCCACTCCGGATCGGCGATAATGGCAAGATTCACAAAACATCAACAGGAGAACAGCATGACCATCCAGATCGGCGACCGCCTGCCGGAAGGCACCCTCGCGGAATTCATCGAGAACGAAACCGAAGGCTGCAGCCTGGGTCCGAACACCTTCCAGGTGGCGGATCTGGTGAAAGGCAAGAAGATCGTGATCTTCGGCCTGCCGGGCGCCTTCACCCCGGGCTGCTCGGTGCAGCACGTGCCGGGCTACGTCAAGCACGCCGACGCCATCAAGGCCAAGGGCGTCGACGAAATCTGGTGCATCTCGGTCAACGACGCCTTCGTAATGGGCGCCTGGGGCCGCGACCAGAAAGCCACCGGCATCGTGCGCATGATGGCCGACGGCAACGCCACGTTTACCAAGGCACTGGGCCTGGACAACGACTTCTCGGCCCACGGCATGGGCGTGCGCTCGAAGCGCTACTCGATGCTGGTCGAAGACGGCGTGGTCAAGACCCTGGACATCGACGCCAAGGGCATCGACCTGTCGAGCGCCGAGACGATGCTGCAGAAACTCGGCTGATCTCCAAACGGATTCATACCTCGACAAAACGGCGCCGCGGCGCCGTTTCCTCCTTATGATCATCAATGCCGAAACCCCCGACCAGCCCGAAGTACGGGCCATGCTGGCAAAGCTGGACGCCTATTGCGCGGCGCTGTACCCGGCCGAGAGCAACCATCTGCTCGACATCGACGCGCTGCTGAAAGGCGACGTCCTGTTCCTCGTAGCGCGCGACATCGGCGGCGCGGCGGTCGGCTGCGCGGCGCTGGCCAACCGCGGGGCCTATGGTGAAGTGAAGCGCATGTACGTCGACGAGGCGCGCCGCGGCCTGGGGACGGGACGCAAGCTGCTGGAACACCTGGCGATGTTCGCGCGCATGTCGGGACTTTCCGAACTGAAGCTCGAAACCGGCATCCACCAGCCGGCCGCGATCGCGCTGTACGAGAAGGTCGGCTTCAGCCGCTGCGAGCCGTTCGGCGACTACCGTCCGGATCCGCTCAGCCTGTTCATGGAAAAGCGCCTGTGAAAATGGCGGCAACCGCGCGCGGCCGCAAACTCTACAGCATCTATGCGATGCTGCTTGCCGTCTTCATGTTCGCCCTGATGGACACGGCGATGAAGCTGCTGGCCGAGCGCTATCCGGCGCTGCAGGTGGCGGCGCTGCGCGCCATTTGCTCGCTGCCGCTGATCGCCGCCTACGTGGCCTGGCGCGGCGCGTTCACGGGGATCTTCCGGGTGCGCTGGCCGATGCACGTCCTGCGCGGCGTGCTCGGGATCCTGATGCTGGCCCTGTTCGCCTTCGGCCTTAAGAAACTGTCGCTGGCCGAGGCCTATTCGATCTTCTTCATCGCGCCGGCCCTGATCACGGCGCTGTCGGTGTTGATGCTGAAGGAGCGGGTCGACCCGGCGCGCTGGCTGGCCATCGGCGTCGGCCTGGGCGGCGTGCTGGTGGTATTGCGCCCGGATGGCGCGGGTTTCCTCACCATCGGCGGCCTGGCGGTGCTGGGCGCGGCGAGCTGCTACGCCATCTCGGCGATCACGGTGCGGGTGCTGGCGCGCAGCGACCGCAGCGAACACACGGTGTTCTGGCTGATCGTCATGATCGCGATCGGCGCCGGCCTGCTGGCGGCGCCGAACTGGGTGCCGATTCCCGCCGCCGAGATTCCGCTGCTGTGCGGCCTGGCGGTGTCGGGCTTCATCGGCCAGCTGGCGATCACCGAAGCGTTTTCGCGCGGCGAGGCCTCGAGCGTGGCGCCGTTCGAATATTCGGCCCTGGCCTGGGGCGTGGGCCTGGACTGGCTGCTGTGGCGCGCGCTGCCCGACGGCTGGACGCTGGTCGGCGCGTCCATCATCATCGGCAGCGGCCTGTATCTGATCCGCCACGAAAAAGACCACGTCGAAGCGGAACATCCTTAGCCGCCCCGCCAATCGGAGGGGGGCGACAGCGCCGTCGTAAACGCTGGGCTATAATCGGCCCATGCTGAAACAACGAACCATCAAGGAACTGGTCCGCACCACGGGTGTCGGCCTGCACTCCGGCCGAAAGGTCGAGCTGACCCTGCGCCCGGCCGCGCCCGATACCGGCATCGTGTTCCGCCGCGTCGACATGGACCCGATCGTGGCCATCCCGAGCTCCGCCGACGTGGTGGGCGACACCCGCATGGCCTCGGTGCTGATCAAGGACGCCGCCCGCGTGTCGACCGTCGAGCACGTGATGTCGGCCTGCGCCGGCCTCGGGATCGACAACCTCGTCATCGACGTCACGGCCGAGGAAATCCCGATCATGGACGGTTCGGCATCGTCCTTCGTGTTCCTGCTGCAGCAGGCCGGCGTCGAAGAGCAGGATGCGCTGCGCAAGTTCATCCGCGTGATCAAGGACGTCGAAGTGCGCCAGGGCAGCGGCGCGAACGAGAAATGGGCGCGCCTGTCGCCGCACAACGGGTACAAGCTCGACTTCTTCATCGAATTCAACCACCCGGCGGTGGACGGCACCATGCAGCGCGCCACCGTCGACTTCGGCGACATCACCTATGTGCGCGACGTGGCGCGCGCCCGCACCTTCGGCTTCATGCAGGACGTGGAAAGCCTGCGCGGCATGGGCCTGGCGCGCGGCGGCTCGTTCGAGAACGCGATCGTGATGGACGAGTACCGCATCCTGAACACCGACGGCCTGCGCTATGAAGACGAGTTCGTGCGCCACAAGATCCTGGACGCGATCGGCGACCTGTACCTGGTCGGCCATCCGCTGCTGGCCAGCTATACCGCGCACAAATCGGGCCATGCGCTCAACAACGA
>DDKG01000115.1 GCA_002339265.1 Massilia sp. UBA2604 | reverse complement strand
CTGCCGGCCTGCCTGCTGGCGGCCCTGGCCATGGCCAGCTCGCCGGCCGGCCTGCTGCGCATCGTCAACGAGCAGGGCGGCGGCGGCCAGGTGACCGAGCGCGCCATGCACCTGACGGCGCTGAACTGCGTGCTGGCCGTGTTCGTGTTCAACGTGACGGTGGGTTTCGGCGTGTTCCAGACCTCGGGCGACGTGGTCCACGCCAGCTGGACCGGCCTGGTGGTGCTGGCCGCCTCGAGCGGCCTGGGCGCGGCGCTGGGCTGGCTGCTGCCGCTATGGCAGCGCGTGGCCGGCCATGTGCGCAGCAACTCGACCCTGACGTTCGCGGTGTTCGTGTTCCTGCTGGTGGCGATCACCCATGTCCTGAAACTGTCGCCGGTGCTGGCGGCGCTGACCTTCGGCCTGGTGGCGCGCCACCGCCGCGTCACCCTGAGCCCGGCCCAGCGCAACTTCGGCGCCCTGGGCGACCTGCTCACCGTGCTGCTGTTCTTCTTCGTGGCCACCACCATCGCCTGGCAGCCAACCGCCGAAGGCCTGATGCTGGGCCTGTTGCTGCTGCTGGTGCGGGCTCTGGTGAAGGTCGCGGTCTGCACCGCCACCGCGCGGGTGTCGGGCATCTCGGCGCGCAAGGGCGCCCTGACCGGGGTGGCGATCATGCCGCTGACAGTGTTCGCCATCATCCTGATCGAGCAGACCCGCCGCTCGGGCGTCGACCTGTTCGACACGCTCGCGCCGCTGGCCCCATTGGCCGCGATGGCGATGATCCTGGAGGTGCTGGCGCCGATCCTGACCCAGTTCGCGCTGACCGGCGCGCGCGAGTCGGGCTTTGCCAGCTTCAAGCGTATCAACAAGGAGGACAAGGATGCCGCTGCCTGAATTTTCCCGCTCGGAACCGTTGACCATGGGGGTCGAGCTGGAGCTGCAGCTCGTCGGCCTGTCGGATTTCGACCTGGCCCCGGCCTCGCCGGACATGCTCGACCTGCTGGCGCGCGCGCCTTTCCCCGGCGCCGTCACGCCCGAGATCACCGAGAGCATGATCGAGATTAACAGCAGCATCCATACCGGCTACGCGCCGCTGGTGGACGAGCTGCGCCTGATCCGCGACACCCTGCTGCGCGCCGGCGACCGCCTGAACGTGGGCGTGTGCGGCGGCGGCACCCATCCGTTCCAGCAGTGGACCGAGCGCCGCATCTACGAAAAACCCCGTTTTCGCGAAGTGTCGGCGCTGTACGGCTACCTGGCCAAGCAGTTCACCGTGTTCGGCCAGCACGTGCACATCGGCTGCGGCAGCGGCGACAACGCCCTGTTCCTGCTGCACGCGCTGAACCGCTACATCCCGCACTTCATCGCACTGTCGGCTTCGTCGCCCTTCCTGCAGGGCAGCGATACCCAGTTCCATTCCTCGCGCCTGAATTCGGTGTTCGCCTTCCCCTTGTCGGGCCGGGCGCCGTTCCTGCTGACCTGGGACGAATTCGAGCGCGATTACTTCAAGCGCATGGAAGACACCGGCATCGTGCGCAGCATGAAGGACTTTTATTGGGACCTGCGCCCCAAGCCCGAATACGGCACCATCGAGCTGCGCGTGTGCGACACCCCGCTCACGGTCGAGCATGCCGCGGCGCTGGCGGCCTACCTGCAAGCGCTGTGCAGCTACCTGCTGGCGGGCAGCGAAGCGCCGCCGCGCGAGGACGACTATCTGGTCTACAACTACAACCGCTTCCAGGCCTGCCGTTTCGGGCTGCATGGCAATATCGTGCTGCCGCAGGAACACCAGCAGGTCACCTTGCACGACGACATCCTGGCCACGCTGGCGCGCATCGCGCCGCATGCCGAACAGCTCGGCTCGGGCGAGGCGCTGGCCCACCTGGCCCGGGTGACCAAGGCGGTCGGCGACGCCGAACAGCTGCGCATCGTGCACGAGCACGAAGGAAGTGTCGAAGCGATGGTTAATCTGGCGCTGGGGAAATTCCGCGGCGAGGTGTAAGAACCTACCGGGATAGGTTCTAAGCCTCAGGATTGGCTCAAAGGAATCTTGCCGGCCGCCTCATCGGCATCGAGCCGGCTGATCAGGGCGGCCAAGTCGTGTTCCAGGCGCAGCAGGGTGGCTTCGTCCAGCGTGGCCAGCGCACTGGGCAGCACCCCAGCCGCCGGGCCGGGAACGCGGCGCAGCACTTCCTGGCCGGCCGGCAGGATGCGCAGCGCGACGTTGCGCCGGTCGGCTCCTTCGCGCGCCGCCGCCACAAAGCCGCGCTCGACCAGGCCGCGCACCAGGTTGCTGGCGGTGGACTGGTGGATGTCCATCGCGCGCCCCAGGCTGGTGGCGCCGATGCCGGGCTGGCTCTCGATCACCGACAAGGCCCAGACCTGGGCGCCGCCCAGGCCGGCGTCGCGTTCGAGCTGGCGGAAGTGCGTCTTGACGGCATTGAAGACGATACGGAACTGGCGCAGCACGCGCTGGGGCGGTGCGTCGACGGGCAGGGATGCTGGATTGGGTTCGGACGGCATGGGCGAGATGATAATGCAACAGCCCGCATCGCGGGGCCGGGCAGCGCGCTTTTTCTTGGCACGCAGATTCCCCCGAAACCGCCGTTCTGCGCTAGCATCGATTCATGCGAAGCGCATCCGCCAGCCCAGCTGTCCCGGGACGCGGCCTGTCCCGGGCCGCGATGGGCACCTGTCTGCTTGGCCTGCTGCTCACATCGCTGCTGTGCGGCGCGGTGCGCAAGATGGAATACGACCGCACCCAGGCCGAATTCGACCAGCGCGCCGTGGTGCGCGTTGCGGCCGTGACGCGCGCCTTCGCCGAGGCCACCGACGCTGCGCGCGCAGTCAACCTGTTCTTTCGCGCCTCGCGCGAGATCACGCGCGAGGAGTTCGACGCCTTTGCCCAGCCGCTGGTGGCGCGCCACGGCTACCTGCAGGCGCTGGTGTTCCAGCGCTTCGTGAGCCATGCCGAGCGGCCCGCCTTCGAGGCCGAGCGGCGCGCGTTCTGGCCCGGCTTCGAGATCCGCGAGCGGGCCGGCGACGGCGCAAGCCGCCTGGTGCGCGCCAGCCGGCGCGATCGCTACCTGGTCAACGACTATGTAGCGCCGATCGTCGGCAACGAGGTCACGTTCGGCTACAACGCCTGGTCATATGCGCCGCAGCGCGTCTATACGCAGCGCGCGATCGACACCGGCGAACCCGCCGGCAGCCCCATCATCGACCTGCTGCAGGGCGGCGGCGCCCGTCACGGGGTCCTGATCACCTTGCCGGTGTACCGGCCAGGTACGCGCCCTCTGGAGACGGCGGCCCGGCGCGCGTCCGCGCTTGGCGCCACCGAGGTAGTGATCGACGTCGCCCAGCTCGTGGGCGGCACGCTGGAGTCGGTGCGCCTGCTCGACGACGACAGCTTCGCGCTGTCGCTGCGCGGCCCCGACGCCCTCGGCAACCTGGTCACCGCTTACCAGCACGGCAGCCTGGCCGCGCCCGAGGGCCGGTGGGAGCGCCTGCTGGACGGCATGAGCCTGCGCCACGTCGAGGAGTTCGAGATCGCCGGCAGTCCCTGGCAGGTGGTGGTCGAGGAACAGCCGGCGGCGCTGGGCAGCCATATGGCCGAGGTGGTGGCGATGGTGCTGGGGCTGGTCCTGAGTTTCGCCGCCGCCGGCCTGGTGCAGCAGCGGGTCGCGCGCACGCGCCGCATCGAGGCCCTGGTCGAGCAGCGCACCGCGGCGCTCGAGCGCGCCACCGGCTCGCTGCGGCTGTACGAGCGGGCAATGGAGGCCAGCGCCAATCCGATCCTGCTGGTCGATGCGCAGCAGCCGGGCTATCCGATCGAATACGCCAACCCGGCCTGCGAGCGCACCTTCGGCTATCCGGCGCGCGAACTGGCCGGCCAGCCGCTCAAGCTGCTCGCCGGCCTGGACGCCGACCAGCCGTCGGTCGAAGAACTGCGCCGCGCCCTACACCAGCAGCGCGAGGAACACGCCCTGGTCTTGGCCCATACCCGCGATGGGGTGGAACTGATCAGCGACGTCTACGTGGCGCCGGTGCGCCGTCCCGACGGCCAGGCCGGGCATTTCGTGGTCACCGTCTATGACGTCACCACCGCCAAGCGCTACGAGGCCGAGCTCGAGCGCCATGCCCACTACGACACCCTGACCGGGCTGGCCAACCGGGCCTTGCTGTCCGACCGCATCGAGCGCGCCACCGCGAATGCCGGCGACATGCCGGTATGGACCGTGCTGCTCGACTTCGACCACTTCAAGCTGATCAACGACACCCTCGGCCGGCGCGCCGGCGACGAGGCGCTGCGCATGCTNNCCGGCCGACGGGCTGGACGCCGACACCCTGGTCAAGCACGCCGAGATCGCGATGTACCGCGCCAAGGCCATCGGCCGCAACGGCGTGCAGTTCTATGCGCCGCACATGAACGCCCAGGCCTTCGACCGCCTGGCCCTGGAAAGCGCGCTGCGCCACGCGCTGCAGGAAGACCAGTTCGAGCTGCACTTCCAGCCGCAGGTCGACCTGGCCAGCGGCTGCGTGGTCGGCAACGAGGCGCTGATCCGCTGGCGCCATCCGCTGCTGGGCACGGTGCGGCCTGACCGCTTCATCGGCCTGGCCGAGGAGACCGGCCTGATCGTGCCGATCGGCGCCTGGGTGCTGCGCACCGCCTGCCGCCAGAACCGCAGCTGGCAGCGCGACGGCCTGGGGCCGCTGCGCATCGCGGTCAACCTGTCGGCGCGCCAGTTCGCCGAGCCCGACCTGGTCGATACCGTGGCCCAGGTGCTGGCCGAGACCGGCCTGCCGCCGGCCTCGCTCGAGATCGAACTCACCGAGAGCATGATGGTGGCCGATGCCGACGCCGCCATCCACACCATGGAATGCCTGAAGCGCATGGGGGTCAAATTGTCCATCGACGACTTCGGCACCGGCTATTCGAGCCTGCAATACCTCAAGCGCCTGCCGGTGGACGTGCTCAAGATCGACCGCTCCTTCGTGCAGGACATCGTCGGCAATCCGGATGGCGCGGCCCTGGTCGACGCCATCATCTCGCTGGCCCACGGCCTGCGCATGCAGGTGATCGCCGAAGGGGTGGAGACGATCGAGCAGCTCGACTGGCTGCGCGGCTGCGGCTGCGACGAGGTGCAGGGCCACGTCTACAGCCGCCCGCAGCCGGCCACGCGGGTCGAGGCACTGCTGCGGGCTGGCCGGGTGGAGCCTGCGGCCAGTCCTGCCTGAAGCGCCCCGTGCCGTGCCGTGGCCGGCGTCCCGGTCAGCTATACTTGCCGAAAATTGACAGTTTGTTCAGGCAAGGATAACGAGTGGACCAGAAGCACGACAACGAGAACACGGAGACCGCGAGCGACGCGCCAACCGTGCAGCAGCGCATCAAGCAGATTGTCCGGCACCTGCTTGCTGCCGCCGCGACCCGGGCCGGCGCTCTGAAAAGCGGCGCGCGCGAGCGCCTGCACGGCCGGCCGCTGCCGGTCAAGCTGGCCCTGATCTCGCTGTGGAGCCTGGCCGCGGGCCTGATGGCGATCCTGGCCTGGCTCCTGATCCTGATCCCGTTCACCCCCGGCATCGATGACCTGGAACAGGTGAGCCGCTCGCGTCCGTCCGTGATCCTGGACGCCGGCGGCCGGCCGCTCGGCACCTTCGAGAAGGGCCTGCAAGAGCGCGTCAAGCTGTCGCAGATCTCGCCGCACGTGGTCAAGGCGCTGATCTCGACCGAGGACCACCGCTTCTACCAGCACCACGGCGTCGACTTCAAGCGCGTCGCCGGGGCCCTCTGGGCCAGCGTCAAGGGCGACCCGCAGGGCGGCTCGACCATCACCCAGCAACTGGCGCGCAATATGTTCCCGCAAGAGATCGGCCGCGCGCGCAGCGTGAACCGCAAGATGAAGGAACTGATCACCGCGATCAAGATCGAAAATACCTACAGCAAGACCCAGATCCTGGAAGCCTACCTGAACACGGTGCCTTTCCTGTACAACGCCTACGGCATCGAGATGGCGGCGCGCACCTATTTCGGCAAGCCGGCGCTCAAGCTCGACGTGCTGGAATCCGCGACCCTGGTCGGCATGCTCAAGGGGACGCATTATTACAACCCTGTAGCGAACCCCGAGCGTTCGCTGGCGCGCCGCAACGTGGTGCTGGGCCAGATGCGCAAGCACGAGGCCTTCGACGACAAGCGCTATGCGCAGCTGGTCAAGCGTCCGCTGCGCCTGCGCTTCAAGCGCCTGCCCGACCGCAGCGGCAAGGACAACCACTTTACCCACCACGTGCGCAAGTGGCTGCTCGACTGGGCCGACGAGAACGACTACAACCTGCAACTCGACGGCCTGGTGGTGCGCACCACGCTCGACCCGGAACTGCAGGCAGCCGCCGAGCGCGCGGTGCGGCGCCAGGCCGACATCCTGCAGGCGATCGCCGACGTCGAGTGGGCCAATCCCAACGTGCCGCGTTCGACCGCCACCGCTACCTATACGGCGATGCGGCCGAACATCGATCCGTTCTCGTACTACTGGATCACCAATGCGCGTACGCTGGACGCCTTCGTGCGCGAGAGCGGCGCCTACCGCAACGCGGTCGAGGAGGGCGAGGAGCCGGCCGCCGCGCTCAAGCGCCTGAAGGCCGACCGCGGCTTCATGAATGAGCTGAAAAGCGCCAAGTCGCGCCTCGAGGCGGGCTTCGTCGCGGTCGACCCGGCCAGCGGCGCGGTGAAGGCCTGGGTCGGCAGCCGCGACTTCGAGCTCGACCAGTACGACCACGTGGCCCAGGCCGCGCGCCAGCCGGGATCGACCTTCAAGCCCTTCGTGTATGGCGCGGCGCTCGAGCGCGGCATTCCGCCCGACCAGGCCTACCGCGACGTGGTATTGGAATTCAAGGGCGACGACGGCAGTGTCTGGAAACCGACCGACATGGACGGCAACAGCGGCCGCTCGATGCCGATGCGCGACGGCCTGGTGTTCTCGAAGAACACGATCACCGCCCAGGTGAGCCAGGAAGTGGGCATCGACCCCATCGTGCGCCTGGCCCAGGGCCTGGGCATCCGCCAGAGCCGGCTGGAAGCGGTCCCGTCGCTGGCCCTGGGCACCAGCCCGGTCACCCTGCTCGAGATGGTGAGCAGCTACGCCACCATCGCGGCGCTGGGCGAGTACCACAAGCCGATTTTCGTGAGCACCATCGAGGACCGGGAGGGCAATGTGATCGCCGATTTCGGCGCCGGCCAACCGGAACGCGCGATGTCGCGCGAGTCGGCCGAGGCCCTGGTCGACATGCTGCGCGGCGTCGTCACCCGCGGCACCGGCAACGGCGTGCGCAGCCGCTTCGGCATCCGCGGCGATCTGGCGGCCAAGACCGGCACCAGCCAGAACAACCAGGACGGCTGGTTCATCATGATGCACCCGAACCTGGTGGCCGGGGCCTGGGTTGGCTTCAACGACAACCGGGTCACGATCCGCAGCAGCTACTGGGGGCAGGGCGGCCACAATGCGGCATTGGTCGTGGGCGATTTCTTCCGCGGCGCCTTCGACGCCGGCAGCCTGGACGCCAAGGCCACGCTGCCCGGCTGGCGTCCGCCGGAGCCGCGCCGCATCGTGGTGGAAGAAGAGCCGGAAGAGATCTTCATGGACGAAGCGCAGGAAATCGTGCCGGAAGGCGGGCCCGAGGAAATGCCGGTCGAGCTGCCGATTGGACAAGACCCGCAGCCCATCGAGCCGATCGAGGCGGCGCCGCCTAGCGCGCCGCCGACTGGCGTCCCGACGCCGTCGGGCGATCCGCTTCCTGCGCCTGATCCGTCGACGATGCCGAGATGAGTGCCGGATCGGCCTTCAGCAGCGGATAGGGGTTGATGGCGCCGCCGGTGTCGTAGATGCCGTAGTGGAGGTGCGGCGGCGTCCCCTTGGCGTTGCCCGTGTCTCCGACATAGCCCAGCACCCGGCCGGCCTCGATGCGCATGCCGGGTTCGAGGTCCGAATAGCCGTCCAGGTGCGCGTAATAATGGCGCTGGCCGCCCGGGCCCAGCACCCACACCACCAGGCCGCCGAGGCGGTTGGTGCCGACCTGGCTCACGATGCCTTCGGTGCTGGAGACCACCGGCGTGCCGCGTTTCGCGAAGATGTCGATCCCCTCGTGCTTGCGGCCTTCGCTGCGCGCGCCGCCCCAGGTGTCGCGCAGCGCGCGCGGACGCACGCCCTCGACCGGCACCGGCAGCGCCTGGGGCTTGGGCATCGCGGCCAGGCGCATGGTGTACAGGGCCCGTTCGATGTAGGGCTCCAGCAGGCCATACGCCAGCACCAGGAAGACGGCGACGACCAGGGTGCGCAGGAAGACTGCCATCTACAGGATCGGCACGCCGCCGGTGACCGCGATGCGCGCGCCCGAGATGTAGCTCGCCTCATCGGACGCCAGCATCACGAACACCGGCGCAACTTCCTTCGGCTGGCCGGCGCGCTTCATCGGCACCTGGCTGCCGAAGTTCTCGACTTCTTCCGGCGGCATGGTCGACGGGATCAGCGGCGTCCAGATCGGGCCCGGCGCCACCGAATTCACGCGGATGCCCTGGGCGGCCAGCATTTGTGCCAGGCCGGCGCTGAAGTTGGCGATCGCGCCCTTGGTGGTGGCATACGGCAGCAGGGTGGGCTTTGGATTGTCCGAGTTGATCGAGGTGGTGTTGATGATCGAGGAGCCGGGCGCCATGTGCTTCACCGCGGCCTTGCAGAGGTGGAACATGGCCGTGATGTTGACCTTGAAGGTGTAGTCCCACTCGTCGTCCGGGATCTCGTCCAGCGAGTCGTGCGACATCTGGAAGGCGGCATTGTTGACCAGCACGTCGATGCGCCCGAACTCGGCCACCGCCTTGTCGATGATGGCGCGGCAGTGGGCGCGATCGGCGATGTCGCCAGGCACCAGGATGGCGCGGCGGCCGGCTTCCTCGACCAGGCGCGCCGTTTCCTTCGCGTCGTCGTGCTCGTCGAGGTAGGAAATCAGGACGTCGGCGCCTTCGCGCGCGAATGCCAGCGCAACCGCGCGGCCGATGCCGCTGTCGCCGCCGGTGATCACGGTGGCCTTGTCCTGCAGGCGGCCGGAGCCGCGGTAGCTGGTCTCGCCGTGGTCGGCTTGCGGGGTCAGTTCGGATTCGTGGCCGGGCGGTTGCTGCTGTTGCTTCGGAATATCCATCGTGTGCTCCATGTCTGGGTCAAAGGTGGGAAACGAACGGCGCGCGGTGCGGCCATGCCGCGGCATGCGGCATTGGCGTAGTGACACCCGCGCGCCGCAATAAGGCGCGCGGACCGGCCGGCGACTGGTGCGCGCGATGATCGGAAAGCAGTTCAGCGCGGAATGCAGTTCAGCGGCCGAGGTGTTCGCGTACCGCGCTGGCGCTCACGCCGACCTGGTCCACGGCGCGCTGCAGCTCTTCGCGGGTCACGCCAAGCGCTTCGGTCCAGTAGCGCACCTCGTGCTCTTCGTGCATATTGATGCGGGATCGGTCCTGCTGACCGCGTTTATTCAGGTCATCCGACATGATTCTCTCCTGGTAAGACGATGAGTCAGAGGGTGACAGCCTCGGGCGACAGGTTCCGTTAGCTGCCACACGCTAGGGCGAGATCGGGGCAGGCGAGGGCGTCGCCAGGCGCGCCGGCATGCCAGGCCGCCCATTTTGAGGTAGGCTAGCGGTATTCGAATAGCAATAATCAGGAGACTCCATGGCCACCCCTTACGCAACTTCCCAACCCGAGCGCAGCGCCATCGACGCCACGCCCGGCCTGGTCGCCCTCGACTTTGGCGCCAACTGGTGCGGCTATTGCCGCGCCGCCGAGCCGCTGATCGAGCAGGCGCTGGCCGACCATCCGGCTGCGCAACACATCAAGGTCGAGGACGGTCCCGGCCGTCCGCTGGGCCGCTCGTTCCGCATCAAGCTGTGGCCGACCGTGGTGGTCCTGAAGGATGGCCAGGAAGTGGCGCGCGTGGTGCGTCCGGTGGACGCCGACGCGGTCCGCCAGGCGCTGGCCCAGGCGGGTGCATGAGCGACGCCGTCGTGGATTCACCGGCGACCGCCAACAAGCCCCGCACCGTCCTGTTCGCGAGCCTGATCGGCACCACGATCGAGTTCTACGACTTCTACATCTACGCCACCGCCGCCGTGCTGGTGTTTCCGCGCCTGTTCTTCCCGGCCGCGGACCCCGGCGCAGCGGTGCTGCAATCGCTGGCGACCTTCGCCATCGCCTTCTTCGCGCGGCCGGTCGGCTCGGCCGTGTTCGGCCATTTCGGCGACCGCATCGGCCGCAAGGCGACCCTGGTCGCGGCCCTGCTCACGATGGGCATCTCGACCATCCTGATCGGCATGCTGCCCACCTACGCCCAGATCGGGGTGGCGGCGCCGCTGCTGCTGGCGCTGTGCCGCTTCGGCCAGGGCCTGGGCCTGGGCGGCGAGTGGGGCGGGGCGGTGCTGCTCGCCACCGAAAACGCGCCGCCGGGCAAGCGCGCCTGGTACGGCATGTTTCCGCAGCTGGGCGCGCCGATCGGCTTCTTCCTGTCGGGCGGGGTGTTCCTGCTGCTCGGTGAATCGATGAGCGACGACGCCTTCTTCGCCTGGGGCTGGCGGATTCCCTTCCTGGCCAGCGCCCTGCTGGTGGCGGTGGGCCTGTACATCCGCCTGAAGATCACCGAGACGCCCGACTTCCAGAAGGTGCTGGACAAGAAGGCGCGGGTCAAGGTGCCGATGGTGGCCGTCTTGCGCGACCACCGCCGCGCGCTGGTGCTGGGCACCCTGACCGCGCTGTCGACCTTCGTCATCTTCTACCTGATGACGGTGTTTGCCCTGAGCTGGGGCACGGCGCAGCTGGGCTATACGCGCCAGGAGTTCCTGGTGCTTCAGCTGTTCGCGGTGGTGTTCTTCGCACTCACCATTCCGCCGTCGGCGCTGCTGGCCGACAGCCGCGGGCGGCGCAGCGCCATGATGCTGGTGAGCGCCGCGATCGCCGTGTTCGGCCTGCTGTACGGACCGCTGTTCGGCGCCGGCGGCTGGGTTGCGGTCACGCTGTTCATGGTGCTCGGCATGTGCCTGGTCGGCTTCACTTATGGCCCGCTCGGCACCCTGCTGGCCGAGATGTTCCCGGCCGAGGTGCGCTATACGGGCGCCTCGCTCACCTTCAACCTGGCCGGCATCCTCGGCGCCTCGGTGGCGCCGTATATCGCGCTGTGGCTGGCGACGAATTACGGGCTCGAGTACGTCGGCTATTACCTGAGCGGCGCGGCGCTCATCAGCCTGGTCGCCCTGGCGCTGGCCAAGAGCCTGGTGCCTTCCGCCGCCGCAAGGTGAGCTGGCGCGGTTTCGGAAGCCTGGAAGCGCGGGCGCCTGTACTCGCAGACGAGGCCTTCCTCGACGCGCTTTACCTCGACTCCCGTCCCGACCTCGGCGCGCTGCCGGTCCCGCGCAGCGTCATCGAAGGCATCGCGCGCCACCAGCGCGCCATGCAGATCGAGGACTATGCGCGGCGCTTTGCCGCGCCCGAGACCTTGCTGATCACCCAAGGGGAGTTCCCGGTAGCGCGCATCGTGCTGGCCGAGGCGGAGGGTGCGCTGCGCGTGGTCGACCTGTTGGTAGCGCAGGCGGCGCGGCGCAAGGGCATTGCCAGCCGGGTCCTGCGCGCGCTGCAGGACGAGAACGAGCGCATCGCGCTGCGTGTACGCACCGAGAATCTGGCAGCGCGCCGGCTGTACGAGACGCTGGGGTTCACGCTCCGCCACGTCGACGGCGACGCCATGGAGCTCGAATGGGGCCAAAAGGGAGAGCATCTGGATTGAGGACGGCGGCGTATATGCGAGATCACCAGGAGATCCCCCATGGCCTTACCCGCAGCATCCAGCAAGCCCCGCACCGTCCTCTTCGCCAGCCTGATCGGCACCACGATCGAGTTCTACGACTTCTACATCTACGCCACCGCCGCCGTGCTGGTGTTCCCGCAGCTGTTCTTTCCGGCCGTTGACCCCGCCGCGGCCACCCTGCAGTCGCTGGCGACCTTCGCCATCGCCTTCCTGGCGCGCCCGATCGGCTCGGCCCTGTTCGGCCACTTCGGCGACCGCATCGGCCGCAAGTCGACCCTGGTCGCGGCCCTGCTCACGATGGGCATCTCGACAGTCGTCATCGGCCTGCTGCCTACCTATGCCCAGATCGGCGTGGCGGCGCCGCTGCTGCTCGCGCTGTGCCGCTTCGGACAGGGGCTCGGGTTGGGCGGGGAATGGGGCGGGGCGGTGCTGCTGGCTACCGAAAACGCGCCGCCGGGCAAGCGCGCCTGGTATGGCATGTTCCCGCAACTGGGAGCGCCGATCGGCTTCTTCCTGTCCGGCGCCACCTTCCTGCTGTTGGGAGAGGTGATGAGCGACCAGGCCTTCTTCAGCTGGGGCTGGCGCGTTCCCTTCCTGGCCAGCGCCTTGCTGGTTGCGGTCGGGCTGTACATCCGCCTGAAGATCACCGAGACGCCCGACTTCCAGCGGGTGCAGGCCCGGGGCGCCCAGGTGAAAATGCCGATGGTGACGGTGCTGCGCGAGCATGGACGCACCATGTTGCTGGGCGCGCTGGCGGCGATGGGCGGCTTTGCCTTCTTCTACCTGATGACGGTGTTCGCGCTCACCTGGGGCACGACCAGGCTCGGCTTCACCCGCCAGCAATTCCTGCTATTGCAACTGTTCGCGATTGTGTTCTTCGCCCTGACCATCCCCTTGTCGGCGCTGCTGGCCGACCGCATCGGGCGGCGCGCGGCGCTGATGCTGGTGAGCGTGGCGATCGGCAGCTTCGGCCTGCTGTACGGACCGCTGTTCGGCGCCGGCACATGGCTCCCGGTGGCGATCTTCATGGTGGTGGGGATGTCGCTGGTGGGCTTCGTCTATGGCCCGCTCGGCACCTTGCTGGCCGAGCTGTTCCCGGCCGAGGTGCGCTATACCGGCGCTTCACTGACCTTCAATCTCGCGAGCATCCTGGGGGCCTCGGTGGCGCCCTATATCGCGCTGTGGCTGGGCACGAGGTATGGCCTGGCGCAGGTCGGCTACTACCTGAGCGCCGCGTCGCTGGCCAGCCTGTTTGCGCTGCTGCTCGGCCGCGGGCGGCGGCCGGTTACCGATCAGAACGAATAGACCATCGTCAGCGAGGTCTGGGTATCGGTGTTCTTCTTGTCTTCCGGGACGTTGCTGTCGTTGCGGACGCTGAAGCCGGCCTTCATCTGCATGCTGCCGTTGATCTTGGTGCTGAGCGAGGTCTCGGCCACCGAATGCGTGTTGCCGGTACCCTTCTCGACGCTGACGGTCTGGGCGAAAAAGGCCGATGGGCTGACCTGCCAGCGGAACTGGGCCGCGCTGCGCACCGTCATGCCTTTTTCTTCTTCCTCGTTGTCGCGCACGCCCACCGAATAGCCCGGACCGATCTCGACGTCGAGCGTCTTGTCGGGCGCGGTGTACCAGCGCGAGCCATAACCGATGCCGACCGTCGAGTAGCGCGTATAGGCGCCGAACTTGTCGTCGGTGTGCGAAGCCAGCACGAAGGCGCGGCGGCCGTCGCCCAGCAGCTTGAGCGAGGCCTTGGCCGAGGTGGCCCAGCGCTGGGCCGAACGGCTCTTCTGGCGCTCGCCCTGGTCGTCTTCGTACTCGTCTTCCTTGAAGTAGCCGCTGGCGATGAATTCGTGGCTCCAGCGCGTGGTTTCGTGGCGGGCGTCGATCTTGCCCGTCACCGAGGTACCGGTGGTGTTGCCCGAGGTCGTGATCGCGCCCAGTTCGGCGGAGGTGAACCAGCCGCCATCCGGAATCGCCGGCATCGCGACGGCGAGCGGCGCATGGACGTCGCCGATTTGGGGAAGATCGGGAGCGGCGAGCGCCGCACCCGGGATGCCAGCCAAGGCCAGCGCCAGGATCGAAAGTGGTTTCATCAGCATCTAGCGGCCGCATGGGCTGCGCCGTAACGCATGGCTTGCCCAGGGCGACCGGCCCATCGTTCGTGGATCGTGCGCGACCGCCGTAGTAGCCGCGAGTAGGCGGACATTGTAACGCAAAGACAGCGCGCAGCGATGCAATCAGGCACGAGCTGGGCGCTGTTTAGTAAGGCTCGGCGCGAACGACCGGTCACTTTTCTGGGGCGATTCAGGTTCCCACGTAGACGATCTTGAAAGCGAACAGCCCGGCGATGACCCACACCACCGGCTTGACCTCGCGCGCGCGCCCGGTCAGCAGCTTGAGCACCGCGTAGCTGATGAAGCCGAAGGCGATGCCCTCGGCGATCGAATACGTGAACGGCATGCCCAGCGCCGTGACGGCGGCCGGGATGCTCTCGGTGCTGTCGCCCCATTCGACGTCGCCCAGGTCGGACAGCATCAGGCAGGCCACGAACAGCAGCGCCGGCGCTGTCGCGTAGGCCGGCACCACCGCCGCCAGCGGCGCGATGAACAGGCAGGCCAGGAACAGCGCGGCCACCGTCATGGCGGTCAGGCCGGTGCGGCCTCCGGCCTGCACGCCGGAGGCGCTTTCCAGGTAGGCGGTAGTGCTCGACGTGCCCAGTACGCTGCCGGCGACGATGGCGCCGCTGTCGGCCAGCAGCGCTTTATTGAGCCGATCCATCTTGCCCTCGACCAGCAGGCCGGCGCGGCGCGCCACGCCCATCAGGGTGCCGGTGGCGTCGAACAGCTCGACCAGGAAGAACACCAGCACCACGTTGAGGATGCCGGCGGCGAGGGCGCCCGGGATGTCGAGCTGGAACAGGGTCGGCTCGATCGACGGCGGCAGCGAGAACAGGCCCTGGTAGGTGTTGCCGCCGAAGAAGAAGCTGAGCACGGTCACCAGCACGATGCCGATCAGGATCGCGCCGCGCACGCGCAGGCGGTCCAGCGCCACGATGGCGAAGAAGCCCACGACCGCCATGATCGCGGCCGGCTGGTGCAGGTCGCCGGCCTTGACCAGGGTGGCTTCGTTGGCCACCACGATGCCGGCGTTCTTGAGGGCGATCAGGGCCAGGAACATGCCCAGGCCGACCGTGATCGCGACCCGCATCGAGCGCGGGATGCCGTCCACGATCATCGCGCGCAGGCCCACCATGGTGACCAGGATGAACAGGCAGCCCGAGATGAACACGGCGCCCAGCGCCGCCTGCCACGGGATGCCCATGCCGAGCACCACGGCGTAGGCAAAATAGGCGTTCAGGCCCATGCCGGGCGCCATCGCGATCGGGTAGTTGGCGTACAGGCCCATGATGGCGGTGCCGCCGGCGGCCACCAGGCAGGTGGCGACGAACACCGACTCTTTCGGCATGCCGGCGTCGCCCAGGATCGAGGGATTGACGAAGATGATGTACACCATCGTCAGGAAGGTGGTCAGTCCGGCCATCATCTCGGTGCGGATATTGGTCTTGTTTTCGCTGAGTTTGAAGAGTTTTTCGAGCATGGGGGACTTTCAGGAGGTATTTTTGCCCGAAGCATAACACCGCGCCACGGCGCCTGCAGCCGGCGGCGCTACGCCGGGGCGTGCGGCGGTGTTACCATGCCGGCTCGAACCCCTATCTACTTTGTCCACACCATGCCGAAGAACAAGCGTCCCGCTCCCCGCACTTCCAACAACACGCGCGAACCCGATACCGATGCCCAGGCCCGCCTGATGGCCGACATGGCACTCGAGATCGCCGAACGCGAGGACGATGCGGTCCAGGGCGAGGAGCAGGCGGAGGCGCTGGCCAGCCTGGTGCGCAAGGCGATCCGCAAGAAGCACGACGAAGTGCTGTACGAAGCCATCGAGCTGGCGCGCTACACCGACCCGCTGGCCTGCCGCCTGCTGCGCGCGCGCGTGGAAGAAGAAGCGGCCACCCTGCGCATCCGGCGCGAGGACGGCCCCGAATACGAGATCGACGCCTTCCTGGTGCCGCTGTTCGTGCGCAGCAGCGGCGGCCTTGATGCGCGCGAGACCTTCCAGGACGAAGCAGCCTTCGAGGCGCTCGCTGCCAGCTTCCAGGATCACGGCCTGGACAGCAAGGACGCGAAGGTGGTGCTGCTGCAGCATGCCTACGACCTGGCCGAGATCGACCACATCGCCTACGGCACGCTGCACCAGATGCTGCGCGAGGCCGCCGCCTCGCTGCTGGAAAAGAAGCTGCAGCCGGCGCCGACCATCGAGGCCAGCATGCGCGGCTGGACCGGCGAGCCGGTGGCGCCCGACGAGACCGCGCTCGAGCTGCGCTTCCTGCTCGGCTTCTCGCTCAAGCGCGCCGACGATCCGTTCTACCGGGTGCCGAAGGACGAAGCGGGGAGCGACGCCTATTTCGCGGCGCGCATGGAGCGCTACCGCGCCTGGACCGAGGCGGTCAGCCCGCTGGTGGCGCGCGTTCTCGCGCGCGAGCCGGATCGCCTGGAGCTCAATTTCCTCTATCAGGACCTGTTCTACGGCGCCAAGGAGCAGGGCGTGGCCGAACTGGCGACGCTGGCCGTGCTGGCCGAGGCCAAGCGCCTGCTGGCGGCCAAGGACCTGGCGCCGGACGCGGTGCACGCCGCGGTGGCGCCGCTCGACATGGGCGAGCACATGGTCCTGCGCGCCAACCTGTATGCGCTCGACGGCGGCCTGCCGTGGGGCAGCGTCGAGAAGCCGGTCGACCTGGCCGCCGACCTGGCGGCGGAGGTGGACGAATTGTGCGATGCACTACAGTCGCTCGGCCTGGAAGGCGTGTCGATTGCCGCCGGTTTCAGCGCCGACGGCCATGCCGAAGGCACCGAGCCCTATCACCCTGCCTGACGTCCCGTTTTCGAACCGCCGACGGCGCTTTGCCGCAGCCGGATTGCGGCTGCGGAGGCGGTAAACCGGCGATTTCGGCCCCCCGATTTCAGTGCACACAGTAAAGTTTTTGCCGTTTTTTCGTAGTGGATTTTCCTGTCTTGGTGTAGGACGCCCCTTACAGAAAATTGCCTGGCAGACGGACTCTCCCTATGAAGCCCAGCAGTAGGACGGCAATCTTTTGTTACATGTGGTGCAATGTTGCTTTGCACAACTGAAAATATTGGGAAAATTGCATGATACGATTCCCTGGTCCGACCGGCTTCCCGTGCGCCGCCACGGCCTTGTGAGAGAGAGAAGAAGCGGTCCGGTTTACTTGCCAACTACTAGAACGCCGCCAAGGCGAAAGGAAATCGACATGCCGACCCTGATCGTGTTTTGCCACCTCCGCTGGGATTTCGTGTTCCAGCGTCCACAGCACCTGATGACCCGTCTGGCCGAACACTACAACATCCTCTTCGTCGAAGAGCCGATGCATACCGAAGGCGAGGCACGCCTGGAAAAGACCGAAGTCGCACCGAACATCACCGTCTGCCGCCCGCACACGCCGATCCAGCAATTCGGCTTCCATGACGACCAGCTGCCGACCCTGCAGGCGCTGCTCGCCAACCTGGTGCCGCAGGACGAAGCGCCGATCGTCTGGTTCTATACCCCGATGGCGCTGCCGCTGCTGCAGGTCTTCAAGCCGTCCAAGGTGATCTACGACTGCATGGACGAACTGGCGATGTTCAAGAATGCGCCGAAACAGCTGCTGCAACGCGAGAGCGCACTGCTGAACATCGCCGACGTCGTCTTCACCGGCGGCCCGAGCCTGTACCAGTCGAAGCGCGACCGCCACGCGAATGCGCACTGCTTCTCGAGCAGCGTCGACGCCAAACACTTCCGCCAGGCCCAGGACCGCGCCATCTCGCACCCGGACCAGGCCCATATCGCGCATCCGCGCCTGGGCTTCTACGGCGTGATCGACGAGCGCTTCGACGTCGACCTGGTCTCGAGCATGGCCGACGCCCACCCGGACTGGCAGATCGTGCTGGTCGGCCCGGTGGTCAAGATCGACCCGGCGACCCTGCCGAAGCAGCCGAACGTGCACTATATGGGCCAGCGCACCTACGACCAGCTGCCGCAGTTCCTGGCCGGCTGGGATGTCTGCCTGCTGCCGTTCGCGATGAACGACTCGACCAAGTTCATCAGCCCGACCAAGGTGCTGGAATACATGGCGGCCGAGCTGCCATGCGTGTCGACCCCGATCACCGACGTCAAGGTGCCGTATGGCGACGTGGTGGAGATCGCCGAATCGCATGGCGACTTCATCACCGCCTGCGAACGCCAGCTGGCGCTGGACGACGACGCACGCCAGGCGCAAGCCCGGCGCATGCGCGAAGTGGTGGCCGGCACCTCGTGGGACCTGACCGCCAGCCGCATGCACGAGCTGATCAGCAGCGCGGTCCCGGGCAACAAGGTCGAGCGTTTCTTCGCCACCAGCCAGGAAGCGGCGCGCGTGCCGGCGGAGAAGCTGCCGGTGGCGCAAGTCGGCTGATTGGAGTTGGGCTGAGCATATCGGCCCGTTTAAACCAGGCCTGATAACCTGACACGTCGTCCCCGCGCAGGCGGGGACCCAAGTTTGCAAGCGTTTCGACGACGCTGGCAGTACTTGGGTCCCCGCCTTCGCGGGGACGACGTGCTTAAGCCGACACGAAAAGCGTGCAGTCACGGCATCACGTCAGCACTACACCCTCCTGAGCACGTCCTCGATCGCCTCCACCGTCGCCGGCTTGGTCAGGTGCTCATCGAACCCCGCCGCCCTGGTCCTGGCGCGGTCGGCTTCTCCACCCCATCCCGTCAGCGCCACCAGCCTGACGTTCGCCAGGCGCGCGTCCTCCCGGATCGCCGCGGCCACTTCATAGCCCGACATGCCCGGCATGCCCAGGTCCAGAAACACCACGTCCGGCATCAGGCTGGGCAGCATGCGCAGCGCCTGGCGGCCGTCGTTGGCCACCGGCGCGCGGTGGCCCATCATGTTCAGCAGCGCGGCCAGGGTTTCGGCGGCGTCGCGGTTGTCGTCGACCACGAGCACGCTGCGGCCTGGCGGCGCAAGCCCGGAATCCGCCGCGGTCGGCCCGGCCTCGTGCGGCTGCGGCGCGACGCCGGCGGCCAGCGGCAGGCGCACCGTGAAGGCGCTGCCGGCATTGGTGCCGGCGCTGGCCGCGCTCACGCTGCCGCCGTGCAGCTCCACCAGGCTGCGCACCAGCGACAGGCCGATGCCGAGCCCGCCGGAGCCCGGTTGCTGGGCCTGGCCGACCTGGGTGAACATGCGGAACACGTCTTCCAGCGCCTCGGGTGCGATGCCGATGCCGTTGTCGGACACCGTCACCACCGCCTCGTCGCCATCGCGCCCGGCCTCCAGCACGATGTGCCCGCCCTTGGGCGTATAGCGCGCCGCATTGTTCAGCAGGTTGCTCACCACCTGGGTCAGGCGGGTTGGATCGGCCTCGAGCATCAGGTCTTCCTGCGGCAGGCGCTGGTCGAAAGCATGGCGCGCCGCCTCGATCAGCGGCATGCTGGTCTCCACCGCCGCCGTCAGGATCGTGGCCAGGTCGACCCGCTCGCGGCGCAGCTCGACCTGGCCGCGCGTGATGCGCGCCACGTCCAGCAGGTCGTCGACCAGGTTCACCAGGTGGTCGAGCTGGCGCTCCATGATGTCGTGCACCCGGTTGACGGCGTCGCGGTCGGCGGGCGAACGGCGGATGAACTGCAGGCCGCTGCGGATCGGCGCCAGCGGATTGCGCAGTTCGTGCGCCAGGGTGGCCAGGAACTCGGTCTTGAGGCGGTTGGCCTCGGACAGGTCGGCCGCCATGCGCCGCAGCGCGGCTTCGGATTCGCGCCGTTCGGTGATGTCGGTAAACAGCACCGCGACCCGGCGCCGCTCGGGCGGCCCCAGCCGCGTCGCATGCACGTCGTACCAGCGGTTGAGGCCCTGCGCCTCGTTCTCGAAGCGCACCGCCTCGCCGGTTTGCGCCACCCGGCCGTAGATGTCGAACCAGTGCTGCTCGTGCGTGGGAACCATCTGGCGGATCGTCTTGCCCACCGCGTCGGCCAGGCCCGTGTGCTTGACGAAGGCCGGGTTGGCCTCGACGAACAGGTAGTCGCAGGGATGGCCTTCGGCGTCGTGGATCATGTCGATCACGCACAGGCCCTCGTCGATCGAGTCGAACACCGTGCGGTAGCGCTCCTCGGTGGCGCGCAGCTGCTGCTCGGCCTCGCGCTGGCGCGTGGCGTCCATGACCACCCCGTGCACCTCGCATGGCGCGCCATGGTCGTCGTACTCGACGTGGCCGCGCGCGATCATCCAGCGCCAGCCTCCGGCGGCGGCGCGGATGCGGTAGGTGGCGGCATACGCGCCTTCGCCGTCGATCGCCGAGTTGATCAGCGCCATGGTCGGTTCGATGTCGTCCGGATGAAAAGCCGCCAGGTAAGTGGAGAGCGGCGCGTCAAGGCGCCGCTCCGGCGGCACACCGAACAGCGCCGCCATGCGCGCGTCCGCCTCGACCCGGTCGGCCCCTATGTCCCACGACCAGATTCCCAATTCGGCGGCCTCGACGATGCGCTCCAGGCGCGAGCGCGTTTGCTCCAGTTCGGTCTCCGCGCGGCGCCGTTCGACCTGGCTGTTGAAGGCCTCGATGTAGAAACGCGCCTTGGCGCGCAGGATCGTGGGGGAGAGCGGTTCGGTGAGTACGGCGATCGCACCGGCGTCGTACAGCAATTCCTGGGGGAAGGGCAGGGGTTGCGGCAGGCCGAGCGCGACGATCGGCGTACGGCTGGAACGCGGATTGGCGCGCAGCGCGCGGATGGTGTCGATCATGCCTTCGGCATCGCCCGAATAGCCGACCAGGATCAGGGCGTAATCGCCGATGCGCGCCTGTTCCAGGCCGTCGGCCTGCGTGGTGGCCCGGACGATCGCCTGATCCAGCTCGCGCGAGACCTGGTTGACGATCGGATCGTCGATCGCGCGCTTGCAGATGAAGAGAACGCTCCTGTGGCTGGCGTGCGGTGTAGTGTCAGTCAGGGACATCGTGGCCCGAAAATATGGTTATGGTTATGGTTATTTCGGCAATCTAAGTGCGTGACCGGGCCGTGTCAACGATTTTGCGCTGTTCCGGTGCGTCGTCGCGCGCCCGCACCGGCGCACCGGTCAGGACTTGTCCGGCACCTGCTGCGAGGGCACCGGCGTGCGCAGCGCTTCGGGAACGGCGTCGGCGATGCCCTGGGAAGGCGCCTGGCCGATGCGGCGCGCCTCGTCGGAATGCTGGTCGAGGTTCACTTCCTCGGCTACGTCGAAGCGGCCATCCTCTGCGCCTTCCTCGCCCGGCAACAGATTGTCTGAGCGGTTGTCCTGGCCCCCGGCGGGAACCGGAGCGTCCTGCTTGCGGTCTGATTGATCGGGAGTGCTCATGTTGACCTCTGTGGTGTGTTTGACATGGCCCGATTATCGCGCAGCGCCCCTGCGCCAGGCGCACGGCTCAGGATCCGCGCTTCTTGCGCGGCAGGTTCTTTTCCAGGATGGCCCACAAGATCAAGCCATAGGCCAGCAACCTGATCAGGTAGTGCAGCGGTGAATCCTCGCCGCCGCCGTCGCGCAATACCGCATACACGCGGTGCAGCCCCTCGATTGCGAACGACAGGGCGAAATACAGGAAGAAACGGTCGCCGCTGGCGCGCCAGAAGCGTAAGAAGAACAGGGCGATGGTGATGGATGCCATGGCGATGGCGCCGGCCAGCATATGGTTCATCGCTTCACTCCTTCTCGTGGATCAGGCCGTACAGCAGGAGCAGGCAGGCCACCAGCGCGCTGGCGAGGCGCCACGGCAGCAAGTCGACCTGGGTCGGGAATACGACCTTGTCCAATAACAGCAAAAAATTATTCAAGGTCATGCCCGTGAAGCAGGCGCCGCTCCAGAACAGAAGGCGGTGGCGCGTGCGCCGGTAGCCGGCGAACAGCAGCACCGCGCACGTCAGCGAGGTCAGCATGCAGAGGGTATAGATCACTTCGCCCATATCACATCGTCCCGAAGGTAATGCTCATTATTGTTGTCGGCGCCTGGCGCCCGCTCATTGCGACTGATTATTGAATTCAGTTTATTGCATACAGATCAGTTGGTTACCCATCTCATTCATCCTTGCGCAGGCGGAAGGCGTCGGCGAACTGCTGGGCCTGGCGCTCGAGGCTGGAGTGGATCAGGTGGGTGACGTCCACCAGCCGCCGCGCATACAGGCCGGCCAGGCGGTCGATCCGCTCGCGCAAGGCCTCGTTGACGGGATCGTAGCGGTAGCAGTGGGAGGCAGGCGGCTCGCAGGGCTGCGCAATACCCGCCGTGCATAGATCGGACAGCAACTCGCCCGCCACGCGCTCGCGGATGTACAAGCGGCTGGCCAGCATCGCGCTTTCCCACTGCTGGGTTGGATCGGCGCGCAGCAGCAGCAGGGCTTCCAGGAAGGGTACGGAGGGCACGCTCGTCAGCACGAAACGGCGTAGATCTTCCGGGATTGGCGGGTGAGTCATTCTTGGCGAACTTGTTTCCCAAATGGAAAATCTTATTGAGAAAGCGTTAATTTTAGAACATTCCGTGTGGAATTGCTGAGGCAATCGTGCGCGCCTCCGCAGGTATCACCGCATGCACCGTCCAATGCAAAGTTAATGCTCAGGAGCACTTGCTCAGCTAAAATGCCCGCTTTCTTCACCATTGCCGTTCAATCATGCTTCGCTCCACCCTGGGCAGATTCCTCGCCCGCATCGCCGTCGCCGGCGCCCTGTTCACCGCCGGTGCGGCCCAGGCCGCCAGTTGCCCGGTCCACTACCTCGACGGCCGTCCGCCAGAAATCCACAACCAGAAGCTGGCCGCCGCCACCCGCGAGCTGTGCTACGGCGTGTTCGGCGTCATGCATTCGGGCGTGACCCGCACGCCGCTGTGGTCGGCCGAGTATGTGCGCGCCGACAACCTCAAGCGGGCCCAGGGCATGGACCGCGACGACAAATTCCACGCTGAGGGGCGCCTGCCGCGCGGCCAGCGCGCCGAGCTGAAGGACTATGCGCGCAGCGGTTTCGACCGCGGCCACCTGGCGCCGAATGCGAACATGCCCGACCGTCGCACCCAGCGCGAGAGTTTTTCGCTGGCCAATATGGTGCCGCAGGATCGCGAGCATAACCGCCACATCTGGGCGCCGATCGAGGGCGCGGTGCGCACGATGGCGAAGAAGGAGGGGGAGTTGTACGTGATTACCGGCCCGGCCTTCCTCGGCGCCAGCCTCAAGAAAGTCGGCAACGTGATCGTGCCGACCCACCTGTACAAGGTGGTGTACAGTCCGCGCCAGAAGCTGGCGGCGGCCTGGTTCACCGAAAACCGCGCCGACGCGCCGATCAATGTGGTGCCGGTGGCAGAGCTGGAGCGTATCGTCGGCATCGAATTGCTGCCGTCGCTGTCGGCGAAACAGAAAGAACGCATGCTGCGCCTGCCGAAGATCAAGCAGCGCAAGAACCGATCGTAAAGGAACGCCATGAGCAAGAAGAAACCCGCCACCTTCACCCCGTTCGCCAACGAGGCCGACGTCGCCGGCATCGGCGACCTGATGCTGGAAAACCGCGTCGACCGCATCACGATCTCGGGCGACGTCGACCTGACCGCCGACCTGCCGGGCCTGGAACGGGCGCGTCGCCTGCACGCGCTGCTGGGCGACATCGTGGCCGCGCTCGAGGCGCGCGAACTGCCGGACGAGCTGCCGCCGCCGGAGGTCAAGATCATCGACAATCCGTTCGCCTGACACACCTGCAAGAACACCGCGCGCACCGGTTCCGGTGCGCCGCCCATGCTGGAACTGGCCGGCATTCTTCCTCCTGTCATCCTGCTCCTACGCAACTACCTGGACATCGTCCGATGCCCGATTTCGCCCTGCGCTGACGCATATTTTCCAACGGTCAATGGTGCGCGAGCCCCAGCAGTATTGGAGTAATCTTGACAACAAAGCGCAAACGAGCGGCAGTCTCGCCGCCGGCGCCAGTACCACCATTTTTCGGAGGAACGACCATGCAACATACACTTGTCGCGGTGTTCGACAACCGCACCGATGCGCAGAACGCGATGAACGAACTGCTGTCCTCGGGCTTTACCCGTACCGACGTCCGCCTGTCCAACGCCGATCCGACCGGCCAGACCGACAGCGTGACCGGCCGTTCCGACCTGGACACCGAACGCAGCGCCGACGGTGACACCGGCATCACTGCCAGCATCAAGAATTTCTTCAGCGACCTGTTTGGCTCGGATAATGCGGAACATGTGAGCCGCTACGAAGGCGCCGTGACCCGCGGCCACCACGTGCTGACCCTGGTCGCCGACTCGCTGCCGGAAGTCGAGCGCGGCGCCGACATCGTCGAACGCTACGGCCCGACCGACATCGACGAGAACGCCACCGGCACGCCGGACCTCGCAACCAGCGGCATGAGCGCCGGCGCCATGCGCATGGGCAGCAGCAGCGGCCTGCAACAATCGTCGTCGATGTCGACCCAGTCCGGCTCGCTCGGCAACGCCCAGGCGGCGCCGACGCCCAAGCTCGACAATCCGGGTGATCGTGAACTGTTCCAGCAAGGTACGCTGAACCAGGGCCAGACCGTGGGCGGCACCCACCAGGAATCGCTGGGCGCCAGCGGCCTGACCGCCACCGGCGGCACCTCGCTGCAGAGCTCGACCCTGCGCGACGATCCGGTACAGAACGCACCGCTGGACAGCAGCAAGCAGGGCGGCCTGTCGGCCGGCAGCGCGCAGCTGGACAACGACCGCATTGCCAATCAGGGCGCCAATCTGGGCTCAAGCGCCCCGGCCGCCGGCGCCAGCCCGATGGCCGGCAGCTCGCTCGGCGCGGCCGCAACCGGTTCGTCGTTGAGCAATACGGGTTCGGTCCAGGGTTCGGCCCTGGAAGGTTCGGTCCGCAGCGATTCGCTGCAGCGCGACAACTTGAGCGGCTCGCTGTCGGGCAGCGGTTCCAGCCTGGACAAGCAACGCAGCGGCGTGCGCATCTTCTCGCGCGGCCAGTCTGCCTCGGCTGATCCTGCGCTGGGCCTGGGTGGCAGCTCGGGCTCGGGTTCGAGCGCCATGGGCTCGTACGACGACGACACCTATTACCGCAACCACTTCAACACCACCTACGGCGCCACCGGCGCGTCCTACGACGACTACCTGCCGGCCTACAGCTACGGCAGCGAAGCCGCCCGCAGCGGCCGCTATACCAACCGCGCCTGGGACGACATCGAGACCGACCTGCGCAGCGACTGGGACAGCCGCTACGCCACCGGCGGCGAGCCATCGACCTGGGAAAAGATGAAGGCCGCGGTGCGCCATGGCTGGGAACGCATGACCCGCGACGATGACGACGACCTGTACCGCAGCCACTACGACAGCACTTATGCCTCGAGCGGCACCAAATTCGAAGAGCTGAAGCCCGCCTATGCCTATGGCAGCGAGATGCGCCGCAGCGAACTGTATCGCAACCAGCCATGGGACGACGTCGAAGGCTCGCTGCGCACCGGCTGGGACAACCGCATCGACGGCACCCGCGACTTCAGCACCACCGGCAGCGACACCAGCGAGCCGTCGGCCTGGGAACGGGTCAAGAACGCCGTCCGTCACGGCTGGGACCGCATGACCGACGACAATGACGACGACGTCTACTACCGCAACCACTGGAACTCGACCTACGGCGCGGCTGGCGGTTCGTATGACGAATACCGTCCAGCCTATACCTACGGTTCGGAAATGGCCCGCAACGACCAGTACCGCGGCCGCAGCTGGGATTCGGTGGAGACCGACCTGCGCAGCGACTGGGATACGCGCTATCCGGCCAAGGATGGCGGCCCGTCGACCTGGGAAAAAATGAAATCGGCGGTGCGTCGCGGCTGGGACCGCATGACTGACGACGACGATGACGTCTATTACCGCAACCACTGGAACTCGGTGTACGGCGCCGGCGGCGGGGCGTATGACGAATACCGTCCGGCCTACAGCTACGGTTCGGAAATGGCGCTTAACGACAAGTACCGCGGCCGTCCGTGGAACGACGTCGAGACCGACCTGCGCACCGATTGGGATACCCGTTATCCGGGCGAGCAGTCGACGTGGGAGAAGATGAAATCGGCCGTGCGTCACGGCTGGGATCGTATGATGCGTTGAGTCTTTTAACGCGAACTTCTAGAGTTACGGTATAGCGCTAGAGTTTTACTTCGCACGTCGTCCCCGCGCAGGCGGGGACCCAAGTTAAGCATGCGATACCGGTGCTATCCGGTCTGCCGCGGCGCTGACAAACTTGGGTCCCCGCCTTCGCGGGGACGACTGTTTCAAGCTAGCTTATTTGCCAAACACCTGCGCTGCCAGCGTTATTTAGCGAACACCTGCGCCGCCGGCGTGATCGTCACCGCCTCCGGCTTGATGTTCAGCTTCATCGAACCAATCTGCTTGTCCTCGTCCAGCAAGGACTGCGGCTTGTTGGCGTCGTACTTGATCGGCGAGAAGGCGTCGCTCACCAGCGCCTGTTTCAGGCCGGCCGCGTCCTTGGTGATGATCACCACCGACAAGTTCTTGGCCGACAGGTGCTTCTTCATCGCCGCATTCACGTCGGCCGCGCTCAGCTTCGACAGGGCGTCGCGCATCATGGTGGTGAACTCCGGGGTGCCATACCACTGCGAATCGAGCGAGTAGCCCAGCTGCTGGTCCTGGGTCGCGGTCATCACGAACACGTTCTTCATCAGGTAGTCGCGGGTGGTCTCGAAGTCGGCCTGGCTGATGCCGCCGTCGACCATCTTGCCCAGCTCGTGTAGCGCGACGCGCAGCGCGAAGTGGCCGTTCTGCGGCGCCACCGGACGGATCCAGACTTCGAACAGTTGCGCCTTGCGGCCCAGGTTGGGGTTCGGGAAGAACTGGAACATCCCGCGCGGGAAGGCTTCGATATAGGCGTAGTCGCCATAGTTCATGCCGCGCTCTTCGCGGATGCGCTGGTACAGGTGAGCGCTCGAGGAACGGTGTTCGCCGAACCAGGTCTTGGCCAGCCACAGGGCGGCGAAGTCCGGGTGCTTGCGCGTGACTTCGAGCGGCAGGCCGAACGAGATCGCGGTGGCGCGGGTGTTCTTCTCGACGATTTCCACTTCCAGGCCGTTCGGCATGCGGCCCTTCGGCACGCTAGTCGCAGGCAGGCCCGCGCCTTCCGGCAGGCGCGCCAGCTGCGCCTTGAGCGAAGCCGTCATCGCATCCGACACGTCGCCCGAGATGCCGACCTTCACGGCGCCGCGGGTGTAGGCCCTGGCGTAGAACGCCTTCACGTCATCCAGGGTGATGGCGTCGATGCCGGCGACGGTGCCCAGCACCGGATGGCCGTAGCCGGTGCCGGCGAACACATTCGCCTGCAGCCGCTCTTTGCCGAATTCCTCTTCGTTATTGTCCTTCAGGTCCAGCACCAGGGCGTTACGCTGGGCGTCCTTCAGGCGGCGGAAGTCCTCCTCGCGGAAGCCCGGATCCACCAGCAGCGGCATGGCGATGCCGAGGAACTGGTCCCAGTTGTCCTTGTGGATGGTGCCGGTGAAGGTCGTCATTTCCTTGTCGGTCTGCTCGGTAAGGCTGCCGGCCATCGGGAACAGCGACTTGGTCACTTCGTCGATCTTGCGCTCGCGCGAGCCGCTCGAAGCCACCATCGCGGCGGTCAGGGCGGCCAGGCCTTCCTTGCCCTTCGGGTCGTGGCTTGATCCAGCCGCGAACAGCAGCTTGAAGCGGATCTGCGGCAGCGCCGACTTCTGCACCAGCACGTCGAACTTGGCATCGGAGGACTGAGGAGCAAATGACGCCAGCTTCGGCAAAGTCTCGATGCCCTTCGGCAGCGCGTCGTGCGACAGCGTGGTGACCACCATGCTGTCGTCGACCAGGTATTTGCGCGCGGCGGCCTGCAGGTCGGCCGGGGTCAGGCTGTCGATCGCGCGGTAGTACTGATTGAGCGTGCCGTACGAGCGTTCGAAGTGGACGTAGGAAGCCAGGGTCGAGGCAATCGCCTCGGTGTTGTCGAGCGAGCGGATCAGGCCATACTTCTGGGCCGACTTGGCGGCTTCCAGCTCCTGGGCGCTCACCGGCTCGTCACGCAGCTTGGCGACCGTCTGCAGGATGGCGTCGCGCACCATCAGCGCGTCCGCCGGGTTTTTCACGCGCGCGCCGATGGTGGCCAGGGTCGGATCGACGCGGTTCGGGGTGAAGTCGAACAGCTGGTCGACCTTTTGCTCGTCCTGCACCAGGCGCTTGTACAGCGGCGAGGTGCGGCCAAACGACAGCGACAACGCCATCGACAGCGCCGCCTGCTCCTTCTGCTGGGCGACGAAGCTCGGGGCGCGGTAGGCGACCGTCACCAGCGGCAGGGTCGGCGTCTGCCAGGCCACGTGGCGATACTGGGCGCCGCGCGGCGCGGGTTCCACCGGCACGTTCGATTTGAAGGTACCGCGCTTCCAACCGGCCCAGTATTTCTCGACCATCGCGATCGCCTTCGCCGGCTCGACGTCGCCGGCGATGATGATGGTGGTCTTTTCAGGGCGATACCAGCGGTCGAAGAAGACCTTCGAGTAGTCGTACTGGTTGGGCATGTCCTCGATGTCCTTGAGGAAGCCCATCGTGGTGTGCTTGTAGGTGTGGGTGGTGTAGGCGGCGTCGCGCTGCACCTCGAACAGCTTCGACATCGGGTTGGCGCTGTTCTTGTTGTATTCGCCCAGCACGGCGCGCGATTCGGTCTTGAACGCCTCGACCGGATACGACAGGTGCTGGAAGCGGTCGGCCTCGACCTTCAGCACCGTCTCCAGGTCCTGCTTGGCGAAGGTGGTGTAGTAATTGGTCAGGTCGTCGCTGGTGTAGGCATTCTGGCGCGCGCCGGCCTTCGTGATCACTTCCTGGTATTTCTCGGGCGGGTAGGTCGGCGTCCCGCGGAACATCATGTGCTCGAAGAAGTGGGCAAAGCCCGACTTGCCCGGCTCGACCTCATTGCGCGAACCGGTCTGCACCGGGATGTGCACCGAGACCAGGTTCGGGAAGCCGGTCGGCACCACGATGACCTTCAGGCCGTTGGGAAGCAGCTTTTCGGTGGCCTTGAACGGCAGCACGTCGCCGCCGGTGGCTGCCTTGGCGGCGGGCGCTGCCGGGGCGGCTTGGGCGGCGCCGGCCAGCAGCACGCCCGAAATCAATGTCGCGAGCGTGGTGCGCGACAGGGTCGATTGAAACACGATGTCTCCTTGGGAAATAGACAATCGCGAAGGATAGTCTATCCGCCAAGGAATGAACAGCCGTAGGACTACCGGTGTTTACGCGGCTTCCGTCATCGGCAGGCTGATGCGGTTGCGGCCCAGGTGCTTGGCGCGGTACAGGGCGGCGTCGGCGATCGCGACCAGCTGGCTGGCGTGGTTGTCGGGTCCGGCGATGGCGGTGGCGGCGCCGATCGACACCGTCACGTGGCCGTCGGCGAAGCGGCAGGGCAGTTGCAGCTGCTCGACCCGGCAGCGGATCCGCTCGGCCACGATGGCGGCGCCTTTCAGCGACTGGTTGGGCAGGATCACGGCGAATTCCTCGCCGCCGTAGCGCGCCACCAGGTCGTTGGCGCGCATCTCGCTGGCCACCGCGCGCGCCACCCGCTTCAGGCATTCGTCGCCGCCCAGGTGGCCGTGGGCATCGTTATAGGCTTTAAAATTGTCGACGTCCACCATCAGCAGCGACAAGGGCTGCATCTGGCGCAGCGCGCGCGCCCATTCCGCATGCAGGGTGTCGTCGAAGCAGCGCCGGTTGGCCAGGCCCGTCAAGCCGTCGCGCGTGGCCAGCTGCTCGAGCGCGATCTGCGCCATCTTGGCGTCGGTGAGATCGCGCAGGGTCTCGACCACCGCCGACAGCTGGCCGCCGGCATCGAAGATCGGGCTGGCGTCGGCCGCCAGGTAGCGCCGCCGGCCGGCGCGCGGCATGTCGCACCAGCTCTCGATCGACAATGGAATCGGTGAGTGGGCTTCCGGTCCCGCCGGCGGCCGAACCTCGTCGCGGCGGCCCTTGAGCACCATGTCGGCCAGGGTGGGGCGCTGGATTTCATAGAAGCTGCGCCAGTGGTCGCCGGTGCCGAGCACTTCCTGCGCGGGCACGCCCGTCAGCTGCTCGCAGGCGCGGTTCCAGACCATGACGCGGGCATCGGTGTCCAGCACGAACACCGGCACCGACAGGCTTTCCATCAACTGCCCCACGAATGCCACGTCCTGGACCAGGGCTGTCGGGCCTGTGCCGATGCTGGATGCGCTCATGAGCCTTCCTCTGTGGTTGTGGATATCGGTCAGCGAAAACCGGTAAGTTGCCGCTAGGGACCGATTCTGCAACCTGTGCAGATTCAAGCCATTGATTTTGAGCAAGGACAATGGCGAGGTGGCATTTTGCAACGCCCGGCGGTTCAGGCTACCTTCGGGACGACGGCGGGCAGGTCGGGCGCAGGATTCGGCAGCGCGTCGCAGGCGGCGCGCACCGGTACCGAGAGCGACCAGCGCACGCGCCGCTCGCCAGCGGCGACCATCCGCAGCACGCCGCCCATGGTCCGGATGTGCTCGACCAGCTCGGCGGGCAGGGCGGTGAGGTCATCTACCGAGCCGGCGCAGCCGTCGATCTCGAGGCCGAGCGTGCTGGCGCCTTCGAGCAGCCGCACGTGCAGCTCGCGGTCCTGCGGATCACCGACGTTACCGACCCTGCGCGTGGCCCCGGTCAGCACGTCCTGCAGCACGCGGAACACGGCCAGGCGCGCCGCTCGGTCCTGGCTGGCGCGCGAGCTCGGGTCGACGCCGGCCTCGAAACGGTAGCGCAGGCCGTGGCGGTGGGCGTGCTCGGCCAGGCAGCGTTCCAGCGCCTGGCGCAAACCATCGCCCGGATTGGCGCCGCGCAGTCCACCGGCAACGGCGCGCATCGCCTGGATGGCGCCGTCGATGCCGGCCAGCGCCCGTTCAAGGCGAACGTCCAGGGCGGGGGGCGCCTGGGCGTACTCTTGCAGGCCCAACATCTCATTGCGCAAGCCCAACAGGCGGCGGCCCAACTCGGCCTGCAGCTCGCAGCCGATCCGGGTTCGCTCGCCTTCACGCACCCTTTCGTGCTGGCGCACCAGGCGGCACAGCACGTCGTGGTTGTCGGCCAGCGACTGTTCGGACTGGCATCTCGCCTCGCGCTCGGCGGCAAGCTGGTGCTGCAGCGCGCGTGCCCCTTCGTCGGCGGTGACGCCGCGGCGCAGGCCGATATAGGCCAGCACCAGGGCGGCCAGGGTGACCATGACGCAGGCCAGCATTTCCGGCGCCGCACTGCGCCACGGCAGCGGCACCAGTGCATGCGCTTCGCCAGCCTCGGCGCGGTGGGCGAGGCAGGATAGGAGAACTAGGAAAACCGAAGACTTTGTCATGGGTAGCCCTCTTACCGGATTCGGAACATTCCGTAAGAACATACCGCCCAGCCGCTGTAGGAATATTGTTTCTTCTCAATTGCCTGCTATGCGACACGTTTTGTGGAACGGCAGCAACCGCAGCGCCGCGTCGCCCGGCGCGCTATAATGGAAGGTTGACGAGAGGCTTACCGTGACTTACAGCATCAAAGAGATCTTCTATACCTTGCAGGGCGAGGGTGCCCACGCAGGGCGTCCGGCCGTGTTCTGCCGGTTTTCCGGCTGCAACCTGTGGACCGGGCGTGAAGCCGACCGCTTGACTTCCGTGTGCCAGTTCTGCGACACCGATTTCGTCGGCACCGATGGCGAGCGCGGCGGCAAGTTCAAGGAGGCGGACCTGCTGGCGGCCGAGATCGACAGCCTGTGGCCGGCGAGCTACCCGGCCAGCAAATACGTGGTGTTCACCGGCGGCGAACCGCTGCTGCAACTCGACCGTCCCCTGATCGACGCCATGCATGCGCGCGGCTTCACCATCGCCATCGAGACCAACGGCACCCTGCCGGTGCCGGAAGGCGTGGACTGGATCTGCGTCAGCCCCAAGATGGGCTCGACCCTGGCGGTGCATAAAGGCAGCGAGATCAAGGTCGTCATCCCGCAGGTCGGACAAGACCTGGCCGCCTATGAAGGGCTCGATTTCGAGCATTTCTATGTGCAGGCGATGGACGGCCCGCTGGCCGCCCGCAACCTCCAGCTGGCGATCGAGACCTGCCGCGCCAACCCGAAATGGAAGCTCAGCCTCCAGACCCATAAACTTCTTCAGATTCCTTAAAGATCCACACGCAGCATGTTGACCATTACCCGCAAGCTCGAATTCGATGCCGGACACCGGATTCCCGACCACAAGAGCCAGTGCCGCAACCTGCACGGGCACCGCTATACCCTTGAGATTACTCTGACGGGCCAGGTGATCGATTCCGACGGCAATTCCGACAATGGCATGATCATGGATTTTTCCGACGTCAAGGCCCTGGCTAAGCAGCACCTGGTCGACGTGTGGGATCACGCCTTCATTGTGTACGAAAAGGATGACAAGGTGCGCGAGTTCCTGGCAAGCCTGCCAGACCACAAGACGATCGTGATCGACCGCATCCCGACCGTCGAGAACCTGGCCCAGGTGGCGTTCGACATCCTGAAGGCCGTGTTCATCGACCGCTACGGCACGGGCCTGCGCCTGCACAAGCTGGTGCTGCACGAAACCCCGAACTGCTGGGCCGAGATCACGGAATGATGCCGGATTCGACCCTCCAGGCCGCCGAGAAGGCTTCGCCGGATGCGGCGGCCGGGCGCTATATGGGGCTGGCCCTGGCCCAGGCGCAATTGGCCTGGGACCGGGGCGAGGTGCCGGTCGGCGCGGTCGTGGTCAAGGATGGCGAGGTCATCGCGACCGGCTTCAACCAGCCGATCAGCGGCCACGACCCGACCGCCCATGCCGAGATCGTCGCCTTGCGCGCCGCCGCCGATAAGCTGGGCAATTACCGGCTCCCGGGTTGCGAGCTGTACGTCACGCTGGAACCCTGCATCATGTGCTCGGGGGCGATGATGCATGCGCGCCTGGCCAAGGTGGTATATGCGGCGCTGGACCCCAAGACCGGCGCCTGCGGCTCGGTCGTCGATCTGTTCGCCGAAGACAGGCTGAACCACCACACCGAGGTGGTCGGCGGCGTCATGGCCGCGGAGGCGAGCGCCTTGCTCAAGGCCTTCTTCGTGGAACGCCGCAACGCGGCGCGCAAGCCGGCCGCCATCCAGGGCTGAGCGGGAAGGGCGCTGCCCAGGCGCATTCCATCAGGCGGAGCGCCATCCGCGCCAATTAGCTGTTATGCTGTTTTCAAGTCGCCATGACGGCACGGCCGTCCGACCCTAGGGATGTGAACCACGAACAGCATCGGCGCCAGGCTGGCGCCACATTACGCGCTCCTGACCTGCCGTCATGCCCACCCTCCACGCCAATGGCCTGCGCATCGCCTTCGACACCGCGGGCGACCCCAAAGCCGCGCCGCTGCTCCTGATCCACGGCCTCGGCATGCAGCTGACCAACTGGCCCGACGACTTCGTCGAAGGTCTTGTCGAGCTCGGCTTTTATGTGATCCGCTTCGACCACCGCGACTGTGGCCTGTCGACCAGGTTCGAACAGGCCGGCACGCCGAACCTCACGCTGGCGCGCATCAAGGCCGCCCTCGGCTGGCCGCTGCGCTCGCCCTATGGCATCGACGACATGGCGGCCGACGCCCTCGGCGTGCTGTCGGCGCTGGGCGTGGCCCGGGCCCACCTGGTCGGCGTGTCGGCGCTGGGCGGCATGATCGCCCAGCAACTGGCGGCGCGCCACCCGCAGCGGGTGCTGAGCCTGACCTCGATCATGTCCACCAGCGGCCGGCGCGGCCTGCCTGGGCCGGGCGCTGCGGTGCGCAAGGCGCTGGCCAGCCATCCCGCCGATCCCACCGATCTCGACAGCGTCATCGACCACACTGTCGGGCTGCTGCGGCTGCTCGGCAGCCCGTCCTATCCGACCCCGGACCGGCAGCTGCGCAAGCGCGTCACGCGCTCCATGCGACGCTGCTATTGCCCAAGCGGCAGTGCGCGCCAGATGCTGGCGCTGCTTGCCGCCGGCGACCGCAGCGCGCTGCTGCCGGCGATCTCGGCGCCGACCCTCGTCATCCACGGCGCCGCCGATCCGCTGCTGCCCGTGGCCTGCGGCCGCGACGTGGCACGCCACATCGATGGCGCGCGGCTCGAGATCATCGAAGGGATGGGCCACGACCTGCCGCCCCAGCTGGTCGAGCGCATCCTTGCCTTGATCGACTCCCATGCGCGGGGTAAGATGTTGCCAGATTCAACACCCCGGCTCTTCGTCAAACAGTGATCACTTCCCGTCCCGGCATCGCCATCGTGGCGCCAGCCGGCTGCATTCCCGAGCCATCGGCGCTCGAACGCGCCATCGCGCGCCTCGAAGGGCAGGGCTTCCTGGTGCGTAATTACTACGACCACAGCTGCACCCACCAGCGCTTCGGCGGCACCGATGACGCACGCCTGGAACAATTGCACGCCGCCGTGGCCGATCCAAGCGTGCACCTCATCATTGCCCTGCGCGGCGGCTATGGCATCAGCCGCCTGCTGCCGCGC
>DDKG01000114.1:10852-27893 GCA_002339265.1 Massilia sp. UBA2604 | reverse complement strand
GATCACCTTCATGCCGCCCAGGGTAATCACGGTGGCGAATACCGCCAGGAACACCATGCAGGCCATCACGTCCAGGCCGGCGATGCTGCTGATCGCCAGCGCCCCGAGGTAGAGGATGGCGGTGAGGTTCACCACCACGTAGAGGCCCAGCCAGAACACCGCCATGGTGGTGGCCACCGCCTTGCCATAACGCTGCTCGAGGAATTGCGGCATCGTGTAGATGCGGTTCTTGAGGTAGACCGGCATGAAGAACACGGCCACGATGATCAGCGTGACGGCCGCCATCAGTTCATACACGGCAATCGCCATGCCGATGCGGTAGCCGGAGCCGCTCATGCCGATGAACTGCTCGGCCGAGATGTTGGAGGCGATCAGCGAGGCGCCGATCGCCCACCAGGTGAGGGACCCTTCGGCCAGGAAGAAGTCATGGGTGGCCTTGCCGCTGCTGCGCTTTTTACGCCAGTAGATCCAGATGCCGTAGGCCGAGATGGCCACAAAGTAAACCAGGAAGACGAAAGTGTCGAGCGTAGTGAATGGGGTCATTAATCAGTGTCTCTATGCCGCCGGGGTCGATCGCCCCGGTCGTGGTTGTCGGTCGGGCACGGCGTCGTCTGCCAGGCCATCGCGGCTGCCGCAGTGAGTCATTGCGCCAGCTCAGCGATAGTACCGCAGAACTTTCGTTTCCGGGTGAGCGGTCCGTGTCATTTGATAATTAAACGGCGAAAACCGGGCGGTTCGAAGGGTTTCGAAAGGATAAATTATCGTTTTCTTTCGATATGTGCATGAAGATGGCCTTTACAGTAAGTTGTCCATTTTGCGCGGCGCACGGCCGCGATCTGCCCTGCGTCAGTCGACCGGCGGCATGCCGTAGTATTCCGGCGCCCCATCCATCACGACGTCGATGCGATCCAGCACGACGCCCGGATCGAGCGCATATACGCGCAAGGTGTGCACCCCCGGGTCGAGGCGCGCCAGTGTCGCGACGCGCACCGCCATATTGCCCAGCACATTGCGCTTCCATTCGTCGCTGCGGCCGACCGTCGTGTAATCGAAGATCTCGAGCGGCCGATCGTCCAGCTGCACCGCAATGCGCAGTCGGTTGTCCGACGTCAGCGCATGTACCGGCACGGCGACCAGACGCAGCGTGGCGCCGCCTTCGCTGCGGGTCTGGAAGCGGTACTCGAGCGGAGACATGTCGGCAAGCGCTTCCAGTCCGCGCGACGGCAGGTCCAGGCGCGCGCGCATGGCTTTTCCGGACGTGCCCAGGCCGGGCAGGGCTTTCCAGTCCGTGGATGACGACGCTGCGCCCCCCGCCGGCAGCACCACGATCCGTTCGCGCTCGCCCGGCAGGGTGGCATCGCTATCCGCCATCGCCTGCAGATTTACCTTGAGCGTCTGTTCCCCACAGCGCACTGCCAACGCGGGACCGGCGCTGCCGTCAACATGCAGCACCAGGCGCTGTTCGTGGCCATTCGCGGCGTCGAGCCGGCCTGACGCCAGTTCCAGCCGCACGCCGCGCGCACCGGGGACGACCGACCAGGCGGCGTTCTGGCCGCCATGACTGACCACGGTCAGAGTACGGGTGACGGCGCGGCCGGCCGGCACAGTCAAGGTGCTGGCCTCGACCGAATGCGGCGCCGGATACACCAGGCCGCAGCCACGTCGCGCCGACGGCCCATAAGTCGGATACACCGGTTCGGCAAACACCGGCAGCCGACGCGGCGCGACGTCCATGAAATGGGCCCACTTGCCGTTCGCCAGCGCATTATAGGCCGCCGCGTCGGCCACGATGACCGCATGCGCTTGCCGCGCCTGATGCACATACAGGTTCGGCGAGGGCCGCTGCTGGCGCGCATATTCGGCTGCCAGGTCGAGCTTCAGGATACGCTCGTTCAGGCTGGCGCTGGAGCGCACCGGATACAGCACCAGCTGGAAGTAGGCATCCAGCAGCTGCGACGGCAGCCGCTCCTGGAGCGCCTCGGCGCGCCGCACCAGCGCGCGGTAGGCCGCCAGGCGCCGCTCGGCTTCCTCGCCGCCAGTGCGGATGTATTCGGTGGCGCGCACCGGCCGCGTGGGTTCGGTCTGGCTCCAGCCCATGAATTCCGGGCGTCGTTCCCAGGCCAGGCGATAGTATGCGCGCTTGATCGCCGCGATCTCTTCGCCATGAACAGCGCCGAACTGGCGGCCGGCCCAGGCGGCCAGGTGGCGCGCCGGATCCTGGCGCAGCACGCTGGCGTCGAAGGCGGCGTCGAGGAAGTACTCGGCCAGGTATTCATTGGGCTTGATGTCGCCCACGTTCAGCATCCACAGGCGGTGCGCGCCGGTGGTCCAGGCGCGCTGGAGCTGGTCGCGGATCAGCGCCGGGTGGGTAGTGCCGAGCCACAGGTAGTCGTGCGGGCGGCCCCAGTACGACACGTGGTAATAGATGCCGTTGCCGCCGCTGCGCGCGCGTTCGCGCGCCGTGCCGAGCTGGTTCAGGTAGCCGTAGTTATCCTCGGGCCAGACCAGGGTGACGTCGTCCGGCACGTTCAAGCCGCGGTTGTAGTAATCCAGCACCTCCTTGTACATCGTGAAGGCTTGCGGGATACGGTCAGCGGGCCGGCCCAGGCTGCGCGCCAGCATGGTGCGCTGCAGCTTGATCACTTCTTCGACCGTGGCGCGCGCCTGATCCGGGCCGGTGGCGCCCTCCATGGCCGAATCGTGCACGCCGCGCAGGCCGAGCGTGTAGACGTTCTCGAATCCCTTGACCTCATCCACGCGCCCCTGCCAGTAGCCCAGCAGCCCGTCGCGGTTGGTGAACCAGTTGAACTCTCCGAACGATTGCTTCCATTCGCCGACGTTATTGCGCATCATCGGCTCGGCGTGCGAGGTGCCGATCGCGATCGCATGGTCGTCGGCCGCCTGGGCATTGCCGGGAATCGTATAGAACGCCCGGGTGCTGTCGTGCATCGCCGGCCACAGCAGATTGGCTTTCAGGCGCCACATCAGCTCGAACACGCGGGCATAGGTGCGCGGACCGATGTCCCGCACCGGATCGTAGGTCTTCGCCGCCCACGGCTGCAAGCCCCAGTCCTCGTCGTTGATGAAGATGCCGCGCCAAGCCACCGACGGGGCGGCGGACAGGCGCGGGGCGCCATCCAGAACCAGCCCGGTCGTGCGCGCCGGCCTGACGTCGGCCCACCATTCCCATGGCGAGATCCCCAGTTCGCGCGAGGCATCGACCACGCCATACACGGCGCCACGCCGGTCGGCGCCGGCGATCAGCAGCACGTCGCGTGCGCCGGCGCGACCCGTGGCCCGGATGTAGCGCTCGCGCTGGCCGGCCAGCGGCGCCAGGTCCGTGCCGAGCGCGCCGGCGACCTCGCGCACCAGCGCGGTGTCGGCGCTGCCGATCACGATGCAGCGCTGCGGACAGTCGCCGAGTCGCTCCACGCGCCGGGCTGCGATCCCGGTCAGCGCCTCCAGGTCGCGGCCCAGCAGGTCGGCGGCCAGGCGCGAGGTGACGCCGCCGTCGGTGACCAGCACGGGAAGAATGCCGTCGCGGTCCAGCGCGAACGAGCCGGCATGGGCGGCGCCACCCGCCAGCAGTGCGGCAAGGGCGAGCAAGCCGAGGAGTTTCATCGAGGTCCTTACTGCGGGTATTTCGGACCGGTGGTCACGAACACGCCGCCCTGCAGGAAGGTGCTCAGGTCGTCCTCCGGCGGATAGGCGAACGGCCTGCCGCCATCCAGCGCGAACTGCGCCGAGCTGTCTTTCGCCTGGAACGCCAGGTGGCGCGCCTCGCGGTCATCCCACCAGCGGCCCGGGTTGTCGGACACGCCGAAGGCGATGGTGTGGCCCACGCGCGGCGTGACCAGCGCGCGCCGCAGCAGTTCGACCAGGTCGTCGAGGCTGAGCCAGGTGACCATCTGGCGGTGGGTGACCGGCTCCGGAAAGCAGTAGCCGATGCGGATGCAGACGGTCTCCACGCCGAAGCGGTCCCAGTAATAGCGCGACAGGTTCTCGCCCCACACTTTCGACAGGCCGTAGTAGCCGTCGGCGCGCGGCAGCATGGCGGCGTCGACCCGCTGGCTCGTCTCGTACATGCCCATCGTGTGGTTGCTGCTGGCGAAGACGACGCGCTGGATACCCAGCTTGTGCACCGCTTCATAAAGGTTGACCAGGCCCAGGATATTGGCCTGCATGATGGGCGCGAACTCGACTTCGGTCGACACGCCGCCGAAGTGCAGCACCGCGTCGACGCCTTCGCACATGCGCATCACCTGCGCGCGATCGGCCAGGTCGCATTGCACCACTTCCTCGTTCGGGCCGGCGGGGCCGATGTCGGCCACGTCGGCCAGGCGCACGATGTCGGCGAAGGCGTGCAGGCGTTCGCGCAGGCGGCGGCCCAGGTTGCCGCCGGCGCCGGTCAGCAGGATGCGCTTGAATGGTTTGCTCATTGTCGGGATGCTGGAATGGGTCGGAGCGCCATTACCGGACGATTTGGCCCGCTCGTCAATGTGCGCGGCGCGATCGGTCACGATGTTGAGTGATTGGCCGGCGGGACGCACAGGCGCTTGCGAATGCTGAACAATACCGGCGCTGGTCCACTAATACATCAGCGGGATCGGCATCGACAGATGGAGACACGCATGGATCGCTTCGCATTCCCCTCGACCGGCGCATTGGCGCTGGTCGCCGTCCTGTTTGCGGCATCGGCCGGCGCACCCGCCTGGGCCGCCCGCGCCCAGTACGATTTCAATCCGGCTGGAAGCTGATGGTCGGCGACCCCGCCGGCGCCCAGGCGCCGGGCTTCGATGACGGCGCCTGGAAGCCGGTGACCCTGCCGCGCGCCTGGAACGAGATTGATGCCTACGCCAGGGACATCGTCGACCACTCGACCGGGATCGCCTGGTACCGCAAGCGCTTCACCATCAAGGACCACAAGCCGGGGCAGAAGGTATTCATCGAGTTCGAAGGCGCGCGCCAGGCGGCCGAGGTGTTCGTCAACGGCCGCCGCGTCGGCCTGCACGAGAACGGCGTCACGGCCTTCGGCTTCGACATCGGCGCCGCGCTGGTGGCGGGCGAGAACGTGGTGGCGGTGCGCACATGGCAGAGATGCGGGCGCAGCGCGACCGCTACGACCCGCATGGGGGGCGCGCCGCTGGCAGCCGCGAGATGCTGGGCGGGGCGCTGCAAGACGTGGCCGAGTATGGCGGCGAAATGCTATATATAAACAAGAGCGCACGCAATCCGATGTGGGCCATGGAGTACATGCGCGACGAGGGCGCGCGCAAGTTCTGGGACGATTTCTCGCCGCCCTTCCAGAAGGACGGCGACGGTCCGCCCCACAAGGGACAGAGCGCGGCCACCTACAACCGCAATGGCGACAGCTTCGCGCTCGAGGCGGTGCGCCGCTGGCACGACTACTGGCGCGAGCGGCCCGGCACCGGCACGCGGGTCTCGAGCGGCGGCGTCAACATCATTTTCTCCGACAGTAATACCCACCACCGCGGCGCCGAGAACTACCGCCGCAGCGGCGAGGTGGACGCCATGCGCATTCCGAAGGACGCGTTCTTCGCGCACCAGGTGATGTGGGACGGCTGGGTCGACGTCGAGCGTCCGCGCGCCCACATCGTCGGGCACTGGAACTACGCGCCGGGGACGGTCAAGCCGGTGCATGTGATTTCCAGCGCCGAGCAGGTCAGGCTCACGCTCAATGGGCGCGACCTTGGCCCCGCGCGCCAGCGCAACCGCTTCGCCTTCACCTTCGATGCGGTGGCGTTCGATCCGGGAGAACTGAAAGCGGTCGGCTACGACGCACGCGGCCGTCCGGTGTGCGAGGCGGTGCTGCGGGCGGCCGGGCCGATGGCGCCGACCTGGCCCTGGTGCAGGTCGAAGCGGTCGAAGCGGTCGATGCCGGCGACCGGCGCAATCCGGTGGCACTCGACACCGTGCGCTTCGAGCTGGCCGGGCCGGCCGAGTGGCGCGGCGGGATCGCGCAGGGGCCTGGCAACCACGTGCTGGCGCGCGCGCTGCCGCTGGAAGGGGGCGTGAACTGCGTCCTGGTGCGCAGCACGACCACGGCCGGCAAGATCGTGCTGCGGGCCCGCGCCGATGGCCTGGCGCCGGCCGAACTCACGCTGGCGTCGACGCCGGTCGCGGTGAGCGGCGGCCTGGCGGCGCTGCCGGCGCCGCCGCCGCTGCGTCTCGAACGTGGTCCGACGCCGTCCTCGGCATCGTTCGCGCCATCGCGCATTGCGGTGCCGGTGGCCAGCAGCACGGCGGCCAGCAATGGCGAGCGCGCCGCGCTGTCGGTCGACGACGACGAGACCACCAGCTGGGCCAACGAAGCCGGTGCGCCGGCGCAGATCAGGTATCGCCTGGCGCGGCCGGCGCTGCTGCGCGAGATCGTCGTGAAGCTCACCGGCTGGCGTGAACGCAGCTATCCGCTGCGCGTGTTCGTCGATGGCGCGGAGGTCTATCGCGGCACGACGCCGAAGAACCTCGGCTACGTCACCCTGCCGCTGGTTCCGCGCCATGGCAGCGAAGTGCGGATCGCGCTGGAAGGCCAGGCCGACGATGCGGACGCGATCCGTATGCAGGAAGTGGCCAACCAGGCCAATGCCGACACCGGCGCGCAGCAGGTCGCGCGCTCGCAGCTGTCGATCGTCGAGGCCGAGTTCTACGAACTGCCTTGATGCCGCGGTTGCGGCGTACGCGCCACATATGGAAGGGAAACGCTCAATCGCTTGAGCGGTTCCCGGTCGGAAGTGCCCCATTCGCTCAGGTGCATGATTCTTTCAATGCCATATGGAATCGCGCAACTGTACGCACATAGAATGTTTTCAAGGCCAAGCAGTACACCTATAACAGAGCCCTTGGAGACGACGACAGATGAACCATGCAACGACATGCACGCAAGTGCTTCACCCGACCCGCTGTGCGCGGGCGGTCGCCGCAGTGATCGCCATCCTGGCTGCGCACGGCGCGCTGGCGCAGGAGGCCGCGCAGACGCCGGCCAGTTCCACTACACCCTCCACCGCACCCGCGACCATTAGCGACGCCGAGACCGCGCCCGCGGTGGTTCACATCGCCGGGACGCGCCGTTCGGTGGCCTCGGCCATCGACCGCAAGCTGCGCGCCAGCACCGTATCCGATTCCATCGTGGCGGAAGACATCGGCCAGTTCCCGGACAAGAACGTCGGAGAAGCGCTATCGCGCGTGACCGGCGTGCAGCTCTCGCGGGACTTCGGCGAAGGCTCGCAGATCTCGATCCGCGGCGTCGAACCTGACCTGAACCGCATCGAGATCAACGGCATGTCGGTGCTCGGGACCGGCGGCGGCGCCGGCCGCGGCGCCGAGCTGCGCGAGCTGGCGTCGGAGCTGATCGGCTCGATCGACGTCTACAAGGGCATCACGGCCGACATGACCGAGGGCGGCGTCGGCGGCTCGGTGTCGATCAAGACCCGCAAGCCGCTCGACTTCAAGGAACCGACCATCGGCACCAGCATCTCGGCCGAACACGCGACCTCGCGCGGCGGCGTCCAGCCGCGCGGCAACCTGTACATGGCCGACAAATACCTTAACGGCAAACTGGGCCTGATGGCCAACTTCGTCTACGACGAGGTACACACCCGCAATGACTACGCGCGCAATACCTCGTGGCGCTTCATCCGCGACTGGGACGCCTCGCCCGAGAAGACCGTGGTCAGCACCGATGCGCGCCTGGCCGGGATCAGCGACCAGGCCAGCTGCGCCACCTCGGGCCTGACGACCGCCCAGGCGGATGCCTGCCGGCGCCAGTGGTTCGACTACTCGCCGGGCATTGCGCGCTACGGCATCTGGACCCGCGACCACAAACGTTCGTCGGGCGAGGTCACCGCGCAGTATGAGTTCAGCAAGAACTTCAACGCCTGGGTCAGTTACCAGGCCAATACCCAGCGCCAGCGCCTGAACGACCGCAACTTCGGCACCGACTTCCCGGATGCCAGGAAGCTTTCCAGTCCGGGTTCGGCGCCGGTCTACAATCCAGCCACCGGCGTGCCGACCAGCGTCGGCACCTGCATCGAGCCGACGACGACGCCGGACGACATGGTGATCACGAACCACCACGTCACGTCCTACACCGTCGGTAACTGCCTGTACGCGGCGGGCCAGGGCGGGCAGGGCGCCTTCGGCACCTCGGCGCGCGACTTCCAGCTCGATATCGATTCGCGCTACACCACCTCGGGCTTTACCTTCAAGCGCGACCGCCTCGAGGTCGAAGGCCTGTTCGGCACCTCGCGTTCGATGTACGACAGCGACAGCAACAATATCGCGCTGACCCAGAACGCCCCAGGCCTGAAAGTGACTCTGGACGAACAAGGCCTGCCGCGCTTTACTTTCCCGGCCGGCTATAACCCGGACGACCCGGCTTCCTATGTCCAGGCACAGCTCCAGTACCGCCCGAGCGAGACCAAGAACCAGGAAGACCAGGCCAAGATCGACTTGCGTTATCGCCTCACCACGCCGTTCTTTACCCGGGTGTCGTTCGGCGCCCAGGCGCGCAAGGCGGAATCGACCCAGTACAACGGCGGCGGCTACCTCGCCAGCAATGGCGCCAACCTGAGCTCGACGGCCGACGACATCAATGTGCGCGGCGCCAACGTCAACCAGACCGCGATCTACGATCCGTTCTATACCGGCGGCGCGCAGCGTCCGAACGATACCCAGTCCTTCATCAACTCGGGCTATTCGACCAGCTATATGAACGCGGCGCAGATGGCGGCGCTGATCAACGCCGTCAGCGGCCGCTCGCCCGGCACCTTCTTTGGCGGCCTCAGTGACGTCAAGGGCATGCCATCCGGCTGGATGTCGCCGGTGTTCGCGAACGCCGTACCGTTCTTCGATACCTCGGCTTTCAACCACGACTACCTGTATAACTCGCCTGGCAGCGACGGCAACACCTACCCGCAGATCCCGGCGTTCGGCGTGGAAGAGAAAATCGCCGCTACTTACCTGCGCCTGGACTGGGCCACCCAATTGTTTGGCTACGAGGTCGACGGCAATATCGGCATGCGCTACACCCGCACCGACAACAAGTCCTCGGGCCTGCAACGCTACTCGGTGCGCACCGCTACCTCTCCCGGTTCGTCGACCTACACCGACGTCGTCCTGAGCAATGGCGTGGTCACGGTCGACAACACCTATCACGACTGGCTGCCGAGCTTCAACGGCGCCTTCTGGTTCATCGACAACAAGTTCCTCGCCCGCGTGGGCTGGGCCAAGGCGATGGCGCGACCGCGCATGGACCTGCTGGCGCCGAACGCCACCTGCGTGCTGGGCAGCGGCAATCCGCAGTTCGGCGGCGAGGGCGTCGATACCTGCACCGCCGGCAATCCGAACCTGAAGCCGTACCGCTCGACCAATACCGACTTCAGCCTCGAGTACTATCCGACCCCGGACAGCCAGCTGTCGCTGGCCTTGTTCGAGAAGGACATCTCGAGCTACGTGATTGAGCGCGTGCTGACCCGCGACGTCGACCTGTTCAACAACGGCCAGCGCTTCAACGTCACGCAGGCCGTCAATGGCGAGGGCGCCACCACCAAGGGCATCGAGCTGGCCGGCCGTACCGCGCTGACCTTCTTGCCGGGATGGCTGAGCGGCTTCGGCATCGACGCCAACTACACCCGCATGGACTTCAAGTATGCGCCGGGTAAGGAGCGCCTGAACCTGCTCGACGACACCGTGCTGCCTTATCCTGGCATGTCGAAGACCGCCTACAATCTGTCGCTGTGGTACGACCAGGGACCGGTCAATGCTCGCCTGGCCTATACCTACCGCGACCGCTTCTTCACCGGCGCCAACGACGTCTCGGGCAACCCGGTGTTCCAGGATGAGACGGGTTTCCTGGATGCGAAGATCCAGTGGCGATTCAACGACCGCGTGTCGATTTCGCTGGAGGGCAAGAACCTGACCGATGAAGTCCAGCGCAGCGATGCCGGGGACCGGTTCCGCATCAACGAACTGGCCTGGTCGGGACGCCGCTACTTCCTGACCCTGGGCGTCAAGATCTGACCCCGGCCCCGATGTCTGCAGCCAGCCGCCTTTTCAGGGTGGCTGGCTTTTTCGCTTGAAAGGACACCATGAAACCTGTCGCTCTCCTGATGCTGTGCCTGTCGCTGGCCGCTTGCCAGGCGCCGCCGGCACCCGCCGCCGACACCGATATCAGCTTCGCCAATCCCCTGGTGCGTCAGCGCGCCGATCCGCACGTCACCCTGCATCCGGACGGCTGGTACTATTTCACGGCCACCGTTCCCGAGTACGACCGCATCGAGCTGCGGCGCGCGCGCAGCCTCGACGAGCTCGGGAAAGCCGAGGCCAAAGTCATCTGGCGCAAGCACGCCAGCGGCGAGATGGGGGCCCACATCTGGGCGCCCGAGCTGCACCGCATCGACGGCAAGTGGTATCTGTACTTCAGCGCCGGTCGCGCCGACAAGGTGTGGGACATCCGGCTCTATGTGCTGGAGAACGGCGCCGAAAATCCGCTCGAAGGCGAATGGATCGAGCGCGGCCAGCTCAAGACCGGCTGGGAGAGTTTCGCCCTCGACGCCACCACCTTTGCCCATCGCGGCCAGCGCTACCTCTCGTGGACCCAGGTTGCGGCCGATGGCAGCAAGGGCACCAATATCTACCTGGCGAAAATGGACGGTCCGCTGGCGATCCGCCAGCCGGCCGTGCTGCTGACGCGTCCCGAGCATGATTGGGAACGGCGTGGCCACCTGGTTAACGAGGCGCCGGCCGTGCTGGTCAGGAATGGCCGCGTCCTGATGACGTATTCGGCCAGCGCCACTGACGCCAACTATGCGCTTGGCCTGCTGTGGGCGAGGGAAGACGCCGACCTGCTCGATCCGGCGTCGTGGACCAAGTCGCCGCAGCCGGTCATGCGCAGCAGCGAGGGCGCCAAGCAGTACGGCCCTGGCCACAACAGCTTCACCACCAGCCCGGACGGCAAGACCGACATCCTGGTCTACCATGCGCGCAACTACCGTGACATCGCGGGCGAGCCGCTGCGCGACCCGAACCGCCACACGCGGGCGCAGGCGATCGGCTGGCGCGCCGACGGCATGCCCGACTTCGGTGAGCCGGTGGCCGACCGCGAGGTGGCGAGTGAGAGATGACGCCGAAGTTGTCGACGACGAAATGCAGCGAAGGAGTGCGGTATGAAGTGGCAATACTCGATAGTGGCGGCCAGCGCGGCCATGTGCGTGGGTGGGATGGTCCTGGCCCAGGAACTTGGCATTCCCCAGGGATCGGGCATGCAGGCAGCGGCCGATGCCGCCAAGGCCAGGGATGCGGCCGGGCAGGTGGTCCTGATGCCGGCGCTGACCGCCGGCGCGGCCAACACCCTGAGCATCCTGGCGTCGACCGACGGCGCCGATTTCACGTCGCTGGTTTCCGAGGCCTGGACGCCGCCATCCGGCGCCCTGCAAGACCCGGCGCTCGTGCGCCACACTGACGGCCGCTACTACCTGGCCTACGCGAACGGTGCCGGCGGCATTGGCCTGGCGCAATCGGCCAACCTTCGCCAATGGGAGTTCGTACGTGACATCCCGCTTGGCGGCGCTGCCGGTGCCGGCAAGCCGGGCTGGGTGCGCGAGCGTGACGGCGCGATCAAGCTCGTGTTCGCGAGCACTGCAGGCGCCCAGGTCGTCGCGCCGGACGCGGACATGGCCAACTGGTCGGCGCCGCGGCCCCTCCAGGGGTTGGCGGGTCACGCCGATGTGGTGGTGCTGGCCGATGGCGAGGGATATGTGGCGGTCGCACGCCAGCAGGGCGGACGCCTTGTTCTGGCGCGCGCCGGCGCTTTGGCAGGTCCGTGGAAGATCGACGCCACCCTGGACAAGCTCGGCGCCGGCGTGACCGCGGCGGCCATGGTGCGCCATGGCTCGGCGCTGCGCCTGTATGGCAGCGACGCCGGCAGGCGTGCATGGCATGCCGACAGCCATGACGGCGGCCGCACATGGAACGAACGGCGGCGCCTGACCGGCACCGCGGCGATGGCGTCCGGATTCAGCGCGCTGGCCGACGATGCCAAGACGCTGGCCTCCGGTGTCTCTGGGCCCAAGGGGCAGCCGCGCAAGGTGGAGTGGGACCAGTACTCCCTCAAGATCGACGGCAAGCGGGTGGTTGTGTGGTCGGGCGAGATCCACCCGTTCCGCCTGCCGAATCCGACCTTGTGGCGCGACGTGATGCAAAAGATGAAGGCGCTGGGCTTCAATGGCGTGGCCTTCTATTTCGATTGGGGCTACCATTCGCCGGCGCCGGGCGTCTACGATTTCTCGGGCATCCGCAACGTCGAGCGCGCGTTGCAGATCGCGAAAGAGGAGGGCATGTACGTCATCGCGCGCACTGGACCCTATATCAATTCGGAACTGACCGGCGGCGGCTATCCCGGCTGGATGTTCCGCAACCGCGGCGAGGCGCGTACCGACGACCCGGTCTACCTGGCGGCAGTGGACGAGTGGATGACCCAGATTAACGCGATCATCGCGCGCCATCAGGTCACCGATGGCGGCGGCAACGTGATCGCCTACCAGCTCGAAAACGAGTTGGGCAAGGTCGAGCCGAAACACGTGCGCCAGATGGAGCACCTGGCGCGCAAGGCGCGCCGCGACGGCATCACGGTGCCGTTCTTCCACAACGCCGCCGGGCGCCTGCCCGACTGGACGCCGAAGGACTCGACCGCCGCGTGGGCCAATCCCGGCCCGACCGATATCTATGCCTTCGACGGCTACCCGGGCGGCAGCTGCGACGTGCACGCCAACCCCGCAGGGGCCAACCAGGCGCCGGACTGGGGCATCTACGGCAAGCCCGGCCCGCGCGCGGGCGCGCTGTCTTCACCCGGCACGCCGGGCTTCGCGGCGGAACTGGGCGGCGGCTGGTTCGACTACTGGGGCTCGAACGGCACCTATGCCTGCACCGCCGAGCGCCAGGGCAAGGGCTATCAGCGGGTGTTCTATGGCACCAACCTGATCAACCGGATCACGATCCACAACGTCTACATGACCTTCGGCGGCACGTCCTGGGGCTGGCTGGCCGGCCCGGTGGTCTACACCTCGTACGACTATGGCGCGGCGATCTCGGAAGACCGCGGCCTGCGGCCCAAGGCTTACGCGCTCAAGCAGCAGGGCATGTTCGTCCAGGCCGCCGAGGCGGTGCTGGCCGAAATGGACAAGGGGCCGCCGCTGGCGCCGCCGGACGGCAAGGTCAAGGTCTACCACAACGTGAACAAGCGCCTGGGCGCCCACGTGCTGTTCGCGGCCCACAATCCCACCGATGGCAAGGGAGAAGAGCGCTTCAGCATCAGGCTGGCCACGCGCGACGGCGAGTACACGATCGCATCTACGCTGCGCGGCCAGGATGCGCGCATGCTGCTGGCGTCCTACGACATGGAGCGCCAGCGCCTGGTGTACTCGACCTCCGAGCTGCAGACGCACCTGCGCGACGGCGAACGCGACATCGTGCTGCTGCACGGCCGCGATAAGCTGGAAGGCGAGACCGCGCTGCGTTATGCCAGCGCGCCGAAGGTCGAGGTGCTGGCGGGTAAGGTGCAATCGCGCTGGGATGCGGCCAAGGGCGACCTGGTGCTGAACTACGTCCATGATGGCCTGGCGCGGGTGCGCATCTCGGGCGGCGGGCGTGCCCCGATGCTGCTCCTGCTGGCGGACGAGGCGACCAGCATGCGCTTCTGGACCCAGGACACCGGCGCCGGGCGCGCGCTGCAGCTGACGCCGGCGCTGGTGCGTTCGGCGCGGCTCAGCGGCGGCGCGCTGGCCATGACGGGCGATGTCGACCAGGACGGCGCCGTCGAGATCTGGGGTCCGGCCTTCGAGACGGCCAGTTTCAATGGCCAGCCATTGGCGCTCACGCGCCAGCAGGATGGTAGCGTGCGCGCCGTCAGCCTGAAGGGCCCCGATGCAGTGCGCGTGCCCGACCTGGCGCGCCTGGCCTGGACTCGGCGCATGGACAGCCTGGAGGCGATGCCACGCTTCGACGACAGCGCCTGGGTGCAGGCCGACCGGCGCCCATCGGCGGCCCAGACCTGGACCATGCCGGAGCGCGGCCAACCGACGCTGGCAATGAGCGACTACGGCTTCCATCACGGCGACGTGTGGTATCGCGGGCGCTTCACCGGCGCCGACCCCAAGGCAAACCAGCTCGAGCTGTTCTACGGGGCCGGCGGCGCCGGCATGATCCAGGTATGGATCGACGGCCGCTTCGTCGGCCAGCACGAACTCGACACCGGCCGCTCGTTCCCGGAGACCACCGACAGCGTCAAGCTCGACCTGGGCAAGCTCACCCCGGGCGAGCACGTGATCGCGGTCATGGTGCGCAACAACGGCCATAACTGGAACCTGATGGCGGACGACTTCCATCGCGAGGCGCGCGGCCTGATCTCGGCTTCGCTGACGAGCCGTGGCGGCCAGCGCTTCGGCACCCCGATCGCCTGGCGCATCCAGGGCCGCCAGGGCGGTGAGGAACTGGTCGACCGCGTGCGCGGACCGATGAACAACGGCGGCCTGTACGGTGAGCGCGCCGGCTGGCACCTGCCATCCGCGCCAACCCAGGGTTGGCAATCGGCCCGTCCAACCGACGCCCCTCCAGCCGCCGGCACCTACTGGCTGCGCACGCAATTCAAGCTCGACCTGCCGCGCGACCACGACGTCCAGCTGGCCCTGGCCTTCGGCGACACCGCCAAGCCGCGTTCCGACCGCGACAACCGCGCGCTGATCTTCGTCAACGGCTGGAACATGGGCCAGTTCATCGCCCACATCGGCCCCCAACGCACCTTCGTCATCCCGCCCGGCATCCTGAACCCGAACGGCGAGAACACGATCGCATTGGCGGTAACAACCGACGGCCGTCCCGAAAACGCCCTGGACCCCGTCAAGCTGACCACCCTGCGCACCACCCGCGGCGGCGTCCCGCTTGAGATCATGAAAGTCCAGGACCAGCTACCCCAAAAATAGCCAACCCTATTCAACCAACAATTAGGGTCAGAGTCGAATTGTTTGCCAACTTCAGTAAATCAATTGGCCAATAATTTGACACTGACCCTATTAATACGGTGAGCAATTGCTTAGAAATTTGACTCTGACCCTCATTATGACGCTGCAAAGGCCCGGGAAATGTCTGCCCTGTATTTGTCTTTCCGCCGACGCAGATTCTCGCGCTCGAAGCTGCACTCTTACCGCGAAGAGGCCCGCAGAAGCCCAAAAACAATTAGGGTCAGAGTCGAATTGTTTGACAACTTTTACGGCTGAGCCGTTAACTCGACTCTGACCCTAATTATCTGAGGGGCAATTGGCCAATAATTCGACTCTGACCCTAATTGTTGGGTTATTGGGCGTGGGATAGGTGCGGGGTGGGGGTGGCGAGGGCGGTGCGCCAGGTGGTGCGGTAGGCGGACAGGCCGGTGATCGTGCGTGGCGGTTTGGGGTGGTGTTGGTTTGCTGGGGTGGCGTCGCGGTAGCGCAGTAGCCAGCCGCCGCAGGTGGTGCCGCTGGCGTCGTCGGAATAGGCGACAGCCTGGTGCGAGCGCAGGCTGGCCAGCAGGGGGCCGAACCAGGGGTTGGCGGTGAAGCTGCCTTCGACCGTGATCGGGCCACGCGCGCCGAGGGCGTCGAGGCAGTAGTCGGTCATCAGGACGCAGTACAGCGTGGCGAGCGCGAAGCGTTCGCCGACGTCGGATGGGGGCGGGCCCTCGATGCGGCCGGCCTGGCCCGCGAACGGGCCGCCGCCGTCGGCGAAGCAGGGTAGCGCCATCGTTCCGCGCGCGATCAATCGTTCGAGCTGTTCGAAGGAGCAGGTGGCTGGCTGGTCGCCCGCCAGCGCGCCGAATTCGCGGCCGCCCATGAAGCGCATGCAGGCTACTGGCTGGCCCAGGGCGTTGGTGTTGGCCAGCATGTCGGCGTCCTCGCGCAGGCCGGACAGATCGGCGCCGAAGGCGGCGGCGATCAGCCAGGTGCCGGTCGACAGCACGGTGCGCGGCGCGCTGTCATGGCCCAGGTGGCGCAGCAGCGAGGCATTGCTGTCGTGGATGCCGCACAGGACTTCGCAGTCGGGCGCCAGGCCGGTCGCTTGCGCGACCTCGGGGCGCAGCGCGCCGAGCGCGTCCCACGCCGGCGCCAGCGGTGGTAGCTGCGCCTGCCAGCCCATGCGCGCGACCAGCGACGAGTAATCCTGCCGCACCGGGTCCCACATATCGGTATGGCAGCCGAGCGAGGTCGCCTCGCCAACCGCCACACCGCACAGGCGCCAGGCCCAGTATTGCGGATACATCAGGATGTGGCGCGCCCGCGCGAAGCGTTCGGGATACTGCTGCTGCAGCCAGGCCAGCTGGCGGCCCAGGTTCAGGCCTGCCGGCAGCAGCGGCGAATAGGTCTGGGCATAGGCCGGCCGCAACGCGGCGTAATCCAGTCCCGGCAGCGCCGCCTCGTAGTCGAGCGCCGGCAGCACCAGGCCGTCGTCGTCGACCAGGGCCGCGGTGGCGCCGTGGGTCACCGGCACGATCGCCGTCACCCGCGCCATGCCGGCGAAGTCGCGGCAGGTCGCCAGCATCCAGTCCCAGATGCCCTCGGTGTCGTGATGCGGATAGGGGCCGCCTTGCAGGATCGCGTTGGGCCGGCGCCGCTCGGCCAGCAGCTTGCCGGCCGCGTTGACCAGGGCCAGCTTGACGTTGGTCTTGCCGATGTCGAGGACGATCAGGGCGTCATCCGGATGTGCATGCATGTGGAATCGGTCCATAAAATCAGTGGCGGGTCGGCTTGCCGCGCAACAGGCGCGACAGCGCAATGGTCGCCAGCAGCAGCACGCCCACCACGATCGTCATGTAGATGCCGGGCACGTTGGCCAGCGCCAGGCCATAGGTCACGGCGCCCATCGTCAGCACCGCCAGCAGCACGCCGCCGATGGTGCCGGCGCCGCCGGCGATGCTCACGCCGCCCAGGATCACCATGGTGATGATCTCGAGCTCCCAGCCGGTGGCGATGTTCGGCCGCGTGCTGCCGATGCGGCC
>DDKG01000114.1:0-10634 GCA_002339265.1 Massilia sp. UBA2604 | reverse complement strand
GCATGCAGCACCACGGCGAACAGCAGCGCGAAGCCGAGCAGGATCACGAAGGCGCGCGGCACCACGCCGAAGAAGGTGCCCTGGCCCCAGTCGGCCATCAGAGGCGGATAGTTGGTGAAGGCCTGGTCGCCCAGCGCCACGCTGGCCAGGCCCCGGTACAGGGCGATGGTGCCGATGGTGACGACGATCGAGGGCAGCATGAAGCGCGTGACCAGGAAGCCATTCAGCCAGCCGCAGGCCAGGCCGGTGCCGACCGCCACGAACAGCAGCGCCTCGGCAGGCAGACCAGCGCCGTGCGCCAGGCCCATGGCCACCGACGACAGCGCCAGCGTGCCGGCCACCGAGATGTCGATCTCGCGGCAAATGATCAACAGCGCCATCGGCAGCGCGATCAGGGCTTTCTCGCTGAAATTGACGGTCCCGTCGAGCAGGTTGTAGGGATCGAGGAAGTGCTCGAGCGTGACGCTGCCGGCGACGAATACCGCCAGCAGCAGCAGGGCGAGCAGAGTTTCCCAGCGCGCCAGCACGTGGCGCAGGCTCGGCCTCTGGCGGTCGAGGATCGTATAGCGCGAGGTCGGGGTCGATTCGTTCACGGTCTTGGTATCAAGAGTGGATGCCACCTGGGCGATGGTGCTCGCGTTCATGCTGCGCTCCTTGCGCCGGGAAGTTCGGTGCGGTGCAGCGGCAGGATTTGCCGGCTGCGCTTGCGGTTGCCGCCGGCATTGAGCAGCACGGCGACCAGGATCACGCCGCCGGTCAGGGCGCTTTGCCAGAACGGCGACACCTGCAGTACCGGCAACGCATTGCCGATCACCGACAGGAACAGCGCGCCGAGCACGGTGCCGAGCACCGAACCGACGCCGCCGGCGATGCTGGCGCCGCCGATCACGCAGGCGGCGATCACGGTGAATTCGAAGCCATAGGCGATCTCGGTATAGGCGACCGCATAGCGCGCCACCCACAGGTAGCCGCACAGGCCCGCCACCATGCCCGACAGTCCATACGTCCACAGCAGCCGGCGCGCGGTCGGGATGCCGATGTAGGCGGCGCATTGCGGCGCGTTGCCGATCGCGTAAAGGTCGCGTCCGAAGCGGGTATAGCGGGCCAGGAAGGCCATCGCCAGCACCGCGCCGAGAGCGATCCACACCAGGTGCGGGAGCCCGAACAGGCGCTGCAGCGGGAAACCGATGAAATTGGCCGGCATCTGGTGCGCCGACACCCAGGTTCCGCCCGAGATCACGAACACCAACCCGCGGTACACGCTCATGGCGCCCAGCGTGACCACGATCGGCGGCAGCGCCAGGTAGCCGATCAACCCGCCGTTGACGAGGCCCAGCGCCAGGCCGGTGCCGGCCGCGGCCAGCATCACGAACACCAGCGGCAGTTCGGGGTGGTTCGATGCCAGCATCGCCGCGACCATGCCCGACAGGGCCAGGTTCGAGGCCACCGACAGGTCGATGCCGCGGGTGACGATCACCAGCATCTGGGTCAGGGCCAGCATCACCAGCAGTGTACTGTCGGTCAGCAGGTTGGCCAGCGAGGCGGTGGTGAGGAAGACCGGCGCGCGCAGGCCGACCAGCAGCACCAGCGCCACCACCATCACGGCCAGCAGGGCCTCGCGCTGCTTCAGGATGCCCGACAGGGCAGCATGCTTGCTCATGGCGCTACCTCCAGCTCGACCCCGGACGCGGCCGCGACGACCGTCTCGGGCGTGGCCTGCGCGCGCGTGAACTCGCGCACCACGCGGCCCTGGCGCATCACCACCACGCGGTCGGCCAGGCCCAGCACCTCGGGCAGTTCGGACGAGACCAGGATCACCGACAGTCCGCGTTCCACCAGCTGGCTCACGAAGCGGTGCACGGCGGCCTTGGAGCCGATGTCGATGCCCTTGGTTGGTTCGTCGAGGATGATCACCCTGGGATCCGTGGCCAGCCATTTGCCGAGCACCACCTTCTGCTGATTGCCGCCCGAGAGTTCGTCGACGTTCTGACTCAGGTAGGCGGCCTTCAGCTCGAGCTGTTCGGCAAAGCGGCGCGCCAGCGCGGCTTCGGCCCGCATGCGAGGAAAGAATCCGAGCTTGGACAGGATCGGCAGGGTGATGTTGTGCATGATCGGCATGGTCAGGTGCGCGCCATGGTGCTGGCGGTCCTCGGGCACATACGCCAGGCCGCGCGCAATGGCCTCGCCCGGATTGCAAAACATCGCCGGTTGGCCCTCCAGCCGCACGCTGCCGGTCACGCGCGACGTCAAGCCGAACAGCGCCTGCATCACTTCCGAGCGGCCCGCGCCCACCAGGCCATAAAAGCCGAGGATTTCGCCCTTGCGCAAGGTAAAACCGACGTCCTGGAACTCGGTCGGATGGCACAATCCCTCTACCTCCAGCAGCGGCGCGCCGATTTCCACCGCGGCCTTGGGATAGGCCTGGTGCACGGCGCGGCCCACCATCAGCGCCACCAGCTCCGGCTCCCTGACGTCGGCCAGGCGGCCTTCGGCCACGAACTGGCCGTCCCTCAGCACCGTGTAGCAGTCGGCCACTTCATAGATTTCGTCGAACTTGTGCGAGATGAAGATGACGGCGGTGCCGCGCGCGCGCAATTGGTCGATGATGCGGTACAGCTCGCGGATTTCGCGCTGCGACAGTGCTGCGGTCGGCTCGTCCATGATGACCACACGCGCATCCTGCGACAGGGCACGCGCGATCTCGACGAAGTGGCGCTGGGCCACCGACAGGTCGCGCACGCGCGCGCGCACCGGCAGCGATACTTCCAGGCGCGCGAACAGCTGTTCGGCCTCGCCCTCGATGCCGGCCCAGTCGATGCGCCGCGCCGGGCCGCGGGTCGGGTGGCGGCCCACATAGATGTTCTCGGCCACCGACAGTTCGTCGAACATCACGGTTTCCTGGTGCACGGCAGTGATCCCGGCGGCCATCGCTTCCTGCGGGCTGCCAAAGGACACCGGCTTCCCGTCGAGCAGGATCGCGCCTTCGTCGGGACGGTGGATGCCGGTCAGGGTCTTGACCAGGGTCGACTTGCCGGCCCCGTTCTCGCCGATCAGGGCCATGACTTCGCCCGGACGGATGGACAGGCGCACGCCATTCAGGGCGCAGACGCCGTTGAAGCGCTTGGTGATGCCGGTCAGCTGCAATACCGGGCCGGGCGCGCCGTCATTCGGGCGCAGGGGAGGGCGTGTCAGTTGGGTTACTGGCATGGTGGCGATGCAATCGGATAAAGGGCGCCGCGCGCATCGCTGGAGCGACAGCGCGCGGCGGACGGGCCGGTTCAGAACATCTTGGCGAACTTGTCGACGTTCCCGGCGTTGTAGGTGAACGGCGGGCCGAGCGCAGCTTCGCCGTTGGCGTCCAGGGTCACGGCGCCCAGGCGGCCCACGGAGACGGTCGCGCCGTCGCCCGCCTGCGCCTTGCCGGCCACGAACTGGTGGGCCGCGAAGGTGGCGGCGTAGCCCAGGTCGATCGGGTTCCAGATCGCGAATTCGCGCACCGCGCCGCTCTTGACATGGCCGGCCATCTCGGACGGCAGCCCCAGGCCGGTGACGAACACCTTGCCCACCAGGCCTTCGTCGGCCACCGCCTTGCTGGCGGCGACGATGCCGACCGTGGTCGGGGAGATGATCGCCTTCAGGTTCGGGTGGCTGCGCAGCAGGCCGATGGCTTCGCGGTAGCTCTTGTCCGACTGGTCGTCGCCGTACACGGTGGCCACCAGCTTGAGGCCCGCGTATTCGGGCCGTTCGAGCGTCTTCTTCATGACGCCGATCCAGAGGTTCTGGTTGGTCGCCTGGGCCGACGCCGACAGGATGGCGAGTTCTCCCTTGCCATTCAATTCGGCCGCCGCCATCTCGATCTGCTTCTGGCCGACCATCTCGGGGTTGGAGGGATTGAGCTGCATCTGACGTCCGCCCGGCGCCAGCGCGCTGTCGAACGAGATAACCTTGATCCCGCGCTGCATCGCCTTCTTGGCGATCGGCACCAGGGCATTGGGGTCGTTGGCCGAGACCACGATCGCATCGACCTTCTGGCTGATCAAGGAATTGATGATCTCGATCTGGCCTTCGGCGCTTGGCGTGGTGGGGCCGGTGTAGATGATCTCGACCCCGCCGATTTCGGCGGCGGCATCCTTCGCGCCCTGGTGGGCGGCGTCGAAGAAGCCGTTGCCCAGGCTTTTCACGACCATCGCGATGCGGGTCTTTTCAGGCTCGTCGCCGGCCTTCTTGTCGGCGCAGCCGGCCAGGCCGGCGAATACACCGACCGCCGCCGCGGCGAGCAGGAGCTGTTTGATCTTCAATGCGAAATCTCCATCAGGGCTGCGGACTGCAAGTCATATTGGGGGCCGTAGCGCGCGGTGCGCAGCGCCGGCATCTCGCCGTCGGGTTCGACGGTGACGACCTTCACGCCATACTGCTCGAGCAGCTGGACTGCCTTGTCGGAGGCGTCGGTGTCGGTGATCACGGTGGACACGCGATCCAGGCCGCACAGGATCAGGCCGGCCTTGCGCGCGAATTTCGAGCTGTCGGCCAGCACCACCAGTTCCTCGGCCTGGCTGATCAGCCGCTTCTCGGCCTGGATCAGCAGTGGATCGGCTTCCATGAGGCCCAGCAGCGACAGGCCGTAGACGCTCATGAACATCTTGGTGGCGTAGTGGTGCTGGGTGATGTCGTTATCGAACGGCGACAGGATGACGTTCTGCTCGCGGTAGACGCGGCCGCCCGGCACGATGATCTCGTTCTCGCTCGATACCAGCAGGCGCTCGGCCATCAGGAAAGAGTTGGTCAGGATCTTGAGCTGCTTCTCGGTGAGGAACTCGGCCATCATGAAGGTGGTGGTGCCACCATTGATGATGATCGTCTCGCCGTCGTTGCACATGCAGGCTGCATGGCGGGCGATAGCGCGCTTGCGCGAGGCAAAGCACTGGATATTGTTCTGGAAGGTTTCGCTGGTCAGCGGGAACTGGCGCGTCTTGGGCAGCAGGTTTTCTGCGCCGCCCCGGGTGCGGGTGAGCAGATTGCGTCCCGCGAGCCAGCTGATGTCGCGCCGAACCGTTGCCGGGGACGCGTTGAGCCATTCGACAAGCTGCTGGACCGTCGCCGACTGGTGCTCGGCAAGCAGTTTCAGCAAACGCTTGCGGCGTTTGTGATTCACCATATTGTGTCTCCTCCGTAAGCCGTCTGGGTGAGTGCGGCATGGGACCCGTCGTTCCAGGCCTCTTGTGGGCAGGAATCGCGGGGTGTTCGAAAAGAGTAGTTTCTAGATGCAATATCGTCAATCACCAAATGATCATTTGACTGATTATTTCCTCGCGCTGCAGCGCACAAACGCTCAAATCGATCAACTCGGTGATTGATTCCTACTTGGTCAGCAAGTTGATTGTTTCCGCGTTGACACCCTGTGGGCCGCTGCTTTCTACTGTCTGCCGACGCCGTAGCGCTGCTCGAACAGCATGCGGACGCAGGACATGGAAGAGACGCATCGATTCGATGACAAAACAATCAACTAGGAGATATTGATGGGCGCTTTGAGCGAAACGAAGCAGCGCGAACCGATCACCTCGCGCTGGGATGAAGCCGTCGCGGCCACGCTGAGTGAGCCGGAACTGCTGTTGTACCGGTCCAATCTGCTGGGTTCCGACCTGCGGATCACCAATTTCGGTGGCGGCAATACCTCGGCCAAGATCGACATGGTGGATCCGCTGTCGGGCGAGCAGGTCGAAGTGCTGTGGGTGAAAGGCTCGGGCGGTGACCTGGGCAGCATCAAGCTGGATGGTTTCTCGACCCTGTACATGAGCAAGCTGCATGCGCTCAAGGGGCGTTACCGCGGCCTCGAGCACGAGGACGAGATGGTCGGCTACCTGCCGCACTGCACCTTCAACCTGAACCCGCGCGCGGCCAGTATCGACACCCCGCTGCACGCCTATATCGCGCGCCGCCACGTCGACCACATGCACCCCGACGCCTGCATCGCGATCGCCGCTTGCAAGAACAGCAAGGAGCTCACCGCGAAGATCTTCGAAGGCGAACTGGGTTGGCTGCCGTGGCAGCGTCCGGGCTACGACCTGGGCCTGAAGCTCGAAGCCGTGTCGCAGGCGAACCCGCAGCTGAAGGGCATCATTCTCGAAGGCCACGGCCTGTTCACCTGGGGCGATACCTCGCAGTCGTGCTACGAGACGACGCTGGCGATCATCAAGCGCGCCGAGGATTGGCTGGCGCAGAACATCCAGCAGCCGGTGTTCGGCGGCCAGGCCACGCAAGTCCTGCCGGCAGCCGAGCGCGCGGCGCTCGCCGCGCGTCTGATGCCGCTCCTGCGCGGCAAGATCAGCAAGGACGAATACAAGCTCGGTCACTTCGACGACAGCGACGCCGTGCTCGAATTCGTGAGCAGCGCCCACCTGGCGCCGCTGGCCGCGCTGGGCACCTCGTGCCCCGATCACTTCCTGCGCACCAAGATCCGTCCGCTGGTGCTGGACTTCGACCCGGCCGCACCCGACTTCGAACGCCTGGCGGCGAGCCTGGACACGGCGCTGGCCGACTACCGCGCCGACTACAGCGCCTATTACGAACGCTGCAAGCGCGCCACCAGCCCGAAGATCCGCGACGCGAATCCGATCATCTACCTGATCCCGGGCGTAGGCATGCTGTCGTTCGCCAAGGACAAGTCCACCGCGCGCATCGCCGGCGAGTTCTACGTCAACGCCATCAACGTGATGCGCGGCGCGAACGGCGTCGGCACCTACGTCGGCCTGCCGGAACAGGAAGCCTTCGACATCGAGTACTGGCTGCTCGAGGAAGCCAAGCTGCAGCGCATGCCCAAGCCGAAAAGCCTGGCCGGCCGCATCGCGCTGGTGACCGGCGGCGCCGGCGGCATCGGCCAGGCGGTCGCGCGCCAGTTGCTGCAGGAGGGCGCCTGCGTGATGCTGACCGATATCGACGCCGAGGCACTCGAACAAGCCGGCAAGGACCTGGCCAAGGTCGGCGGCAAGGACAGCATCGGCACCGTGCGCGCCAATATCACCAGCGAAGAAGAGGTGGCCGGCATCCTGGAAGCGGCGGCGCTGCGCTTCGGCGGCGTCGACCTGCTGATCTCGAACGCCGGCATCGCTTCGGCGGCGCCGCTGGACGAGACCACGCTCGAGATCTGGAAACGGAACCAGGACATCCTGGTTACCGGCTACTTCCTGGCTACCCGCGCCGCCTTCCGCATCATGAAGCAGCAGGGCCTGGGCGGCAGCATGGTCTTCGTGGGCAGCAAGAACGGCCTGGTGGCATCCGCCGGCGCCTCGGCCTACTGCACCGCCAAGGCGGCCGAGCTGCACCTGGCGCGCTGCGTGGCGCTGGAAGGCGCCGAACATGGCATCCGCGTCAATGTGGTCAATCCGGACGCCGTGATCCGCGGCTCGCGCATCTGGGACGGCAAGTGGAAGGAAGAACGCGCCGCCTCCAACAAGATCGAGGCCGACGACGTCGAGGAGTTCTACCGCAAGCGCAGCATGCTCAAGCTCGCGGTGCTGCCCGAAGACATCGCCGAAGCCGTCTACTTCTTCGCCAGCGACAAGTCGGGCAAGAGCACCGGCAACATCCTGAACGTGGATGCGGGCAACGCGGCCGCCTTCACCCGTTGACCACGGCCGATACGCTAAGATAGCAAGACATCACAACAAGCCGGGACGCCGACCCTTTCGTGGTCGGGTCACCGGTCATCGGCGGCGTATGCCGCCGGCATCAAGGAGACGAGAATGACAAGCGTTATCGACGCTGGCCTGGTCGCGGACCAGAACGCCAAACTGGACGCGCAACTGCAGGCCGACTACGAGGGATTGGGCGGCATGCTGGCGCGCCGCGGCCTGGACATCGACCAGCTGACCGCGTTGGCCCAGACTTTCGCCGTGGCGGTGCCGAGCTGGGGCGCCGGTACCGGCGGCACCCGCTTCGCGCGCTTCCCGGGTCGCGGCGAGCCGCGCAACGTATTTGAAAAGCTGGAGGATTGCGCCGTCATCCACCAGCTGACCCGCGCCACGCCGAGCGTGTCGCCGCACTTCCCATGGGACAAGCCGACCGATGCGAAAGAGTTGCGCGAGACGGCGCAGGCACTGGGCCTGGCCTTCGACGCGGTCAATTCGAACACCTTCCAGGACCAGCAGGGCCAGGAGCAAAGCTATAAATTCGGCAGCCTCACGTCCACCAGCGCGGCGGTGCGGGCGCAGGCGGTGGCCCACAATATCGAATGCATCGAGATCGGCCGCGCAATCGGATCGCAGGCGCTGACCGTGTGGGTCGGCGACGGCGCCAACTTCCCCGGCCAGCACAATCTGCGCGGCGCGCTCGAGCGCTACCTGGACAGCATGCGCGAGATCTACGCCGCGCTGCCGGCCGACTGGAACGTGTTCATCGAGCACAAGCTGTTCGAGCCGGCGTTCTATGCCACCACCATTGCCGACTGGGGCACCAGCTTCGCCTGCGCCACCGAGCTGGGACCGAAGGCCAAGTGCCTGGTCGACCTGGGCCACCACGCGCCGAACACGAATATCGAGATGATCGTGGCGCGCCTGGCGCAGTTCGGTAAACTCGGCGGCTTCCACTTCAACGACAGCAAGTATGGCGACGACGACCTGGATTCCGGCTCGATCAACCCGTTCCAGCTGTTCCTGGTGTTTAACGAGCTGGCCGACGCCGCCCGCCGTGAGGGCGACGCCTTCAAGCCGGCCTATATGCTGGACCAGTCGCACAACGTCACGGATCCGATCGAGAGCCTGATGAGCAGCGCGGCCGAGGTGCAGCGTGCCTTCGTGCAGTCGGCGCTGGTCGACCGCGCCGCGCTGGCGGCCCTGCAGGAACAGAATGATGTGCTGGAGGCGGCGCAGACGCTCAAGCGCGCCTTCCGCACCGACGTCAGTCCGATCCTGGCGATGGCGCGGGTGCGCGCCGGCGGCGCCGCCGATCCGGTGGCCTGCTACCGCGCCAGCGGCTACCGCGACCGCGTGGCCGGCCTGCGTCCGGTCAAGGCCGGCGCCAGCAGCAGCGGGATCGTGTGACCATGGCCGCAGCTAGCACGCGCGCCTTCCGCATGAAGCTCAAGGCCGGCAACGAGGCGGAGTACCGGCGCCGGCACGACGCCATCTGGCCCGAGCTGGCGGCGCTGCTCGGCAACGCCGGAATCCACGACTACGCGATCTTCTTGGACGAAGCGACGCTCGACCTGTTCGCGGTGATGAAGCTGCACCCGGGGCACGACCTCGGACCGTTGCCGGATCACCCGGTGATGCGCAAATGGTGGGATTACATGGCCGACCTGATGGAGGTTGAGCCGGGCAACCGGCCGAAGGAGTGGCCGCTGACCCAGGTGTTCCACCTGGCCTGATCCGGATCGGTCGAACCACGCGGCCTGGCATTGCCAGGCCGTTCTTACGTCTGCTTCAGCGCGCCGGGAAGCTGCGCTCGAGCCAGGCCTTCGGCACCGGCACCACCACGATATTCATCGAGCGGCCGTCTTCGGACAGCATGGCCGACTGGATCTGGATGCGGGTGCCGTCGGCATTGAAGGTCGGGTGCGGATGGTCGGCCGCGGTGGTCTTGTGGCCGGTGGTGAGCATCATCATCTCGCGGTTGCGGCGGTCGATCAGGTAGACGCTGCGGCTGAAGTCATCGCCGACCGCGAAGCGGCCGTCGCTCGAGCCGTGCACATGCCACAGGCCGCTGCCCGACTCGGTCTGGCCGACGATCTGCATCTGGCGCGTGCGCAGGTTGACGATGGCGAGGCCGGTCGGCTTTTCGCGGGTGCCGGTGGCGCCCCAGCCGTCGTCCTGGCCCGGGTTGGCGCCGCCGACGTCGGTCGCGGGACCGGCCACGGCTGCCGCCGCGCCGGGGATCGCGCGGTGGCCCATGATGGCCATCGCCACCTCGTCCTTCGAGATCACCGCCTCGTGGGTGACCCATTCGTAGGGCGCTTCGGGATACAGCGGACGCAAGCCGCTGCCGTCGGCGCGCACGGTCCAGGTGCGCTGCGGCGACTTGCCGCCGGTCTCCCAGCAGAACACGATCTCGCCCGGATTCCACAGATTGGCCTGGATGTGGCCGACCTGGAACGGCACCGACACCACGTGCTTGATCTCGCCCGTGCGCACGTTCAGGCGCGCGATGCCTTGCGGGCCAGCGCCCATCTTGCGCGGGCCGAAGGCCGGCTCGATCTTCGTCCCCGGCGCCAGGTGCTTCGCGGCCTGGCCCGGGCCGACCTTGAAATAAACCCATTCTTCATCGGCGTCGAGCGCGAGGTCGCCGCCAGCTTCCAGTTCGGCCGGCAGGTTCGAGACCACGCGCTGGTAAGTCGCTGCCGGCTGCATGCGTTTGGCGGCGCTGTCGGCCAGCACCCGCGCCAGGTCGGTTTCGACGATCTGCAGTCCAGTATCGGCTTTCCGCATGTAGTACAGCTTCATCGACTTCTGCGCCAGGTTCAGCATGCCGGTGTAGCCGCCCTCGGTCACCTGCACCAGGTCGCCCGTCGCTTCGTTCACCGCCAGCGCCTCGCTGCCGGCCAGGCGCGAGCGGAACACCAGCCACTTGCCGTCGGCCGTCCATTGCGGGTGGGTCGGATAGATCTTCGAGTCGCCGTGCGGTTTGCTGGTCAGGAAGGTCAG
>DDKG01000223.1 GCA_002339265.1 Massilia sp. UBA2604 | reverse complement strand
GTCTGGCCGGTGACGAACTGGTTGCCCAGCATGCGCATCGCCATGTCGACGCCCTTGCGGATCAGCGGTTCGCCGCCCTTCGCGATCAGGCGCGTGAGCGCCGAGCCGAGACCCTGCTCGCTATTGGTCGAGACCAGCTTGCCGGTGATGAGCAGGCCCCAGGTTGCGGCATTGACGAACAGCGACGGCGATTCGCCCAGGTGCTTGCGCCAGTCGCCGCGGCTGATCTTGTCGGCGATGAGGCGATCGGCGGTCTCGCTGTCCGGAATGCGCAGCAGCGCTTCGGCCAGGCACATCAAGGCCACGCCTTCTTCCGACGACAGCGAGAACTCGTGCATCAACGCATCGACGCCCGAGGCGCGGGTGCGCTTTTCGCGCACGCTCGACACCAGGCGATGCGCCAGCGGCTGGGCATCCGCGCTCGGCGTGGCGCCTTGCGCGAGCAGCCATTGCACGGCCTCGGTTTCGTCGCGGCGGTAGGCGGCGGTGATGGCGGCGCGGAGTAGCGTTTGCTCGCTTTTGGTTTCAGCGTGGAGGGCGTCGAAGGGGACGAAGGTGGAGGCCGGGGAAGCAGCGATCTGCATGGCTATCTAGTCAAAAGAAAAAGTCACAACGAAGGGCACCGCACAGCAAAAGCGCCGTCCCACAAATGGTGGTCGGCGCGGTTTGTACGTCGGTGGAAATGATTCGATTGTAGAAGGATTTCTTCTGGATTAATTCTGCTTTTAATCGATACTAGCAATAGATAGTTTTTGATGCGACAATCTGACCGAATAAAATTAACGGGAGACACCCGATGTTGGACAAGATCAGCAAAAAGATCCTCGCCGAGCTGCAGAATGATGGCCGCATCAGCAATGTGGAGCTGGCGGCGCGCGTGAACCTGTCGCCGGCGGCCTGCCTCGAGCGCGTGCGCAAACTGCACGAATCGGGCTACATCATGGGCTACACGGCCCAGCTCAATCCGCAGCTGCTCGACGTGTCGCTGCTGGTCTTCATCGAGGTCGTGCTCGATCGTACCACTCCCGAAGTCTTCGATGCGTTCAAGCAGAGCGTGCAGATGATTCCCGAGGTGCTGGAATGCCATATGGTGGCCGGCGGCTTCGACTACCTCGTCAAGGCGCGCGTGAAGGACATGGCGGCCTACCGCGAATTCCTGGGCAAGACGCTGCTGCAGAAAGGCGTGCGCGAGACGCACACCTATGCGGTGATGGAAGAAGTCAAGAATACCACCAAGCTGCCGATCCGCTGAGCACAAGCCGGCGCATCAAAAAAACGGCCAGGCATTTGCCTGGCCGTTTTTGTTTCACGTGAAGCATTTTGCTTCGTCGCTGCCCGTGCTGGCGCTGTCAGACGACCTTGCGCACGCCGGTCTTGGAGGCGCTTTCCGCCATCGATTCCAGGTTCTTGCGCAGCCAGCGATGCGCCGGGCTGCGGCCGTCGCGCTCATGCCACAGCATGTCCAGGTGGACGGCCGGCAGCTGCAACGGGAGTTCCTTCCAGATCAGCACGTCGGTCATGCCGGTCGAGACCATCAAGTGCTTCGGCAGCACGGTGATCAGGTCGGAGTTCGCGACCACCCTGCCCGCCGTGAAGAACTGGTTCACGGTCAACAGGATACGGCGTTCGCGGCCGAGCTGGGCCAGCGCCTCGTCGACCAGGCCGTGGGCACGGCCGGAGAAGCTCACCAACAAATGATTCGCCTTGCAATAGGTGTCGAGATCGAGCTTTTCCTTGGCCAGCGGATGGTCCTTGCGCATCACGCACACATAGACGCCGGAATACAGGCGCTCGTGGCGGATCGGCGAACCGGTTTCATACGACAGCTGGGCCGCGACGCCGGGGAAGAAGCCGACCGCCAGGTCGATATCGCCACGCAACAGCATGGGACGCGGTTCGCGCGTCGTCAGCGGCACCATGCGGATGTTCACGCCCGGCGCCTCGCGCTCGATCGAGCGCATCAGGGAAGGCAGCCACAGCGCGGCGGTGGCGTCGGCCATCGCCATCCGGAAGGTCGCCTGCGCCTTGGAGACGTCGAAGGTTTCCGGCATCACCGCCGCTTCCAGCGCCGCCAGGGCCTGGCGCACGGCCGGCCATAAGGCTTCGGCGCGCGGGGTCGGTTTGACGCCATAGGCGGTGCGGATCAGGAGCTCGTCGCCCAGGCTTTCTCGTAGTCGCTTGATCGCATTCGACACCGCGGGCTGGGTCATGGCCAGGTGGCCGGCGGCGCGGGTCAGGTTTTGCTCGGTCATCACCGCGTCGAACACGCGCAGCAGATTCAGGTCAAGCGTCAGAAAGCTCATGGGATCAAGGAGAAAACTGTTGTGAAGACAGGGGTACGGGTAGTGTACTCCAAATCATTCACAAACAGTATAAGTGCCATCAGTGAACGGAATTAGATTTATATGTTGCGACGCACTATAGTTCTCAACAATAACAGAACGAGCCTATCATGTCTTCTACCGCCACCCTAGTCCAAGCTGCCGCCGCCGTGCCCTACGGCCAGGTGTTCAGCACCACCGTGTATCTTGCCTTGCTGGCTGGCTTCGTCCTGTTCTTCCGCCCACTGCTGGTCGGCATCGGCCGCGCCCTGTACCTGACCGTGCGTCCACGCCGCAGCAAGGCCGAACAGGCCGCGCGCCGTGCGCTGGACGAGGCGCTGGCGCTCAAGCGCAAGCTGGCCAGCCTGGATCCGGTGGACGCCGCCGAGGTGCGTGCGATGGGCATCCGCCACTGATCATTACCTGATTCCCCCTGACGCGGTCTCCGGCAACGGACACCGCGTTTTTTTTCGTCCCTGCCCCCTCCGTACGCCGCTACGGCTGCACTCTTCTTTTCTCCCTCTGAAAATGCCCGGACGTCGCTCCATACGCGGTGACTTTGCGTTACCGGGCTTTTCTCGCGCTTTTTATTTAACAAAATTCACAATAAGTTAAAAATTCTTCTTTCGCATCAGGCCGAGGAGATGAAGGTTTACGTACTGATGAGTAGATTTGGCTACATGATACGAGGATTTTGAGAGAATATGGGTGAGCTGTGAAACGGAGCAGATCGTCTAGCGAATTTTCAAAGATGATGGCATATTGGCGATACATTGGAGCATCTTAACGAGTGAATCAATGGCGTTAAACGAAGTTCACATTCTAGATTTGATTAAAACATACTTATGGTAATGGCTCGGACATGCGAAATCAGCAGACCAACAAGCGCATAAAAGCGCAAATTGAATTTGACCGGTAGTAGCAGGGCTGGACAGGCGAGCGGGGCTGACTAAAGAGATGGAGTTCAGGGGCGTGCGGATACCGCATGCCGGACGAGCCGGTACGCGGTCAGGAAACCTCAGGAGGGAAACAAAAAAGCCGGCAGAGTTGCCGGCTTGGGGAGATTCAGGCGGTGGCCTTGTCGGCCGTTAGCCGTTCGTACTTGATGAGGAGTTCTTCGCGCGATTCGCGCCATTCCGGATTGAGCGGAATGCAGGCGACCGGGCACAGTTGCACGCACTGCGGCTCATCGAAATGGCCGACGCACTCGGTGCACTTGTGCGGATCGATCTGGTAATACTCTTCGCCCATCGAAATGGCGTCGTTGGGGCATTCGGGTTCGCAAACGTCGCAGTTGATGCAATCGTCGGTAATCAATAAAGCCATGATACGTCCTGGAGAATCAGGCCTTCGGCGCCTGCGCCATGCTGGCGATTTTCTGCTGCAGCCAGCGGTCGACCGAAGGGAAAACGAATTTGGACACGTCGCCGCCCAGCATGGCGATCTCGCGCACGATGGTGCCCGAAATGAACTGGTACTGGTCGGACGGGGTCAGGAACATGGTTTCGACGTCGGGCAGCAAGTAGCGGTTCATGCCCGCCATCTGGAACTCGTATTCGAAATCGGACACCGCGCGCAGGCCGCGCACGATCACGCGGGCGTCGTGCTTGCGCACGAAGTCCTTGAGCAGGCCCGAGAAACTCTCGACCTGCACATTGGGGTAATGGCCAAGCACTTCATTGGCGATATCCAGGCGCTCTTCGAGCGTGAAGAACGGACGCTTGTTGCGGCTGTCGGCGACGCCGACCACCAGTCGGTCGAACAGCCCGGATGCGCGGCGTACCAAATCCTCGTGGCCGCGGGTGAGCGGATCGAACGTACCTGGATAAACGGCTACAACCATTACGGCTCCCTGAAAATTTAACACTCTGTTGGAACGCGCATTATGCCTGAAAATACGGCATTCGCCCCAGGCCGGGGCACGGTTTGCCCAATGGTTGTGCGGATCTTGCCGCCTTGGGAGGAGTCAGGCCGGCTTTTCTTGCAGCTTCAGCAAATGGTAGTAGACCATGCCCGCCTTGTCGGCGCGCACCACTTCCCATCCGTCCAGCCAATCGGGCACGTCGTCGCCGTCGGTCGCCAGCGGCGCCTCGGCTTCGGCATACACCATGCCGCCTTCAAGCAGCAGCGCCGTGCACAGCGGCAGGGTCTTGGCCAATAAATCCTGTTGATAAGGCGGGTCGAGGAAGATCACGTCGAAGCGCTGGCCGCGGGTGGCCAGGTCGCGCGCCAGGGTCAGGGCGTCGGCGCGCAGCACGGTGATGTTGTCGGCCTTGAGCTTGTCGCGGTTGGCTTCGAGCTGGCGCACGGCTGGGCCGTGGTTGTCGACCATGGTCACCTTCGCCGCGCCGCGGCTGGCGGCCTCGAAGCCGAGCACGCC
>DDKG01000221.1 GCA_002339265.1 Massilia sp. UBA2604 | reverse complement strand
TGTCGACCGGCGCCGTCACGCTGTCCAAGATGTGCGGTTCGGCGATGCAGGCCGCCATCTTCGCCCACGACCAGCTGGTGGCCGGCAGCGCCGACATCGTGGTCGCCGGCGGCATGGAGTCGATGACAGGCGCGCCCTACCTGATCCCGAAGGCGCGCGGCGGCTACCGCATCGGCCACGCGCCGATGTTCGACCACATGATGCTCGACGGCCTGGAAGACGCCTACTCGCGCAATGAAAAGACCGGCGAAGGCCGCTCGATGGGCACCTTCGCCGAAGAGTGCGTGGCCACCTATCAATTCACGCGCGAGGAGCAGGATGCGTTCGCGATCGCCTCGGTCAAGCGCGCCCAGGCCGCCAGCCTTGAGGGTGGCTTCGACTGGGAAATCGCACCGGTCACCGTCACCAGCCGCGCCGGCGACACCGTGATCGACAAGGATGAAGGTCCATTGAAGGCCAAGGTCGACAAGATCCCGTCGCTCAAGCCTGCCTTTAAAAAGGACGGCACCGTGACCGCCGCTTCGTCGTCGTCGATCAACGACGGCGCCGCTGCGCTGGTGATGATGCGCGAATCGAAGGCGAAAGAGCTCGGCCTGACCCCGATCGCGCGCGTGCTGGGCCATGCGACCTTCGCGCAAGAGCCGAACCTGTTCACCACCGCCCCGATCGGCGCGATGCAGAAGCTGTTCAAGAAGACCGGCTGGACGGCCGGCGACGTCGACCTGTTCGAGATCAACGAAGCCTTTGCCGCGGTGCCGATGGCCGCCATGCGCGACCTCGACATCCCGCACGGCAAGGTCAACGTCCACGGCGGCGCCTGCGCGCTGGGCCACCCGATCGGCGCTTCCGGCGCGCGCATCATCGTCACCCTGCTCGGCGCGCTCAAGCGCAGCGGCGGCAAGCGCGGCGTGGCTTCGCTGTGCATCGGCGGCGGCGAAGCGACCGCCATGGCCGTCGAGTTGGTGTAAGCCGGTTCGCCCAGTGCGGCAATGATGAACAAACCATGCGAACATTGAGGATTCAACCGTTCACAGGGAGTTCATCATGCCAACCGCACTGATCATCGGCGCCTCGCGCGGCATCGGCCACGAAATGGTCCGCCAGTACCGGCTTGAGGGCTGGCGCGTCATCGCCACCGCACGCAAGCAGGAAGACTGCGACGAACTCGCCCACCTGGGCGCCGAAACCCACCAGCTCGACGTCACGGTGGCCGATTCGATCGCGGCGCTGGCCTGGCGCCTGGACGACGAGCAGATCGACGCCGCCTGGCTGGTGGCCGGCGTGTATGGCCCGACCCACGGCAGTTTCCCGACCGGCCCCGAGTTCGACACCGTCATGCACACCAATGTGCTGTCGGCGATGCGCCTGATCCCGGTCGTGGCGCCAATGCTGGCCGATACACGCGGCAAGCTGGCGGTCATCTCTTCGCGCATGGGATCGATCGGCGAACGCACGGGCACCGAGGGCACGCTGTACCGCGCCAGCAAGGCAGCGCTCAACTCCGTCCTGAAGGACGCCTCGATCACCTATGGCGCGCAAGGCGTCACCTGCGTCGCCTTCCATCCGGGCTGGGTCCAGACCGATATGGGCGGCTCTGGCGCCAGCCTCACGCCGGAGCACAGCGTGCGCGATATGCGCGCCACGCTGGCCCGGGTCGACGCCGGCGCCAACGGCAGCTTCCTGAACCACGACGGCGCCGCCATCGCCTGGTAAGCAATCCCACCACATAAAAAACACACGAGACACCATGATCCTGAGCGAAGAACACCAGATGATCCGCGACGCCCTGCGCAGCTTTGCGCAGGAGCGCCTGGCCCCCAACGCCGCGCGCTGGGACCGCGAACACCATTTCCCGAAGGAGGAGCTGAAGGAGCTGGCAGCCCTGGGCGCCTTCGGCGTGGCGGTGCCGGAGCAGTATGGCGGCGCGGGCCTGGACTATGTGTCGCTGGCGCTGGTGCTCGAAGAAATCGCGGCCGGCGACGGCGGCACCTCGACCATCATCTCGGTCAACAACTGTCCCGTGTGCAGCATCGCCATGATGTATGCGAACGAGGAACAGAAGGAACGCTGGTTGCGGCCCTTGGCGCAGGGTGAGCTGCTGGGCGCCTTCGCCCTCACCGAGCCGCACACCGGCAGCGATGCGGCGGCGCTGCGCACCACGGCAACACGCGACGGCGACCATTACGTCATCAACGGCACCAAGCAGTTCATCACCAGCGGCAAGCATGGCGACGTGGCGATCGTCATGGCCGTCACCGACAAGGCCGCCGGCAAGAAGGGCATCAGCGCCTTCTGGGTGCCGACCGACACGCCCGGCTACATCGTGGCCGGTATCGAGCAGAAGATGGGCCAGCATTCGTCGGACACGGCGCAGATCGTGTTCGACAATTGCCGCATTCCGGCAGAGAACCTGATCGGCGAGGAAGGCATGGGCTACAAGATCGCCCTGTCGGGCCTCGAGGGCGGCCGCATCGGCATCGCCTCGCAATCGGTCGGCATGGCGCGCGCGGCCTACGAGTCGGCGCTCGGCTACGCAAAGGAACGCGAGAGTTTCGGCAAGCCGATCTTCGAGCACCAGGCGGTGCAGTTCCGCCTGGCCGAGATGGCAATGAAGATCGAAGCCGCGCGCCAGCTGATCCTGCACGCCGCCGCGATGAAGGATGCGGGCCGGCCCTGCCTCAAGGAAGCGGCGATGGCCAAGCTGTTCGCCTCCGAGATGGCCGAGAACGTGGTCTCGAGCGCGATGCAGGTGTTTGGCGGCTACGGCTACGTGTCCGACTTCCCGGTCGAGCGCATCTACCGCGACGTGCGTGTGTGCCAGATCTATGAAGGCACGAGCGACATCCAGAAAATCCTGATCGCGCGCGCGCTGTGAACCTGCCGCTCCTGCGGATCGTGGCGCTCGAACCGGAACGGCTGCCGCAGCTGTTCCTCTACCTCGACGACCACCTGCAGGACAACGGCCGCGCCGGCACGCCGCTGTTCCAACCGCAGCCGCGCGCGTTGTCGCGCTTCCCGCCCGAGAAAGCGGCCGCCTTTGCCGGCGGCCTCGATACGCCCTTCGGCCAGCCGGGCTGGCGCCGGGTGTGGATCGCGCTCGATGGCGCCGGCAATATCGCCGGCCACGTCGACCTGCGCGCGCGGCCCGAGCCTGCCGCCACGCACCGCACCCTGCTCGGTATGGGCGTGCACCGCGACGCCCGGCGCCTGGGGCTGGGGCGGCTGCTGGTCGATACCGCACTGGCCTGGGCCGGCGCCACGCCGCCGCTCGAATGGGTCGACCTGGACGTGCTGTCGGTGAACGTTGCCGCGCGCCGGCTGTACGAGCGCGCCGGCTTCGTCGTCGTCGGCGAAGTGCCGGACCTGTACCGGATCGATGGCGAGTCGCACGGCTCGGTCATGATGAGCCGCCGCGTCAGATAACCGCCGGCTCCAGCAGCGTGATCGTCTGGGCCCTGGTGTCGATCCGCGCCTGGATCCCCATCGGCAGCGTGAACTGGTTGCGGATATGCCCGATCGAATAGCCCGACACCGCCGGGATGGTCAAGGGATGCAGGTGCAGGCCGAGGGTGCGCTCCAGCGTCAATGAAATGTCTTCGTGCTCCGGCCCGCAGTTCTCGCAGATGCCGACCACCAGCGCCGCCGCATTCCTGAAGCCGCCCGCCAGGTCGAGCTGGGTCATCCAGCGGTCGATGCGGTAAGGCGCCTCATTCACCTCTTCCAGGAACAGGATGCTGTCCTCGATATCCGCTGCATATGGCGTGCCGGCCAGCGCCGCCACCAGCGACAGGTTGCCGCCCATGAGAGCTCCGGTGGCTACGCCGTGGGTGAAGGTGTGGACGCCGAAGTGCGGCTCGGCTAGCGCGCGTTCCGCGTTCTCCTGCGACATCCGGATCGTGTAGCTGGCCTGCGGCTCGGTCAGCACCGCCATCATGTGCTCGGTCGAATACGGCGTCATCGTCGACGAGGCCACCGGGCCGTGGAAGGTCACCAGGCCAGTGCGTTTATAAATTGCGAGATGCAGCGCCGTGATGTCGGAATAGCCGATCAAGACCTTGGGATTGCGGCGAATGAGGTCGTAGTCGAGACCTGACAGCAGCGAGATGCAGCCCGACCCGCCGCGGATCGGCCAGATCGCCTTGACCTCCGGATCGTCGAACATCGCATGCAGGTCGGCCAGGCGCTGTTCGACGGAGCCAGCGTAATTGCCGAACACCTCACGCAAATAGGTCCCGATCCTGACCTTGAAACCCAATGCTTCGATATTGCGCACCGCCTTCTCGATGGACCGGTCGGTGGTGTAGCCGCCGGGGGCGATCAGGCCGACGGTGTCGCCGCGTTTCAGGCGCGGCGGTTTGACGAGTTTTTTCATGGGACGTGGGGAATGCCGGCGCGCTGCGGCGACACCTGGCAAGGCAATGGAAAGAGCGGCGGCGATGGCGCCGAAGCTGCGGCGGCTGATTTTCATGACGGTGCCAATCAACGTCGTCCCCGCGCAGGCGGGGACCCAAGTTATGCTTGCATAGCGGATGCATGCAAACCTGGATCCCCGCCTGCGCGGGGATGACGTGCGAAGATTACGGATTACCGATTACGTGCGAGGGTCTGAATAAAAAGGCCCGCGCCGGGAGGTCGAACACCTCCGCAGCGCGGGCCCTCAGTGTAGATCAATCAGAAGAACTTGTAGTTCGCCATCAGGGTGAACGAGCGGCCACGCGGATCGGCGACACGCGGTTCCCAGCTGCTGCCGGCGCCGGTGTTGCTGTCGTAGGTGATCGCGAACGGCGGATCTTCATTCAGCAGGTTCTTGACGCCTGCGGTCAGGGTCAGGTTCTGGAAGCCCGTGTAGTTCACCGACAGGTTGAAGATCGAGTAGTCGTCGACCTTGCGCTGGTAGTCCGACGGCACGATGCGGCCGCTGGCCACGCCCGGCAGCACCTGGTCGTCATAGCCCGAACGGTAGATGTTCTGCAGCATGCCGCTCCAGTTGCCGTACTTGTAGGTGACGTAGGCGCTGTGCTTCCACTTCAGGCCCAGGTCGCCGGTGAACAGGAAGCGGCCCACTTCGCTCTCGCCGAACGGCGCGTCGGTGGTGGCGCGCGATTTCTTCTCCAGCAGGCGCGAACCGTCCAGGCCCACGCTCCAGATCGCGCCGGTGCTGAACTTGCCGTTCAGGCGGGCGCCCACTTCGACGCCGCGGGTAATGCGCTCACCGGTATTGATCCAGCGCTGGTCGACCACGGCCAACTGCCCGGTCGCGGGATCGCGCAGGAAAGCGTTCTGGAAGTAGTCGTAGTTCTCCAGCATGGTCGCCAGGTTGAACGAATCGATCGTGTTTTCCTTGCGAATCTCCCACAGGTCAGCACTGGCCGAGAAGAAGCTGGTCGGCTCGAACACCACACCGATGCTGCCCTGCTTCGCCGTTTCCGGGCCCAGCTCGGGACGGCCGCCGGTGAAGGTGTCCGGGTTGACCGATTCACATCCTGGCCTGGAACTATCGACCTTGCCGCCCGGGCACGTCGCCGGATCCGCCAGGTCCTTGCCGGCGTACGGCGAGATGGTAATGCCGTTGAACAGCTGGTTGAACGACGGCGCGCGGAAGCTCTCGTTGTACGAACCGCGGAACATCAGCGATGCCAGCGGCTGGTAGCGGAACGACACCTTCGGATTGGTGGTGGTGCCGAAGCCGGTGTAGTCGTCGCGGCGGATGGCGAAGGTCAGCTCCAGCGCCTGGGTCACCGGCACCAGCACCTCGGCGTAGACCGCCTTGATGTCGCGCTTGACCTTGTCCAGCGCGTTGACGTCGTCGAACGGCGCGTTCAGGATCGCGCGACGGTCGGCGATGCTGCGCTCGTCGCCGTTGAACTTGTATTCCTCGCGGCGCAGGTCGACGCCGACGGCGGCCATGACCGGGCCGGCCGGCAGGTTGAAGAGTTCGCCCGAGATCGCACCATCGAGCTGGGTCATGGTGCTGGTGCCGCCGTACAGCACCACACCGGCGGCCGAGGTGCTGGCGATCAGGTCCAGCGCTGCCTGGCTCTGGGTTTCGCCCGGCATCAGGAAGGGATTGATGATGCCCGTCCCCAGCGCATCGGCCAGCGGCCGCGTGTAGTTGAAGCCCGTGCCCAGGGTGGAATCGGATTCGCTGAAGGCGCGCGACAGGCCGACGCGGTAGTCGAAGGTGCGGCCGAACAGGGTCAATGGACCGTCGGCGCCGACCAGGACGCGACCGGCCTTGGTCTCGGTCTCGATCTCGCGGTTGCCGCACTCCATGCAGCGCCAGCGGTAGGCGATCGGCAGGCCATAGTTGGCGGCGATGCTCGGGAAGACCTTGACCAGGTCGTTGTACACGCGGTCATAGGCGGCGCCGGTGCTCGGGTAGAACGAGGTCGGTCCAAAGGTCGACGCCGATGGCGAGACCTGGTTCGGCGAAAAGCGCTTGGCGACTTCGACGCGCGAGCCGACCGCTTCGGCGAACAGCTGGTGCTGGCCCACATTGAAGGTGGCGCGGGCCAGCGCGTTGGTGTTCTTGACCGGCTGCTGCAGCACGGCGGCGCGGCCCGTGTCCCATGCGCAGCCATAGCCGGCGCTCGGCGTGTCCCACAGCTTCTCGTCATAGACGTCCATGCCGTCGATGCTGTTGCAGCCGGCGCCGCCAGGCAGGTCGAGCAGGCTGATGCCGTTGTAGGCGACGCCGCCGCCCGGCAGGGTCGGGCCGACGCCGGTCGGCGACAGCAGCGATGGTCCCAGGGTGGTGGCAAAGATGTTGGCGTGCGGGGTGCCGCGCGTATCCACCGACACGCCGCGGTTCGGCTGGAAGGTATTTACGAAATCGCGCTGGTCGCCGCGCAGCGCCTTGTTCTCGCTGTGTGCGGCCGTCACCAGCACGTTCCAGCCCTGGGTGTCGAGGTCGCCCCAGCCGCCGGTCAGGGTGACGCGGCCGATCTCGCCGCCGCTCTCTTCGGCGACGTCGGTGAAGGCCTGGGCTTCCAGGCCCTTGTAGTTCTTGCGCAGGATGAAGTTGATCACGCCGCCGATCGCGTCGGTGCCGTAGACGGCCGAGGCGCCGTCCTTCAGCACTTCGACGCGCTCGACCGCCGCCATCGGGATCGAGTTCAGGTCGACCGCGGAACCCTTCATGCCGTGGGTTGCGACGCGGCGGCCATTGAGCAGCACCAGGGTCGAATCGGAACCCTGGCCGCGCAGGTTGGCGCTCGAGGCGCCGTTATTGCCGCGCTGGGCGCCCGAGGTGACGTCGGCGTTCGACGCCAGGTTGTCGGAACCGTTGCCGTTCACGTTCAGGGTCGCGATCAGCTGCTCGGCCGTCACGATGCCCTGGTCTTCCAGCTGTTTGCGCGAGATGATCTCGACCGGCAGCGCGCCTTCCTTGGCGATGCGCTTGATGCTCGAACCGGTGATTTCCACCCGCTGCATCGGCGCGTCGCCTTGCGCCTGCGCCTGTGCGACGATCGGGGCGGCCACGCCCATCAGGGCCATCAACTGTGCCAGCTTTTTTAATTTCACCGTGTTTCTCCTAACGTTTTCCCTTGGCGGTCTTGGGCCAGATTGGTGCACCGTCGAGCGCACTGCCTGGCCTGCTCTCTTCGTAATGGCTAGTTGGCTCTTAGCATTACGTTATGTTCTGATTTCAGAGTACGCCCACAAATTTCGCAGGTGCCAATGAATTAACCAGAGGGCAGTATAACCAGCAGGAATATTTTATTTAGGAAAAACTCACGAAATCTAACGTGTGCCTCTGGCAGCACGTACTCTTTGCGCAACATCGACATCGAGGTAACGCCAGGTCGTGAATTCGACCGGATGCCGTTTGTAGTTTTTCAGCCACGGATGACGCAGGTCGCCGGACAGCACATGGGTCAACGGCACCCATGGGTTATAGGCATGCAGCAGTTGATTCATCTCGAAATAGAGCTTGTTGCGCTGCGCACCATCGGTGAGCAGGCGCGCTCTTTCATAGCGCACGTTGTACTCCGGCAGGTTGAAACGGGAGTAATTGGCGCGACCTGCATTCGGGCCATACAGCAGCTGATAAAAATTGTCGCCGTCGGGGAAGTCGGCAATCCAGTTACTTTCGAACATCTGCACCGTGCCCAGGCGCGAAGCCTTGATGATCTCGGTCTTC
>DDKG01000222.1 GCA_002339265.1 Massilia sp. UBA2604 | reverse complement strand
GCCACCTGGTACTGGTAGTAGTGCTGCAGGCGGTTCGGATTCTCGCCATAGCGGCCATCCTTCGGGCGGCGCGACGGCTGCACATAGGCGGCGCGCCACGGCTCCGGGCCGATCGCACGCAGGAAGGTGCCGGTGTGGAAGGTGCCCGCGCCGACTTCCATGTCGTAGGGCTGGAGCAGTGCGCAGCCCTGCTTGTCCCAGTAGGACTGCAGGGTGAGGATGATTTGTTGGAATGTGAGCATCTCGAATGGGACGGGGCTAGTGGGCCGCGAACACGGTATGTTTGCTAAATGACTAATTCTACTGAATTTTCCCCAAATGCTGGGGAGTGATTGTGGGGTGGATGGCTTCGCCGTCCACGCGGTGATGGTTGGCCGCCAAATCTTCCGGCGCGAAATCGGCACCGGTAACAATCGACGCGTGAAAGGCGGAGCCTTCCACCCTACGTTATTTTCTGGCGATAACGCCTGCCGGCGAACCACGCCCCGAGCAGCATCACGCCACCCAGCATCAGGAACGCCGCATTGCCAAGACGGATGAACGGCGTCATGCCGGTCGCGCCGCGCACGGTCGCGCTCAGCACGCCGTCAGTGTAGAACGGCAGCACTTGCGTGATGTTGCCGCGGTGGTCGATCACGGCGGTGGCGCCGTCATTGGTCGAACGCAGCATCGGGCGGCCCGTTTCCAGCGTGCGCATGCGCGAGATCTGCAGGTGCTGCGGGATCGCCACCGACTGGCCGTACCACGACAGGTTCGACACGTTCAGCAGCAGGGTCGCCGGGTGCTGGGCATTGCGCAGCTGGTAGGTGATCTCTTCGCCGAACACGTCTTCGTAGCAGATATTCGGCAGCACCCACTGGTCTTTCACCGCGAACGGCGCCTGCAGCGCGGCGCCGCGGGTGGCGTCGCTCAGCGGGATGTTCAGGATGTCGGTGAACCAGCGGAAGCCCGGCGGGATGAACTCGCCGAACGGCACCAGGTGCGCCTTGTCGTAGCGGTAGGGCTTGGGCTCAGGGCTCAGCGCGATCAGGCTGTTGCCGTATTTTTCCGGGCTATCGAACAGCGGCATGCCGATCGCCAGCGTGCTGCCGGTGGTGGTGGCGTAGCGTTGCAGGCCGTCCAGGTAGCCGTCCGGCAGGTTGTGCGGGAACACGGGCAGGGCGGTTTCCGGCGTCGCGATCAGGTCGGCCGGCGCCGCCGTGATCATGGACTGATAGCGCGTGACGATGCTGGTCAGGAATTCCATATCGAACTTCCTGTCTTGCGGGATATTGCCTTGCAGCAGACGCACGGTGATCGGCTGGCCAGTTTCCTGGGTCCATTCGACCGTGCGCAGGCCGGCGCCCACCAGCATCAAGCCCGCCAGCAGGCCGATCGCCGGCCAGCGCGCGCGCTGGGTCAGCATCGCGATGCAGCCGGCGCCGACGCCGACCAGGATGCCGATGCCATACACGCCGATCAGCGGCGCATAGCCGGCCAGCGGCGCCAGGTCGTGGGCATAGCCGGACGAGGCCCAGGGGAAGCCGGTGAACACCCAGCCTCTCAACCATTCGGACACGCCCCACAAGGTGGGCAGCACCAGCAGCAGGAAGGCAGCCACCGGCAGCGACCAGCGCTTGCGCAGCCAGCTCGCCACGCCAGCGGTGAAGGCGGCGAACAGGCCCATGTACAGGCCGAGCAGGACGATCGCCACCACGGCCAGCAATACCGGCAGGTGGGCAAAGCGCGTCATCAGGATCGACAGCCAATGCATGCCGGCCACCGACCAGCCGAAGCCGAAGGCCCAGCCGATCAGGGTCGCGCGCTTGACCGACGTGCCCATGCCGACCTGGTAGAACAGCCAGGCCAGAGAGAGGAATTGCAGCGGCCACCAGCCAAAGGGCTGGAACGACAGGATGGAAGAACCGCCGGCGAGCGCGGCGGTGAGCAGCAGCAGCGCCGACGGACGCGTGCCGCGCAGCGCCGGGTCAGGCGCTGCTGTGGTCTGGGTCCGGCGGCGCAGCATCAATCGCGGTCGTCTTCGACGGATGGCAGCTGTTCGACCAGCAGGACGTGGATCTGGCGCGCGTCGGCGCGCAGCACCTCGAAGCGCAGGCCGTGCAGGTCGACCACTTCGCCCTTGTGCGGCATGTGGCCCAGATGGCTGGCGATCAGGCCGCCGATGGTATCGACTTCATCGTCCGGCAGCTCGGTGCCAAGTTCCTCGTTGAACTGCTCGATCTCGGTCAGCGCCTTGATGCGCCAGCGCGGGCCATGCTGGCCTTCGCGGATCGAGATGATGTTGTCTTCTTCTTCGTCGAAGTCGTACTCGTCCTCGATGTCGCCGACGATCTGCTCGAGCACGTCCTCGATCGTGATCAGGCCGGCCACGCCGGAATACTCGTCGACCACGATCGCCATGTGGTTGTGGTTGGCGCGGAAGTCGCGCAGCAGCACGTTCAGGCGCTTCGATTCGGGAATGAAGACCGCCGGGCGCAATTTGGTGCGCACGTCGAAAGATTCTTCAGCGTAATAACGCAACAAGTCCTTGGCCAGCAGTATGCCGACCACCTTGTCGCGCTCGCCTTCGATGGCGGGGAAACGCGAGTGGGCGGTTTCGAGCACGTAGGGCATCCATTCCTCGATCGGCTTGGTGATGTCGATCACGTCCATTTGGGAACGGGGAACCATGATGTCGCGCGCCGACAGGTCGGAAACCTGGAACACGCCCTCGATCATCGACAGCGCATCGGCGTCGAGGAGGTTGCGTTCGTGGGCATCGTGCAGCACTTCGAGGAGCTCTGCGCGATTTTCGGGCTCGGGGGAGATGAAGGCGGTCAGCCGCTCCAGCAGTGACCTGTGGGGTTTGGCGTCCGGTCGGACGTCACTGGGATACTCGGGCATAGTTGGCGGGAAGCCGTTGTTGCAATGGGGTGTAGGATACACCAAAAGGCGGCGCACCCTGTAACGACACGGGTGCGCGCCAAACGGTTTGTCTCAATCCGCGTACGGATCCGGGAAGCCCAAAACTTCCATGATGTCGCGCTCGAACTGCTCCATTTCTTCGGCGTCATCGTCGTTCTCATGGTCCCAGCCCTGGGCGTGCAGCACGCCGTGCACGACCAGGTGGGCCGCGTGTTCCTCGACCGTTTTCTTTTGCTCCTCGGCCTCGCGCTGCAGCACGTCGGTGCACAGCACGATGTCGGCCTGAGTCGGGTCGTCCTCGCCCAGTTCCTCTTCTTCGTTGTAGGCGAAGGTGAGGACGTTGGTGGCGTAGTCCTTGCCGCGGTAGGCCTTGTTCAGGGCCTGGCCTTCTTCGGCATCGACGAAGCGGATGGTCAGCTCGGCCGGGCCGAGCAGCGCCGCCTCGACCCAGCGCTGCAGCTTGGCTTCGGTGATCTCGCTTTGCAGGCGAGTGTCGGCGAACTGGATTTCCAGTTCAAGGGGATATTTTTTTTCTTGCATTTTTCACCGGGGTCGGTTTGGGGAGGGCGGCCAGTTCCTGGACCGAAGTATCTTTCTCATACGCATCGATGATGCGCGCCACCAGCGGATGGCGCACCACGTCGGCGCTCGAAAACTGGGTGAATTCGATGCCGCGCACGTCCTTCAGCACGTGCATGGCGTCCACCAGGCCGCTGCGCTGGGTCTTGTGCAGGTCGACCTGGGTCACGTCGCCGGTGACGACCGCCTTGCTGCCGAAGCCGATCCGGGTCAGGAACATCTTCATCTGCTCGACCGTCGTGTTCTGGGCTTCGTCCAGGATCACGAAGGCGTGGTTCAGGGTGCGGCCGCGCATATAGGCCAGCGGTGCGATCTCGATCACCTGCTTCTCGAATAGCTTTTGCGTGCGGTCAAAGCCCAGCAGGTCGTACAGCGCGTCGTACAGCGGGCGCAGGTAAGGGTCAACCTTTTGCGCCAGGTCGCCCGGCAAGAAGCCCAGGCGCTCGCCGGCCTCGACGGCTGGGCGGGTCAGGATGATGCGCTTGACGGCGTCGCGCTCGAGGGCATCGACGGCGCAGGCCACGGCGAGATAGGTCTTGCCGGTGCCGGCGGGGCCGATGCCGAAGCTGATGTCGTGGTTCAGCACCGCGTTCAGGTACTGGATCTGGTGCGGCGTGCGGCCGCGCAGGTCGCTGCGGCGGGTCTTGAGGATCGGGCTTTCCAGGCTGTCAGGCGCAGCCTCGGCATCGTTGTCCTCTTCGGCGTCCGCCCTGGCCTTGGCGGGCTTGCTGGCAGGAACTTCCTCAAGTGGGGTACGGGGCTTCAGGCCGGCGCGCTGCTCGACCAGTGCCAGTTGCACCTCTTCGATCGGCACGACCTTGTTGGCGACCGCATAGAAGCGTTCCAGCAATTCGACGGCGCGCTCGGCATTGGCGCCGCTGACGATGAATTTCTCGCCGCGGCGGAAGATCGTGACGTCGAGCGCGGCCGAGATCTGGCGCAGGTTCTCGTCGAGCGGGCCGCACAGGTGGGCGAGCCGCGTATTGTCGAGCGGCTCGGGAATGAAGTACGAGGGCAGGGTAGGCTGTGTTTTCAACTGGCTTTGGCTATCGTATCGAGGTTGGCGACGAGTTCGCCGCGCAAATAGTAATCGTGGCTGGCGACGATGCGCACGTCGGTCAACTGGCCGATCAGCGAAGCATTCGTTGCGTCCAGCGGGAACAGGACCACGCGGTTGTTTTCGGCGCGGCCCTGCAACTGGGTGGCGTCCTTCTTGGCGACGCCTTCGACCAGCACCCGCTGCACGGTGCCGACCATGGCGGCGCTGTGCTTGCGGGTGTTGGCGTCGATCAGGGCTTGCAGGCGCTGCAGGCGCGCCAGCTTGACCTCGTGCGGGGTGTCGTCTTCCAGGTTCGCGGCCGGCGTGCCGGGGCGCTTGCTGAAGATGAAGCTGAAGCTGTTGTCGAAGTTCACGTCCTCGACCAGTTTCATCATGGCATCGAAGTCGGCCTCGGTCTCGCCCGGGAAGCCGACGATGAAGTCGGACGAGAAGGTCATGTTCGGGCGCACCGCGCGCAGGCGGCGGATGATCGACTTGTATTCGAGGCCGGTATAGCCGCGCTTCATGGCGTTGAGCACGCGGTCGGAACCGTGCTGCACCGGCAGGTACAGATGGCTCACCAGTTGCGGGATCCTGGCATAGGCGTCGATCAGGCGCTGGCTGAATTCCTTCGGATGGCTGGTGACGAAGCGCAGGCGTTCGATGCCGGGAATCTCGGCGATGTATTCGAGCAGCAGGGCGAAGTCGGCGGTTTCTCCGCTTTCCATGGCGCCACGGAAGGCGTTCACGTTCTGGCCCAGCAGCATGATTTCCTTGACACCCTGGGCAGCAAGGCCGGCGACTTCAGTCAGCACGTCCTCGAAGCGGCGCGAGACTTCTTCGCCCCGGGTATAGGGCACCACGCAATAGCTGCAATATTTACTGCAGCCTTCCATGATCGACACATACGCGATGGGGCCCTCGACCTTAGCCGGAGGCAGGAAGTCAAATTTCTCGATCTCGGGGAAACTGATGTCGACCTGGGCCTTGCCCGACTGGCGCCGGTCCTGGATCAGCTGGGGCAGGCGGTGCAGGGTCTGCGGGCCAAAGACGACGTCGACGAAGGGGGCGCGCTTGACGATGGCGTCGCCTTCCTGCGACGCGACGCAGCCGCCGACACCGATGACCAACTCGGGGTTCTTGCGTTTGAGTTCCTTGATGCGGCCCAAATCGGAGAACACTTTTTCTTGCGATTTTTCGCGGATGGAGCAGGTATTAAACAGGATCACGTCCGCGTCGTCCGGCGTGTCGGTGCGCACCAGTCCATCCGAGGCGCCAAGGACGTCGACCATCTTGTCCGAGTCGTACTCGTTCATCTGGCAGCCGAAGGTTTTGATGAATACTTTTTTTTGCATGGAATTGCTAGTTGGGGGCGAGCGC
>DDKG01000072.1:36211-37487 GCA_002339265.1 Massilia sp. UBA2604 | reverse complement strand
TAGCTGGCCGAGGTGTTCGAGGCCGGGATCGGGAACGGGTGGTAACCCATTTCGCGCGCCGCCTTGTAGAACATTTCGCCGCCCAGGTAGTCCGGGTTCGGTCCCAGCGGGTATTCGCGCGAGCGCGAGCCCTCGAACGGGTTGCCGCCTTCGACGACTTTGCCGTTCAAGACGCCGGCCTTGCCCGAGGTGCCGCACACATATTCGAAGTGCGAGAAATGCGGTTCCAGCTCTTCATACGTGACCGGGAAATCCTGGATCGACATGCCTGCAGGCATGATCTTCTTGCCGTAGCGCTGCTCCATCGTGCTGCGCAGGTTGAAGTCTTCCGGCAGCGCGCGGAAGTGCACGCCCGACCAGTGCGAACCCGCGCCGCCCACGCCGGTGCCCGGCTTGAACGAACCCATGCGGCGCTTCGGCACGGCCACGGTGTTCAGGTTGTGGCGAATGGTCACGGTCTCTTGCGCCAGCGACTGCAGGTATTTGCGGTGCACCGAGCCTTCGAGTTCGTCGATCACGCGCGGATACGCGAAATCGGTCTGCGTGTCGCGGTCAGGGCCGCGTTCGAGGATGACCACATTCAAGCCTGCGTCGGTCAATTCCTTGGCCATGATGGCGCCGACCCAGCCGGCGCCGACGATGACGACGTCTTTTTTCTCTTTTACGATTGCCATATTCTCTTATCCCCTACGTCCTGCCAGATCCACCGGTCCCAGTGGATACGGTTTGTCGCGAATCCCCACCCATTCGAGGTAGTCGCCGCGCATGCCTGGGTAACCGATCATCTTCCAGGCGCCCATGTCCTTGTTGCCGCCGTGGCTAGGATCGGAGAAGTAGCCGGCGCGGGTCTCGGACAGGAAGTCGGCGAAGAACTGTTTCGAGGAGATGTCGGCGAGCTTGATCTTGCCGCCTTCGAGTTCCTTCAGGACCGACTCCTGCATGCGCACGTCGAGGTCGGCAAAGGCCTTGCCCGAGTAGGTCTTGGCGCAATAGGCATCGACGTTGGCGATGCCGACGCGGATGATGTCCTTCAGCGCCAGCTTGCCCTGGTAGCCGAACTCGGAAGTGGCTTCCAGGAACGGGCCCTGCATGTACCAGATACTGCCGGACGCGTACGGCGACTGCATGTGGCGGTCGATGAACTCGGGCACGCCCAGTTCGACGGCGCCTGGGCCGTGCTCGTCATGCGGAATCAGGCGATCGACCGCGGCGATCACGAATTTCCATTCCTTCGCGTTGAAGAACTTGGGCGTGTAGGGATTCGGCTTGCCTTCCG
>DDKG01000072.1:32660-36037 GCA_002339265.1 Massilia sp. UBA2604 | reverse complement strand
GCGCCCATGGGCACGAACACCAGGCTCTTGATGAGGCGCCGCCGCGATGGGGATTGCTGATCGTCGGACATGAAGTCTCTCTCTCAATGTGAAGAATGTATTTTGTATGCAAACTGCAAGATACATAGTACCAATAAGTGGGGTGGTATGCCAATCCCCGATACCCGCAATGGGTAATTTCTATAAAGAAATTTTTAACCCATGGTCGCTGTTGAGGGGATGCGCAGTCGATCAAGCTACTCTCCTGCGACTTTCCGAGTGTTACCAATAGTTAATGCATGGGTTATGCCTCACCTGCTAGAATGGCAGTTTCGAACTTTCAGAACCTTTAGAAGGTTCTGATTAATCCGATTGCCATATCGAGAGGCCCTGATTTGACCGGGTCGATGGCGTTTGTCGCCAGCTTGCGGTCGCCAGAAAACGGCGGTCTTTCGACCACGTGAATGAAAGAAAAAAGCGACAGCGCGTCGGAGCCCGGGAATGATGGGCGTACGCCACTGTCGCACCGGTTAATACTTGGTCAAATCGAATGGCAACTTACGCCAGGTACGACCACGCACCGGGATTTGTTGCGGGAATGGAACATATCGCCGCTGCGTCTTATGCGAGACAGGTCATTATTTTCGATAAGTTAAGCCGGCTTTCAGTAATGCAAATACGGCCGAATGATAGAATTCTTCCAAAATTATGGATGTGGAGACATTGAATGCAAGACTCGGAAGTTGATCCAGTTTCGGTACGTGGCGCAGCGGCGCCTGCTCTTCCAAAGCTGGCCCGGCAGCACCTGCACGACACGGTGGTTACCCACCTGCGCCGGCTGATCGTCGAGTCCGTGTTCCCTCCCGGGATGAAACTCAACGAGCGCGAACTGTGCGAGACCATGGGCATTTCTCGCACGCCCTTGCGTGAAGCATTGAAAGCGCTCGCCGCCGAGGGACTGATCGAGATCTCGCCGAATCGTGGCGCCTCGGTCTACAAGATGTCGCAGCAAGAAATATGGGAAACCTTCGAGTTCGTCAGCGGACTCGAAGCATTGGCCGGTGAGCACGCCTGCGCCCGCATCACCGAGGAGGAAGTCGCCGAGATCCGGGGCCTGCACGACGCGATGCTGGCCTGCCGCGAACAGGGAGACCTGCCCGGCTACTACAGCCGCAACCAGGCGATCCACAACAAGATCTCCGAGGCCGCCCGCAACTCGGTCCTCCACCACACTTACCTGAACATGAACCGGCGGCTGCAGTCGCTGCGGCTCAAATCCAATATCGTTCCCGAAAAATGGGACCAGGCCATCGAAGAACATCGCCAGATGATGGAAGCGCTCGAGGCCCGCGACGGCAAGCGCCTGGCGGCGATCCTGTCACTGCATTTGCTGGACAAGCGTAATTCGGTGATGGAAATGGTGGCGGACACCGCGCCGCCGCGCAAGGTATCCTGACCTGCCCGGCGTCGCAGCCGGCTGCGGATCGCACCTGGCGCGTTACGACGCAGCCCGTCGCAACAATATGGATACTGCAGGGTTCGCTCACCACACGAACCTGCCCATGTCCCCCTGGTATCTACCGCTCGAACAATGCCGTACGCTGGACGAGATCGGCGCCCTCTGGCACCAGCTACTCGAAGCGCACCAGAGCGCCCCGAATTATCCCGAACCGCGCTATGCCGACGCCGTGCTGGCGTTCACCGGCATGTGCAGCCTGCCGCCCCACCTGAAACTGGGCGCCCTGCTGGCCTGGGGTTCGGCCTTCGACGTCGACCTGCGGCTGGCGCTCGGTGCGCTGCACGAAGCGGTCATCGAGGCCGACACTCCCTGGCCAGATTCGGTTTCCGCCTCGGTGTCGGACAATGGCGGCGCGCTGCTGCTCGAGACGGCCGACCCATGGCTCGGCGCCTTCGTCGCCGGCCGCATGGCCGGGCTGCGCGAGACCTTCGTCCACGACGGCGTGCGTCCCGAAGGTTGGCAGGCAGCGTTCTGGAAGCGCTTTCTGGAGATGGCCTGCCGTCAGGGCAACGCCGAGGCGGTGCGGCGCGCCCTTGAACAGGGCGCCGATCCGCTGGACGATGGCGGCGCCGCCATCGCTGCCGCGGCAGAACATGAAGCGGTGCTGGCCTGCCTGCTCGAACACGGCGGCGCTACGCGGCAGCAAGTGCTGGACATCGCCTTCCCCGCTGCGGCCGCGGCCAACGACACGTCCACCCTCGCCTTCCTGCTGGCGCAGGAAGTGGACATCGCCGACGCCGGCGGCGCGGCGCTGGCTGCGGCGGCGTGCCATCTCGCCATTGAGGCCTTCGAATGGCTGCTGGAGCACGGCGCGGATGCCCGCGACAGGAAGGTGCTGGCGGCCGCCGCGGCCTCGCTGGATGAAACGATGGTCGAGCTGGCGCTAGCCGCGGGTGCGAACGTCGACGGCGGCGCGCTGCCCGCCTTCCTCGCCGCGCTCGACAGCACGCCCTGGGATTTGTATTCGGTGGAGACGGAATTCTTCGACTGGCGGATCGACGTCCTTGCGCTGCTGCTGCGGCATGGCGTGCGGCCCGACGCCGACGAGCTGGACGCCGCATTGCACGGCGACGAACGCCGCCGCGAGGTGATGCAGGCCTTCCTGCGGCGCGCGCCGCAGGAAGGCTGAGCGCCATTACATCCGGAACCGCAGGCTCAGGCCGTAGGTCGTCGGGTTGTAGCGCACGTCACGCGGCATGTATTCGCCCAGCGAGCTCTCGAACTTCGCCTTGGTCAGATTGATTGCGTCGAACTGCAGCGAGACCTTGTCGTTGATCTCGTAGCCGATGCTCAGGTCGACGAAGGTCGCGGCCTTGACCACGCGGTCCTGGTTGAACGGCGCTTCGGCGATCTGTTCGACGTAGTCGCCGCGGCGGGTCGCGGCCAGGCGGCCGGTGATCCCGTTACCCTCGTACAGCAGCGCGAAGTTGTAGCTCTTCTTGGCCACGCCGGTGAGCGGCGTGGTCGTGTACGTGTCGCTGTCGAACGCGGTGCGGCTCTGGTTTTCGCCGTCGATCCAGGTGTAGTTGGCCTGGGCGCCGAAGTTGCTCCATTGGCCGGGCAGGAAGTCGAAGAACTTCTGGACGCCGAACTCGGCGCCGCGCAGGCGGCCCTTGCCCGAGTTCTGCGGCCGCGTCACGCGGTAGACCTGGCCGTCGATGACTTCGTCGCGGGTGAAGCTCTGCTCGTAGCCGTCGATGTCGCGGTGGAACAGCGCGATCTGGGCGAAGCCGTTCTTCTGGAAGTAGTACTCGAGCGTGGCGTCGATATTGGTCGAGCGGGTCGGCTCCAGGTAGGGGTTGCCGGCGCTGCCGCTGCCCGGCACGTTGACGGTCGACGGCACCAGGGTCAGGGCCGGATTGAGCGTGCCGAAGTTCGG